>CALDNT010000093.1 GCA_937915145.1 uncultured Reyranella sp.
CCAAACCGGAGGATGTGGCGCGTGCCCGCAAGCTCGAACAGGCCTATGCCGAGGCCGAAGCCAAGGGCCTTGGGGCGATCAATATCGACGGTGTCATGGTGGACGTTGCCTCGATCCGGATCCTGCGCAACACTATTTTGAACAAGGCCGACCTTTATGGAATTTGACCGGGAGCCGGCGGTTCCCATAAAGAGACGGCCATATTAGGGAGTTGAACATGCTTAGACGGACATTGATGGGCGGCGTCGCCGCCTCCGCCCTTGCCGCGCCCGCGCTGGTGCGTGCCCAGGAGCCGCTCAAGATGCGGCTGTCACTCGATACCTCGGCCGCGCACACGCGTACGATGCAGATGACGGACTTCGCCAAGGAACTGGAGAAGGTCGCCAGCGGCAAGATCACGGTTGAGGTCTTCCACTCTGCACAGCTCTTCCGCGACCGCGATGTCGGCAAGGCACTGCGCCAGGGCGGCGCCGAGATGGGCGTGCCCGGCCCTTGGAATCTCACGGGCATCGAGGCCAATCTCGACATCACCCAGTCCCCGGCATTCTACGGCCGCTCGGCGGCGGACGTGTACAAGGTGATCGACGGCGATGTCGGCCGCACGCTCAACGACATGCTCGGCAAGAAGCTCGGCGTGCACATCCTCGGCAAGTGGCTCGACCTCGGAGCTTCCCACACTTTCTCGACCGCCAAGCCGTTGAATGCGCCGGACGACCTCAAGGGCCTCAAGATCCGCACATCGGGTGGCGCGGGTCAGATGGTACGGGTCAAGTTCTTCGAGGGCATCCCTAACTTCACGGCCTGGCCGGACGTGCCGCTGGCCTTGAGCCAAGGCACCTTCGACGCGCTGTTCACCACCAACGAGAGTGTGAAATCGGCCAAGCTGTGGGATTCCGGCGTGAAGTACGGACTTCAGGATCAACAGTTCTTCGCCCAGTACATCCCGATGGTGAGCGAAGCGTTCTGGAAAAAGATGGGCCCGGACTTGCAGAAGATCGTGACCGACCTGTGGGCCGCCAAGATCGGTGGCTGGCGCACGGCCATGGCGACGAGCCAGGCCGAGGCGGTCGGTATCATGAGGAAGGCCGGCATCACGATCGTCGTGCCCGAGGAGTCCGTGCTTGAGGCCACGCGCAAGAAGCTGATGACCACGCAGGACGCCGTCATCAAGGAGCTCAAGCTCGATCCCGCCCTGGTCGCTAAGGCCAACGCTGCCTTGGGCATCACCGGCAAGAGCTGATTTTCGGGGCGCCTGAATCACCAGGCGCCCCGATCCTCTTCTGCACAATACGATCTGCGGAGACCCGCATGCTCGCAGCATGGGACAAGCTTGAACGCTGGCTGATTGGCCTCCTCGGGGCTGCCGGCCTCATCGTCTACCTAACCCAGATTATCGGCCGATACCTGACGTCCGCCGTCGACTTTTCGGTGGCTGAGGAACTCACGGTCTACATCATTATCTGGGCGGCATTCCTGACTGCGAGCCTGCTGGTGCGCGAGGACGGCCATGTTCGCGCCGATCTGCTCCTGCGCATGCTGAAGCCGGAGCGGCAACGCTGGATGGAGGTGGCCAATTGCGCGATCGCGCTCGGCTTCTGCCTCGGCTTGACATGGTACGGCTGGCTGGTCGCCTCCGATTCGTTCGACCTCGGTGAGCGCAGCAATACCTCTCTCGGCTTTCCGCTCTGGGTCTACTATGCGTCGCTGCCGACCGCCGCCGCCCTGATGTCGATGCGTTACGCCCGGCGCCTCTGGCAATTCTGCTTCGCCTTCGACCCGGCGACCATGCAAGTCCATTCGGGTCGCGAGTAGACAATGGTCAAGATATTCGCCGTCATTTTCTTCATCCTTCTCGGTATGGGCTTGCCGATCTGGCTGGTCCTCGGCGTCTCGGCCGGCACGATGTTCGCGGTCGAAGGCAAGCCACTCGTCGGTATCGCCCAGAAGATGCTGGACGAGCTCAACTCGACAACCTTGCTTGCCGTACCTTTCTTCGTCATGGCGGCCTCGTTCATGCAGCGCGGTGGCATCGCCAAGGCGCTGGTCGACGTCGCGGCAGTCTGGGTCGGAAACGTCCGCGGCGGACTTGGCGTCGTCTGCGTGGCGGCCTGCGCGATGTTCGCCGCGATCTGCGGATCGAGCGTAGCGACGGCACTTGCCATGGGTACCATTCTCATCCCGGCCATGATCGACCGGAAATACGACCGTCCCTTCGCACTCGGCGTCACTGCGGCCTCGGGCACTCTGGGCATTCTCATCCCACCCAGCCTTCCGTTGATCCTCTACGCCATCATCGCCGACGAATCGGTGCCGCGCCTGTTCCTGGCAGGCGTCATCCCGGGTTTGATGCAGGCCTCCCTCTTCGTCCTCTATGTGCTGTGGTACGGGCGGCGGAAGAACCTCGCCGCGGAACCCCGGCGCTCGCGCGAGGAATTCCGGCGCATCAACCTCAATGCCATCCCGGCCCTGTCGATGCCGGTTATCATCGCCGTCGGCATCTATGGCGGCTGGGTGACCACCACCGAGACGGCGGCGGTAGCAGCCTTCGTGGCACTTCTCATAAGCCTGTTCTTCTACAAGGGCTTCAAACCCTCAGAGACACTTACGGTCATCGGTGAATCGATCAAGAACGCCGGCACAATCATGATCATCATCGCCACGGCGCTCGCCTTCGGCCACTGGATCACCGAGTCGGGCATTCCCGCCGCACTCGTCCAGTACATCCGCGACAATGGTTTCACTGCCTGGCAGTTCCTGCTGGCCATCAACGTCATGCTGATCATTCTCGGCATGTTTCTCGAGGTGGCCTCGATCCTGCTGATCGCCATGCCGATCCTGATTCCAGTCCTGGGCCCGCTCGGCATCGATCCGGTCCATTTCGCCATTGTCGTCGTCGTGAACATGGAACTGGCGCTGATCACCGCTCCGGTCGGCCTCAATCTCTACGTGCTTGCCACCGTGTCGAACACTCCGCTGAAGACGGTCATCAAGGGCGTCAATCCGTTCCTGATACTGCTGCTCGGGCTGTTGCTCCTCATCACCTACGTTCCGGAAATCAGTCTCTGGCTGCCCCGATTGGTCTATGGCTAAACGGCGCGCCGGCCGGTCGGCTACATGACGGGAGAGCTGCGATGATCAAGGGTCTGCACCACAACGCCTACCGTTGCCGCGATTCCGAGGAGACGCGCCGTTTCTACGAGGAATTTCTCGGCCTGCCACTCGTCCACACACTGAACATCGAGGAAACCAAGACTGGCAGAGACACCAGCGTGCTGCATACTTTCTACCAGCTCGACGATGGATCGTGTCTCGCCTTCTTCGAAGCGCCGGACCGGCCATTCGAATTCAAGGACCAGCATGACTTCGACCTTCACATCGCTCTCGAGGTCTCTGCCGATGCGCTCGAGACGATGCTGGCCAAGGGAAAGGCCGAAGGACGCGAAGTCCGTGGCGTCTCCGACCATCGGTTCATTCGCTCGATCTACTTCCGCGATCCCAACGGCTACGTGATCGAACTCGCCGCCAAGGTTCCCGGCCGTGAAAGCGACATGGACCCCACGAAGAACCATGCCCGCGACATTCTGAGGCGATGGCAGGCTGCCAAGGGTGCCGGCGCCGCCTAACCCAGCTTCCGGCGGTAAAGCGCGATCAATCGCTCCCAGTGTCGTTCGGCCGCCGACTTGTCGTAGCACCAGCGCTGCGGGAAGGCGAAGCCGTGATGAACTCCGGGATGCACCTCGAGTTCCCCGGCTGCACCAGACTTGTCGAATAGAGCTTTCAGCTCCGCCACCATGGGCAATGGCGCAAGTTCGTCGTGCTCGGCACAGGAGATATAGAGTTCTCCCTTGGCCTTGCCGAGGGTGAGGTGCGGGCTCTCGACCGCATCACTTACCAACCAGGTACCGTAGAATGACGCGGCCGCGGCGATCCTGTCCGGGTAGCGGGCCGCGGCGGCAAGCGCATAGGGGCCGCTCATGCAATAGCCATGGGCGCCCACCGGCCCCTTCCTCACTTCCTTCTGTTGGTCGGCGAAGCCGATCAGGGCAGCAATATCATCCATGACCGGCGGGATGGTCATCTTGCTTCGCACCGCCCGCATGCGCTGATGCTCCTCGCTGCCGTGCTTCAGCACGTCAGGGCCGTATTTGGTGTCGCGCCCTGCGCGATAGTAAAGATTCGGCAGCAGGACGTAGTAGCCGACCGTCGCAAGGCGGCGCGCCATGTCGTGGAGCTCCTCGCGGATACCGGGAGCATCCATCAGGAACAGCACAGCCGGATGGGAAGCATCACGTTCCGGATGGCAAACAAAGGTCTCGATTGCCCCATCCGCGGTGGCAATATCCAGCGTCTTCTCGATCATGTCCGGTCAATTCCTTCTGCTTTGCGGCCATGCCAGCACCTTGCTAGGCTTCGCTCAACAACCAATCCTAGCAAGGGAAGCGATCCGGGAGGACCGTATCATGAGCAATCAATCCAACATCTACGTGGGCGTCGCCGGTTATTTCGGCAAGCCCGACCACCCCGGCCGTATCGGCGTCTTCCGCCGCGGCACGGCAGGCGGCGACTGGCAGCATGTGCTGGGTACCGTCCAGGCCTTCACGGTCTTTGTCCATCCGACGGATCCGGCGACCGTACTTGCCGGCACAAGCGATGGCGTGTGGCGCAGCACCGATGCCGGCTCCACCTTCCGGCGGACCGACTTCCCCGACGCGAAGGCGCAAATCTGGTCCTTCCTCGTCGATTCACGTGACTCCAGGCGCATCTTCGCCGGCGCCTCGCCGATCGGGCTCTATCGCAGTGACGACGGCGGCGCGAGCTGGCACAAGTTGCCCGATCCTGACATGGCCGCGCACTGCAAGGGACCCTTTGCCTCGCGCGTCATGCGACTGGCCCAGCATCCGAAAAGGCCCGACGAGTTCTATGCCGCGCTCGAAATCAATGGGGTCATGCGCAGCACCGATTCAGGCGAAACGTGGTCCGACTGCAGCGCCGGCCTGATCAAGCTCGCTGGCCTGCCGCACCTTCAGAGCAAAATCGTGAGCGACACCACAGCCGAGGGCATGCTCGACAGTCATGCCGTCGCCATAAATCCGGCCGATCCCGACGCCGTGATCGCGGCAATGCGCATGGGCCTGTTTCGCAGCGTCGACCAAGGTCACACCTGGCAGGATATGGAGGTCGGCCGCTTCTCGCCCACCACCTATGGGCGCGACGTCAAGGTCTCCGCCGTTGAGCCCAACACGCTCTATTCGGCGCTGAGCGTGGCGGCTTCCAGTCATGATGGCGGGCTCTACCGCAGCGACGATGGCGGTCAAAGCTGGAAGCGTTTCGACAAGGTCCAGGTTCACGGCACCATCATGTCGGTCGCCCTGCATCCCCACGATGCCGCACAGGTCTATATCGGGGCACGCTACGATGGTGAGGTGTTCGGCACCCAGGACGCCGGCAAGACATGGCAGGCCATGCCGCTCCCCGGCGAGGTCCAGCACATCTATTCGGTGACCTGCGGCTAGTGCCGCACCGTCCGCTGAGTAAGCTGTAAACTACGCTGGGGCCACGGCTCGCCATACAGGTCGCGGCCATGATCGGTTCACCATCGGTGTGCCCAACTGTCATGGGCCTGGAGCGGCGCCACCGGCGCGCCTTTCTACTCACCCTACACTGGCTTCCATATCGAACTGTCGGGAGGCCTCACGGTTCTTGACTATCATGGCGGCTTCAACACCAAGTTGGCCACAGTCGAGATCGGAGATCCTGGCTGCCGTTTCCGCACCGACGTGCGGCTGGCAGGCATGCAGCTCGATTTCATAGACGACGTCGTGCGCGGCGTTGCCGCCTTGCACCCGAAGATCGTGATCCTCGATCCGCCGCATGAAAATTTCACGCCATGATGCGCGTTACCTCGGCGCCCTGGCCGGCCTTCGCCGATGCGGTCCGGGCGCGCTTCCCCGAAATCGCCGTACATGTCACCGAGCCAGGCATCTCGTTCACGGTCAGTCGCTCTGATCCCGAAGCCCTTCCATCAGGCTGATACCCGACGCACGACAAAAAAGGCGGCCCGGAGGCCGCCTTTTCTTTGAAAAGGTGGCCGACCCTGGGGTCGACCGCCAGATCATGTCTGTTCGTTACATCCGCTTCGGCAGCGGAACCTTGGCGGCCGTCAGGGACTTCTCGAGGACCGGAATACCGGCCGCCGTGTTGCCCGCGGCACACTGCGCCATCGCCTCGGGCTCGGGACCCTGGGCCGGAGAGCGCGTGCTGGTCTTGCGGTACAAGGCGCTCAAGGCCGCGCAATAGGCCATGTCATCCTTGGAGCCCATGGCCACCTGGACGACGATTTCGACGCGGCGGTTCTGCGGCTCGCGAACACCATCGGCAGTCTTCACGAGCAGACCCGCTTCACCACGACCGATCGTCGTGATCGCGGTCGCCGGCACGCCCTGCTTGACCAACGCATCCTTGACGCTGTTGGCACGACGCAGCGACAGCGCCATGTTGTAGGCTTCCGGACCCGACGTATCGGTATGGCCGGTTGCGACGACGCGGGCGCCGCCCTTGGTCTTGTAAGCCCCAGCTGCCTGCTGGATCGTGGTCATCGCTTGGGCCGACAGGTTCGAGCGGTCCCAATCGAAGAACACCATGAACGTCGGCGGAGCCACGACCGGCGGCGCTGCTGCCGGCGGCGGCGGCTCGTCGCACGCGCTCAACAAGAACGCAGCGGCGATCACGGCAAACATCGTCTTCATCATGGTCTATATCCCCCAGTTGTTAGTCTCATTGCCCATGATGAAGCACTCTGCGCCTCGCGTAAATAGGCCGATTCCGCATTTTCTGACGCCCCGGCCCCCCGGTTTTGGCGCTGAGCCCCCAGAATTTCAAATCACCAACTACTTTAGCCCAAACAAAGCGTGAACCAGCGTACCAAATCCGCAGCATCGCCAGCTTAGTGGATCTGTCGTCGCACACACGTCCAAGCGGCCGTTTCCGGCTGCCCGGTCCTGTCACCAGCTGCGTAGCCGATCAAATCCAAGGGCATCTTCGACCTCACGTTGAATATCCGCGATCTGCAGAACGCATCTCCACGATTTGCCGATCAGATGTGTGTGTCGTGGCAGATATGGAGATACGGAATGTCATCGGAAGTTCGCCGGTTACGCTTGATGAACTGGCGTTTTTGATCCTTCAATGCTCCGGCCGAACGATTTGACGATGAAGTGCTTGCAGGGCTGGCGAAGGCATCGGCCTGCCGCGACTTGCCGTGCATCATGAAGACACGTGCACAAGTGGACGCGTCAACAGATTTGCCGGGAGCCCTCCCCTTGCCCGGGAGTGGCGTCCCCAGCGGGATTCGAACCCGCGTCGCCGCCGTGAAAGGGCGGTGTCCTAGGCCTCTAGACGATGGGGACGAAGCCGCAAGAGCGGCTGCATGTAGCGGCTCAAGCTCGCAAAATCAAGCAAGCACCGAGCCGGCCGCCGCAGCCGCGTCGTCAATCTGCAGGCGCACAGTTTCGCGGCCGCCGAAGCGGTCGATCCTGAGGGCACCGGCGACATGCAGGATCGGCCGCGCCGGGTCGAGCAGCGCCGGCCCCAGGGCCGACTGGCCGGCACGAAAGGCAATCGCGTCGACCCGACCACGCTCCGCCCCCACCAGGGTGCAGCGAACGTGTCCCTCTCCCACCGGCTGGGCGTAGCTGACGCGGACGCCGGTAAGCGCGAAGCGCGGCAGTGCGTTTCCGGCGCCGAACGGGCCGGCGCGCTCGATCATGCCGACCAGCTCCCGGGTCGCCGCCCCCGGCGAAAGCGCAGCATCGATGCCGAGTTCACGGACCGGCGGCGCTGCGCCGAGCTGTGGAGCGATACGCTCGTCAAGGAACTGAGCGAGACCTGGCAATGCCTCGCGTGTCACGGTCAGTCCCGCGGCCATGGCATGGCCGCCACCATTCACCAGCAGGCCGGCCTGACGCGCCGCGATCACCGCCGCGCCGAGATCGACACCGCGCACCGAGCGACCCGAACCCTTGCCGAGATCGCCGTCGAGCCCGATCACGAAGGCCGGCCGGCCATAGCGCTCGACCAGGCGGCTGGCGACGATACCGATCACGCCGACGTGCCAGCCGTCGCTCTCGACCACCAGCGCCGCCGGCAGGCCCTTGCGGTCCGGCCCATAGAGCCCTTCGACGCGGGAAATCGCCTGATCGAGCACCTCGCGTTCGATGGCGCGACGCTCGGCATTGAATTCATCGAGCCGCAGCGCCAGTGCGCCGACTTCATGCGGGTCGTCGCTCGACAGCAAGCGCGCGCCCAGGTCGGCCTGTCCGACACGGCCGCCAGCATTGACTCTCGGCCCGAGCAGGAACCCCAGATGATACGCACCTGGCGGCTCCTTGAGGCGCGCGACGTCGGCCAGGGCGGCAAGCCCAGGATTGCGGCGCGCCGCCATGACCTTCAGACCATGGCATACCAGCGCGCGATTGACGCCGGTGAGCGGCACGACATCGCACACAGTGCCCAGCGCCACGAGATCGAGCCATTGGCGCAAGTCAGGTTCGGGGCGCCCTCCGTTGCCGGCCGTGTCGTACCAGCCGGCCTCGCGCAGAGCGCGATTGACGCCGACCGCGAGCAGGAAAGCCACACCGACCGCCGCCATCTGCTTGTGCGGGCTGGCGTCGTCGATCCGGTTGGGGTCGACCACGGCGATGGCTTCGGGCAACGCGATCTCGGCCATGTGGTGGTCGATAACGATGGTGTCGAGCCCTGCCCGCTTGGCCTCCGCCAGGGGTTCGAAGGCGGTAATGCCGCAATCGACCGTGACCACGACCGCCGCGCCCTCGGCCTTGATCTTCAGCAGTGCCGCCGTGTTGGGACCGTAGCCTTCCTTGCGGCGGTCGGGGATGTAGACGCCAATGTTTCCGTCGACGCTGCGGAAGAAGCGCAGCAGCAATGCCGACGACGTTGCACCGTCGACATCATAGTCGCCGAACACGACGATGCGTTCGCCGCCCTGAACCGCGCGCACAAGCCGTGCGACGGCTGTATCCATGTCCTTGAGGTGCAGCGGATCCGGCAAAAAGCGGCGAAGCGTCGGTTCGAGGAAATCCGGAACCGCGTCGAGTTCGATATCGCGTGCCGCCAGCAGCCGCGCCACGGCATCGGGCAGGCCGTGACGCTGGGCGATTGCCAGTGCGGCGCGCTCATCGGCCAGTCGCGCAGCCCAGCGCCGTCCGGTCAATGACCGTTCGACACCGAGAAATGCCGTTCGATCCGCGCGCGGGCGGTGTAAATTGTCGGGTGTCAGCATGGGCGTCACCCTAGCTCAAACTTCTGTGGACGGGAGCCGGATTGTGGAGAAGACCAAGCGATCCAGCGTGCTCCTGGCGTTCCTTTGCCTGTTCCTCTGGAGCGCAACACCAGGCTACGGCCAGAACACCAAGGACTGGTTCACCGGCCTGCCGCGCGAGCGCATGCCCGTGAAGGCCTGGCCGGAGGGTAAGAAGGTAGCGGTCTGCTTCGTGCTCTACGTCGAGGTCTGGGGACAAGGCCAGGGGCCCACCTTCCGGCCGGACATGATCGGCCGGAAGCCCGATCTCGTCGATGAGTCGTTCCGCCAATATGCCATCGAATGGGGCGTGCCCCGTGTCGGGCGCCTGTTCGAAGAACAAGGGCTTCCTCTCAGCATCGCGCTCAATGCGCAATTCCCGCAACAACACGCTGACGTCTGGAAGCGGTTTCGGGCCTCGATGCCGCACGCTCCGATCCTAGCGCACGGCATGAACAACTCGACCGAGCTACTGCCGCTGGAGAGCGGCCTCGATGCGCAAAAGCTCTACATTCGCCGCACGCTCGACATGATCGAAAAGAGTACCGGCGTGCGTTCGCGCGGATGGTCGAGCCCGAGCGTCTATCCCAACGCCGACACTTTCACCGCCACGGCCGCCGAAGGCATCCGCTACACGCTCGACAGTATGGATTCCGACGTCCTCTCGCGGCTCGTCACGCCCTCCGGCCCATCGGTTCTAATCCCCTATCCGACTGTGACCGTCGATATGGGACAATATCTGACGCGATCGAAATCGCCGGAAGACCTTGAGCGTATCTGGATCGACTACGTCACCGAGCTGGCGCAAGAGGCCGAGGCCGACCCCGATCGCGCCGCCACCATCGTGGCCATCGGCATCCACCCCTTCGTTGTCGGCACTCCCGCCGGAGCAGCTTCCCTGCGTCGCGTTCTCGAGAACTTCAAGGACCAGAAACTTGTCTGGGTAACAGACGTCGAAGCGGCACTGCAGGCTGCCGGCGAGAAGTTCTAGAGTGCCCAGCCCGGGGCGTTCACGCCCAGCTTGGCAGGCCGGTCTTGATCGAGAAATTGTGGCTGGCCGAGATCCAGCGCACCGTGCCGGTCTTGGAGCGCATGACGATCGAATGCGTTTCCGCGCCGTTGTGAAAGCGGCGAACGCCCTTCAGCATCGATCCCGACGTGACGCCTGTTGCAGCGAACATGACGTCGCCCTTGGCCATGTCGGTCATCGAATACTTGCGGTTGAGATCGGTAATGCCCCATTTGCGGGCACGCGCCTTTTCGTCGTCGTTGCGGAACAACAGCCGGCCCTGGATCTGACCGCCGATGGCACGCAGCGCCGCTGCGGCCAGCACGCCCTCCGGCGCGCCCCCTGAGCCCATGTATATGTCGATGCCCGAATCGCCGGTCGAGGTGGCGATCACGCCCGACACGTCGCCGTCGCCGATCAGCATAATGCGGGCACCTGCCTCGCGGACCTTGGCGATCAGCTCCGAATGGCGCGGCCGGTCGAGGATGCAGACCACGAGATCGGCCACTTCGACCTTCTTGGCCTTTGCGAGTTCGTTGAGGTTCTGCTTGGCCGTCTTGTCGAGGTCGACGATACCGTCCGGCAGGCCGCCGCCAACGGCGATCTTGTCCATGTAGACATCGGGTGCGTTGAGGAAGCCGCCATGCTCGGCCATGGCGATGACGGCAAGCGCATTGGGCAGCCCCTTGGCGGTGATGGTCGTGCCTTCCAGCGGATCGAGGGCGATATCGATCCGGGGCCCGCGGCCCAGCCCGACCTTTTCGCCGATGAACAGCATGGGCGCCTCATCGCGCTCGCCCTCGCCGATTACAACGGTGCCTTCGATATTGAGGAAATTGAGCGTCGTGCGCATCGCATCGACGGCGGCCTGATCCGCCATCTTCTCGTCGCCGCGGCCCATCAGCTTGGATGCCGCCAGCGCCGCCGCTTCGGTAACGCGCACGACTTCCAGCGCCAGATTGCGGTCCATCTTGTCTTCTTCGGCCATCGCTTCCTCCGTCGGCGTCTGAATGCGCCGTCCAATCTAAAACGTCTCGATCCTGATCAGGCAGGGATCTTCTGCGACCGCCTTCAGTTTCGCGATCCGCGCGAGCGCACGGCGCATTGCCGCCTCTTCCGTCTCATGCGTGGTCAACACCACCGGCACGTCACCCGATTGCGAGCGGCCGCGCTGCAGCATCGATTCCAGTGAGATGCGCTCCTTGGCCAGCGCTCCCGACACCGCCGAGATCACACCGGGCCTGTCCTGTACCATCAGGCGCATGTAGTAGGCGCCGACGTGACGGGCCATCGGCGAGGCTGGCCGGGCGGCAAGCCTGGCGGCCGGCACGACGAAGGCCGGCATGTGGCGGCCGCGCGCGACATCGACCAAGTCGGCGACCACCGCCGAGGCGGTCGGCCCCTGGCCGGCGCCACGCCCCTGGAACATCGTGGTACCGACAAAATCGCCCTCGACCACCACGGCATTGAACACGCCCTCGATGTGGGCGATCGGTGCTGCGAGCGGCACCATGCATGGGTGCACGCGCTGCTCGATACCGTGCCTGGTTTCGCGGGCGAGCCCCAGCAACTTGATCCGGTAGCCGAGTTCTTCGGCGAACTCGATGTCCATTGCGGTGACGTGCCGGATTCCCTCGACGTGAATGCCGGGGAAATTCACCTTGGCACCGAACGCGGCGCCGGTCAGCACGGCCAGCTTGTGGGCGGCGTCGATGCCGTCGACGTCGAAGCTCGGATCGGCCTCGGCATAGCCAGCGGCCTGAGCCTCCGCCAGCACGACCTCGAAATCGCGGCCGGTCTCGCGCATCGTCGTCAGGATGTAATTGCAGGTCCCGTTGAGGATGCCGTAGAGCCGGCCGACCTTGTTGCCGACCAGGCCCTCGCGCAGCGCCTTGATGATCGGGATGCCGCCGGCGACGGCCGCCTCGAAAGCGAGAATGCGATCCTTCTTCTCCGCCGCGGCCGCGAGCTCGGTGCCATGCAGGGCGAGCAATGCCTTGTTGGCGGTGACGACGTGCTTGCCTGACGCCAGCGCCTTCTGGACCAGCCGGCGGGCGACGCCGCTGCTGCCACCGATCAGTTCGACGACGACGTCGATATCGGAGGCTGACGCCAGCGCCAGAGGGTCCTTTTCCCAGCGCACACCGGACACGTCGATATCGCGCTTCCTGGTGCGGGAGCGTGCGCTTACGGCCACCAGCTTCAGCGGCCGGCCGCCGCGCAACGACAACAGCCGGCCATGTTCGGCCAGCAACTTGACGACGCCGGCGCCTACAGTGCCGAGGCCAGCGATGCCTATTCTGAGAGGGGATTTCATGGGCGCCTGATACGACAGGTTGTGGCTAGGCGCGAGCCTTGATCGGCGTGATGTTGTCCCCAACGCCGCGCAGATAAAGATCGATCGACCTCGCAGGATCGGCGATCACCTGGCGAATGCTGCGCACCGCCTGGCGAATGCGATGCTTGTTTTCGACCAGAGCGATGCGGACGTGGGCATCGCCGTGCTCGCCGAAGCCGATGCCCGGCGAGACCGCGACGTTGGCCTGGGTAAGCAGCAGCTTGGAGAAGGCGAGCGAGCCCAGTTCGGCGAATTCCTTGGGGATCGGCGCCCAGGCGAACATGCTGGCCGATGGCGCCGGCAGGTTCCAGCCCGCGGCGACAAGCCCTTCCATCAGGACGTCGCGTCGCTCCTTGTAGGTGTTGCGTGCCTCGGCAACGCACTCCTGCGGGCCATTGAGCGCAGCCGTCGCCGCCACCTGGATCGGCGTGAAAGCGCCATAATCGAGGTAGGACTTGATGCGCGTGAGCGCAGTGATCAGCGTCTTGTTTCCGGCCGCGAAGCCGATGCGCCAGCCTGCCATCGAGTAGGTCTTGCTCATCGAGGTGAATTCGACGGCGATGTCGCGCGCGCCCGGCACCTGCAGTACCGACGGCGGCGGCACCCCGTCGAAATAGATCTCGGCATAGGCAAGGTCCGAGAGAATCCATATGCCGTGACGTTTGCAGAAATCGACGACCGCGGCATAAAAGTCGAGGTCGACGACCTGGGCAGTAGGGTTCGACGGATAGTTCAGCACCAGCGCCAGCGGCTTGGGTACCGTGTGCCGTACCGAACGCTCGAGTGCCGGCAGGAATTCATCGATCGAGGTGCTGCCGGGTACCGCGATGTGGCGCACCGAGCCGCCGGCGATGATGAAACCGTAGGGATGGATCGGGTAGCTTGGATTGGGCACCAGCACGATGTCGCCGGGCGACGTAATCGCCTGGGCGAGGTTGGCCAGCCCCTCCTTCGACCCAAGCGTGACGATGATCTCGCTCTCGGGATCGAGCTCGACGTTGAAACGACGCGCATAGTAGGCAGCCTGCGCCTTGCGCAGGCCGGGAATGCCGCGCGACGCCGAATAGCCGTGGGCGCGAGGGTTGGCAGCAGCTTCCGCCAGCTTCGCCACGATGTGCGGCGCCGTTGGCAAATCGGGATTGCCCATGCCGAGATCGATCACGTCCTGGCCGGCGCCGCGGGCCCGTGCCTTCATGGCATTCACTTCCGCGAACACATAGGGCGGCAGGCGCTTCAGCCGGTGGAATTCCGAGTCGTCCATCGTGGTCTTCCTTGGCGGCCTAGAAGTCGATGAAGACTTCGGCCTGCCGGTTGGCGGCGATGCCGCAGGCGGTGTTGGTTCCGTAGACGGGTTCGTCGTCCGAAGTCGCCTCGGCGGTGTGTGCCGGCACACCGCCGTCGAACGTGTCCAGTCGTCGCTGCATCGTCGCTACCCGCTTGAAATCCAGCCTGCCCGCCATGTTTAGCGGAGGCCAAGAGGAAAATTGACCCATCTGTTGTCGCAGCCTACCTATGGGAAGGTTGGCCCACCCGGGAAAACATACACTAGGTATGGTGCCGGGACATTGAAAGTACCGCAAGAAACGCCATAAAGGCAATGATTCAGAAGGGGAAACGCATGTCGGAGACGCCCACCCCCGCTGCTCTTTCCGGAATGTCGCCCGCCGAAGCCGAGAAGATGCGGGCCGCTTTCACGAGTATCGCCGAGCGCAGCCAGAAGCTGCTGCAGGACTTTGCCGTCAACTACAAGGCCGACGGATCGCAACCTGCGGACCCGCTCCATCTCACCCAGACGTTCATGGATTTCACGGCCAAGATGCTGGCCGATCCCAATCGCCTCGTCCAAGCCCAGATGGAACTGTGGCAGCAGTACATGAAGCTGTGGCAGCTCACCGCCCAGCGCATGATGGGCCAGAAGGTCGAGCCGCTCGCCGAACCCGCCAAGGGCGACAAACGCTTCAACGATCCGGCATGGAAAGACGAAGTCGTCTTCGACTACCTCAAGCAATCCTATCTTCTGACGGCGCGCTGGCTGCAAGGCACGGTCAAGGAAGTCGAAGGTATCGACGACAAGACCGCCCAAAAGGTCGATTTCTACACCCGGCAATTCATCGACGCCGTGTCGCCCTCAAACTTCGCGCTGACCAATCCGCAGGTCGTGAAGGCCACCGTCGAGTCCAAGGGCGAGAATCTCCTGAAGGGTCTGCAGAATCTTCTGACCGATCTCGAACGCGGCAAGGGCAAGCTGGCGATCCGCCAGACCGACATGAACGCTTTCAAGGTCGGCGAGAACGTCGCCACATCACCCGGCAAGGTCGTGTACCAGAACGACCTGATGCAGCTCATCCAGTACGCACCGACGACCGCCGAGGTCTACACCGTGCCGCTGCTGATCGTGCCGCCATGGATCAACAAGTTCTACATCCTCGATCTCAAACCCGAGAATTCGTTCATCAGGTGGGCGACCGGGCAAGGCTACACGGTGTTCGTGATCTCGTGGGTCAATCCCGACGAGCACCTCACCGGACTGGTGTTCGACGACTACATGAAACTCGGCCCCCTTGCTGCCCTCGGTGCGATCGAGCAGGCGACCGGCCAGCGTCAGGTCTCGGCGATCGGCTATTGCATCGGCGGCACGCTGATGGCCACGACGCTTGCCTACATGGCGGCGCGGGACGACGACCGCATCGTCGCCTGCACTTTCTTTACCGCTCAGGTCGACTTCACCGAACCGGGCGAGCTTGGCGTGTTCATCGACGAAGATCAGCTCGCCAGCATCGAGGAGATGATGTCGAAGAAGGGCTACCTCGAAGCCGGCGACATGGCGACGACCTTCAACCTGCTGCGCGCCAACGATCTCATCTGGTCGTTCGTCGTGAACAACTACCTGATGGGCAAGGACCCCTTCCCTTTCGACCTGCTGTACTGGAATGCCGATGCCACGCGCATGCCGGCCGCGCTGCACAGCTACTACCTGCGCAACATGTACCAGAGCAATCTGCTGTGCCGCCCGGGTGGCATCGTCATCGACAACGTGCCGATCGATCTCCGAAAGATCGCGATCCCCGTCTACATCCAGGCCGGCAAGGAGGACCACATCGCGCCGGCCCGCTCGGTCTACAAGGCGACCCAGCTCTACAGCGGACCGGTTCGCTTCATGCTGGCCGGCTCCGGCCACATCGCCGGCGTCGTCAATCCGCCAAGCGCCAAGAAATACCAGCACTGGCTGAACGACACGACCACGAACCCGCCGACGCTGGCCGAGTGGCAGGCCGGCGCCAAGGAGCACCCCGGCTCGTGGTGGCACGACTGGGACCGGTGGCTGTCGGAGAAATCCGGTCCCAAGGTGCCGGCGCGCAACCCCGGTGATGGCGCCCTGCCGGCGATCGAGGATGCGCCGGGTTCCTATGTGAAGGTGCGCGTGGTCGAGTGACGACCCGAGGCGGCCGGCTCTATTGCGCGGAAGGGACGGCGAGTTTTTCTGCGTCAGCAGGTCTTCCATTGTCTTGATGCCCTGGTCGTAGCGCCCCCGATCGCAATCGATTCCAGCTCCAATTCGAGTCATGTTGCGGGCGCCGTCGGAATTTTCACTGCGGCTCGCCCCATAGCGGTCGTAATACTCGATCAGCTCGGCGCATCGGACTTTTGGGTCGGACGTCGTTTGAGCAAGCGCACGGCCCGCTGTGTCCGCGTCAAGGAAAGTGACGATCACGCAGACCATGAAGGTTGCGGGCAGGCGCATGTCGATCTCCGCCGCCAGTCCGTTGCGGCGCGCCATGCGCCACAGCTGCATATTGGCGTTGCTTCTCTACCCCTACTCGGCCGCCTTCACGGTCTCGCCACAATAGACTTGTGCCAGCCGGACGTAGCCGGCGGCGGAGCGCCGGAACGACTCCAGGTCCTTCTCGGAGATGTCGCGCATTTTCACCGCCGGATTGCCGGCCCACAGCTCGCCCTTGCGCACGATCTTGCGCGGCGTGACAACGGCGCCCGCCGCCACCATGGCACCGCTCTCGACGACGGCTTCGTCGAGCACGGTCGAGTGCATGCCGATGAAGGCGTCGTCCTGCACCTCACAGGCATGAAGCAGTGCAAGATGGCCGACCGTGACGTTGCGTCCGACCACGGTGCCGACGCCGCGCGAGGCGATATGGATCACCACGCCATCCTGGATGTTGGAATTGTCGCCGATCCGGATGCCGGGCCCGTCGCCGCGCAACACGGCGCCGAACCAGATGCCGCAGTTGGCACCGATCTCGACATCGCCGATCAGCGTGGCATTGGCCGCGATGAAGGCCGACTTGTCGATCTTCGGCACGAAGCCGTTGAACGGAACGATGAGACCGGACATCGGATCGCCTCCCGACATAAACGAAGGGCGCCTTGCGGCGCCCTTCGAGGATAGTCCAATCGCCGGATTAGCGCTTGGAGAACTGGAAGCGTGCGCGGGCGCCGGCGCGGCCGTACTTCTTGCGCTCGACCACGCGGCTATCGCGGGTGAGGAAGCCGTTGGCCTTGATGGGGCCGCGCAGGCCTGGCTCGAACTTGGTCAGCGCCTGCGAGATGCCGTGACGCACCGCGCCCGCCTGGCCCGACAGGCCGCCGCCGGAAACGGTGGCAACCACGTCGAACTGGCCGCCGCGCTCGGAAACGTCGAACGGCTGCTGGATCATCATGCGCTGGGTCGGGCGCGCGAAGTAGATCGTCTGGTCGCGGCCGTTGATGGTGATCTTGCCGGTGCCGAGCTTAACCCAGACCCGGGCGACGGCGTTCTTGCGCCGGCCCGTGGCATAGGCACGGCCCTGGGCGTCGACCTGCTTTTCGCGCGCCGGCGCCGCGGCCTGGTCGTCACCCACCGGCACCTTCTTCAGTTCGGCAAAAGTCGAAAGTTCAGTAGCCATGTCAGCCGATCCTCGAATTCTTGCGGTTCATAGCGGCAACGTCGAGCTTCTCAGGCTGCTGCGCCTCCTGCTCGTGCTTCGGTCCCGCGTAGACCCGCAGGTTTTTCATCTGCGCCCGGCCGAGCGGTCCGCGCGTGATCATCCGCTCGACGGCCTTGACCAGGACCCGCTCCGGAAAGCGGCCTTCGAGGCGCTTGCCCAGGGTCTCACCCTTGATGCCGCCGGGATGGCCGGTGTGCCAGTAGAAGACCTCGCGCTCGGCCTTACGGCCGGTCAGGCGGACCTTCTCGGCGTTGATGACGACGACGTTGTCGCCGCAATCGATGTGCGGCGTGAAGGTCGGCTTGTGCTTGCCGCGCAGGCGCATGGCGATGATCGAGGCGAGCCGGCCGAGCACCAGCCCGTCGGCATCGATCAGCAGCCACTTCTTCTGCACGTCGGCAGTCTTGGTGCTGGGAGTCTGGTTGGTAATGAGGGCGTGCATGGTTCTTTCTTCCAATGAGCGCGCGCTTATGGGCGCCACCGCGAGCCCTGTCAAGGGACGCTGGATATCCCAAATAAATCAATAACTTGAACTAGCGGTAAAATAATACCGCATCCTATCTCCTTGATGGAATGGCGTAAGTTACCGTTGCATGGGCTACGGGCTCATCCTTGCCCGCACTCCAGATCGTGAAATCGCCGACCGCCAGCGTCTTGCCGAGTTTCAGCAGCCGGCCCTCGCCGATCAGCGCGGCAGGCTCGGGCTTGCGCATGAAGTTGATGTTGAGATTGGTCGTGACCGCCAGCGCCACCGGCCCGAGCTGCCCCAGAATCAAAAGGTGGAAGCCGCAATCGACCAGCCACATCAG
>CALDNT010000094.1 GCA_937915145.1 uncultured Reyranella sp.
GCGATGCGTGTCGTCCAGCCCGGTGCCGACGACCAGCCGTCGTCGATCACCAGAAGCAGCGGTCCGCTTCCGGGCAGGTCGGCCTGCGGATTGAGGAGAGGCCTGGCCACCGCCAGAATCAGCGCCGCCGCCAGCAGCATGCGCAGCAGCAGCAGCCACCACGGCATCTTCATCGGCGTCTGTTCGGTCGGCTCCAGGCCGACCAGCAGGCGGATCGCCGGAAATCGCACAAGCTTCGGCAACGGCGGGATCAGGCGCAGCAGCCAATAGATCACCGGCAGTGCCAGCAGCATCGCAAGCATGCCCGGTGCGGCAAAGGCGAAAGCGCCGAGACTGAGCATCGGCGCTCAGCCCGCGTTCAGCCGACGCAGGTCGGCCATGGCGAGATAAAGCGAGAGCAAAACTGTCTGCGGCGGCCGGTCGGTACGATGCAGATGGACCGTCCAGTTGGCCGGCCGGACCAGACGCTGAAGGCCTTCCTTCTGCGCCGCCAGGCGCGCGCCATAGTCGGCCCGCACGGCCTCGACCCGGCGGATGGTATGCTGCCCTTCGGCTTCGAGGCCCTCGAACTTGACGTGACCGTTGAACGGCAGGTCCTCCTCTGCCGGATCGAGCACCTGCACGAGATGCCCGCGCACGCCGACGCTCGCGTAATAACGGATGACGGCTTCGATCCTGTCGAGTGGGTCGAGCCAGTCGGAAACCAGAACGATCGTGCCGTGCGCTGGCAGCGGAACCTGGGGCGGCAGGCTGGGCAAGGCGCGCTTCTGGGTTGACGAAGGTTCGCCGAGGTGACGCGTTTCGTCGAACAGCGTTTCGGCAACGCGGCGGACCGCAACGCGCCCCGAGGTCGGGCGCATGCCGCCACCCAGGACGGCTACCCGCTCGCCGGCGTCGGCCAGCAGGCTCGCCAGTGCCAGCGTGATCAACTCGCCGCGCACGGCCTTGGTGTCGGCATTCTTCAACGACGCGTACTGCATCGACGGCGACGCATCGCGCCACAACCAGACGCTGGCCGCCGCCTCCCATTCGGTTTCGCGCACGAACAGATGTCGGCTGCGTGCGCTCTGGCGCCAGTCGATCTGGGTGGCGCTGTCGCCGTCGCGGAAGGGCCGGTATTGCCAGAAGGCGTCACCCTGCCCGACCCGGCGCCGGCCGTGGACGCCCTGAATGACGGTCGAGGCGACCCTGTCGGCAGCAATCATCAATGCCGGCAGCGTTCCGGCGAGTTCGACCGAGCGGTGGAGGGTTGTGGGCGCGGCCATTGGCTGCGGCGTGGCAATCGCGAGGCCAAACGGGGCTAGGTCAGACGGGCGCACATTTGTGCGATCACCGCTTCGGTCGTCACGCCCTCGGCACGGGCCGAGAAGTTGACCGCCATGCGGTGGCGAAGGACAGGCCCGGCGAGCGCCACGACGTCGTCGATTGAAGGTGCGAGACGGCCCTGAATAATGGCGCGGGCGCGGCAGGCCAGCATAAAGGCCTGGCTGGCGCGCGGACCCGGCCCCCAGGCAACGCGGTTGCGGACGATATCGAGGTCGGTTGTCTCGGGCCGGCCGGCGCGGACAAGTTTCAGGATGGCATCAACGACGCTTTCGCCGACCGGCAGTCGCCGTACCAGCAACTGGGCGGCCATGAGGTCGGCCGGGGTCAGGGCACTTGCGGCGGTTGCCATGTTGGCGCCGGTGGTGCCGATCATGATCTGGCGTTCCGCCGTCTCATCGGGATAGCCGACATCGATCTGCAGCAAGAAGCGGTCAAGCTGCGCTTCAGGCAGAGGGTAGGTGCCTTCCTGTTCCAGAGGATTCTGGGTTGCCAGGACATGGAAGGGGGCGGGCAGGTCGTATCGCTTGCCGGCCACGGTCACATGCCTTTCCTGCATGCTCTGCAGCAGGGCGGACTGGGTGCGGGGACTGGCGCGGTTTATTTCGTCGGCCATCAGAAGCTGGGCGAACACCGGACCCTGCACGAAGCGGAACGAGCGCCGGCCGCCGTCGCTTTCCTCGAGGATCTCGGACCCCAGGATATCGGCCGGCATCAGGTCGGGCGTGAATTGAATGCGCTTGGTGTCCATACCGAGCACGATGCCCAGCGTGTCCACCAGCTTGGTCTTGGCGAGGCCCGGCACGCCGATCAGCAACAGGTGGCCACCCGAGAGCAGCGCAACGAGTGTTTGATCGATGACGTCCTGCTGGCCATAAATGACATTGCCGATGGCGGTGCGCGCCGCCCGCAACTGGCCGCCCAACCGTTCGATGTCGGCAAGGGCGGCGCGGGCGTCGTCGTCGGATGCGGTCGATGTATCGGGGGCCACCAGGGCGCTCCTGTTGTCGATGGAACTGAACTTGAGGGAAGCCCAGAAATGAGGCCGGAACAAGGGCATGGACGTTGACGAAATCGTGCGACGTGTGCGTGAACGCAGCCGGCGTTTGGCATCGGGTTTGCCAGTGTCCGTCCCGCCGCTCGGCAGCGATTTCTCCCTCAGCGGGGTTGTCCCGGCACCCGAGACCTGGCGGCCGGCGGCAGTCCTGGTGCCGTTGGTGCGCCGGGGGCCTGGCATGACCGTCCTGCTGACCCAGCGCACCGACGATATGCCGAGCCACGCCGGCCAGATTGCCTTTCCCGGCGGCCGCCGGCAGGCTGAGGACGTCGACGCGGTGGCAACCGCGCTGCGCGAGACCGAGGAGGAAGTGGGGCTGGCCCGGCGCTTCGTGGATGTCGTTGGCCCAGTCGATCTTTACCGCACCGGAACGGGTTACGAGATCACTCCGATCGTCGGCATTGTCGAGCCGGGATTCACCGCCCGCGCCGATCCGCGTGAGGTTGCCGATGTCTTCGAGGTGCCGCTCGCGCATTTCCTCGACGAGCGCAACCATCGCATCGACAGCCGGGTCTGGCAGGGTCGCGAGCGGCGCTACTACGCCATGCCCTATGGAGAACGCTACATCTGGGGGGCGACTGCCGGTATGTTGAAGAACCTGCACTTTATCCTCACCGCCGGTGAGTGACGCGGGCGACGGAGAAGCCCCATGCGCGTCGTACTGTTGGTCTTCGTGCTGGTGATGGCGCCGACCGTCGCCTTTTTCCTGTGGGCGTGGGCGGTCAAGGTCAAACAGGAACGCAAGATCGCCGGCACGCTGCCGGCCTGGCAGGACATGCCGATCACCTGGCTCGCCATCGCCGGCCTGACCTGCACGATCGCCGGGTTCGTCGTGATGTTCTTCACCCAGGATCAGGGCTACGGCGGCCTGTTCGCTCAATGACATCGGCGCCATGAAACCATCGGGACGTCTCGATCCGCAGGCGTGGATGGACGCGCCGCCGGTGCGCGCACTCTTCGCGACGCTCGACCGTGCCGGCATCGCGGCGCGCTTCGTCGGCGGCTGCGTGCGCAATTCGGTGCTGCGCCGTGCGATCGACGACATCGACGTGGCGGTCGACAAACCGCCCGAGACCGTCATGCGCGTACTTGCCGCCGACGGCCTCAAATGCGTGCCCACCGGACTGAAACACGGCACCGTCACGGCCATCGTCGCGGGCAGCCGGTTCGAGCTGACGACCTTGCGCCGTGATGTCGAAACCGATGGTCGCCGCGCGGTCGTGGCTTTCACCGACGACTGGCTGGAAGATGCAGGCCGCCGCGACTTTACCTTCAATGCGCTCTATGCCGATCGCGACGGCACGATCTACGATCCCTTCGATGGCCGCCGCGATCTTGACGCGGGCAGCGTGCGCTTTATCGGCGAGGCCGACACCCGTATCGCCGAGGACCGGCTGCGGGTGCTGCGGTTCTTCCGCTTTTTTGCCTGGTATGGCCGCCCGCCGCTCGACGGGCCGAGCTTTGACGCCTGCCGGCGCAGCGCCGGCGGGCTTGGCAGCCTGTCGGGCGAACGGGTCGCCAAGGAACTGCTGCGTCTGCTCGAAGCACCGGCGCCCGCCGACGCGCTGGCGGCGATGGCCGAGGCCGGCGCCCTCGATCACTGGCTGCCCGAGTATGCCGGCGTCACGCGCCTCACGACGCTTATTGGTCGCGAAGACAAGCCGGACTCGTTGCGCCGGCTGGCGGCGATCCTGGCTGCCGCCACCGACGCCACGGCACTCGGCAAGCGGCTGAAGCTTTCGACCCAGCAGGCGCTGCGGCTCGACGTCATGCTGGCCAGGGAGCCGGCCGTCGACATTGCCGGCGGCCCAAAGGCTTGGCGGGCCGGCATCTATCATCTTGGCAGCGGTCTCTACGCCGACCGCCTGCTGCTGGCCGTGGAGGTGCCGGGTGACTGGGGGGCGGCACTGACACTCGCCCGGAGCTGGACGCCGCCTGAACTGCCGGCCAGCGGTGCCGACGCGCTGGCGCTTGGCATGACGCCTGGTCCCCGCGTCGGTGCGCTGATTGCGGCGGTCGAGCGCTGGTGGATCGACGGCGATTTCCAGGCCGACCGTGCCGCCTGCCTCGCCGAACTCGCGCGGCTGGCGCGGATCACGTGATCCGGCCCGGCCTTGCCTTGGCACTGTGGGCGGCCATCGCCGTGCTCGTGGTGCTGAACGACATCGTCGGCGACACATGGATCGCCGCTGCGCTCTCGGTGCGCGCGGTCGAATGGTACAAGGCCCTGGTGCCGCTGCCCTATGTTGCGTTGATGGCGATCATCCATGCCCGACGGACGGCCGGGCCGCACTGGTTGGAGGCAGCGCTCGTGGCGGCGCTGCTGTGGCCGTCCTCCACGGTATTCGTCGATTTCCTCTATGCCCGGCTCACCTTCGATGAGGATCCGGCTTCGTTCCTCGACCGATTCGCCTTCTGGTGGGGAGCGCCATATTCCGTGCTGGTGCTGGCCCTGTTTGCCGCGCCGCTGCTGGCGGGCCGAGGCTTCGCGCGAGGCCCATGAGCATCATCACGCGGCTCTGCGTCTCGGGCTATCGCTCTCTGCGCGATGTTCGGTTGGAGGTCGGGCCTCTCACGGTCATTGGCGGAGCCAACGGCAGCGGCAAGTCGAGCCTTTATCGCGCATTGCGGCTCCTGGCCGATATCGCGCAAGGACGGATCATCCAATCGCTTGCTCTCGAGGGAGGCTTGACCTCAGTCCTATGGGCCGGTCCGGAACAGTTTTCGCGCGCCATGAAGCGTGGAGATCAGCTGGTGCAGGGGACGGTGCGCAAGGCGCCGATAAGCGTGAAGCTCGGCTTTTCGTCTGAGGCGTATGGCTACGCAATCGATCTAGGACTGCCGCAGCCGGAACGGATTTTCGGTCGCGATCCACAGATCAAGGTCGAATGCCTTTGGACCGGGCTCGTCCTGCAACGCGCCAACGCCTTTGCCGAGCGGCGTGGGCCATCCGTCACCTTGCGGGACCGCAATGGAGAACGCCGACAGGCCTATAGCCGACTCCTGCCCTTCGATAGCATGCTGACCCATTGCGCCAATCCGGAAGATGGCGCCGAACTGCTATTGTTGCGTGAGCAACTGCGCGGCTGGCGGTTCTACGATCATTTCCGGACCGATAGCGAGGCGCCGTCCCGCCGTCGACAAGTGGGGACGCGTACGCCGGTTCTGGCGGGCGACGGCGCCGATCTCGCTGCCGCTATCGCCACCATCCAGGAGATCGGCGTCGAGGGCCAGCTCGATGCAGCGGTGGCCGATGCCTTTCCCGGCGGCTCGATCGACGTTGCCGTCAGCGATGGCTATTTCGAGGTCGAGATGCGCCAGCACGGGCTGCTGAGACCGCTCAAGACCGCGGAGCTATCGGATGGCACGCTACGCTACCTCTTGCTTGTTGCAGCGCTGTTGTCGCCGCGGCCACCGTCGCTGATGATCCTGAACGAGCCCGAGACCAGCCTGCATCCTGATCTCCTGCCACCGCTCGCCCGGCTGATTGCCAGCGCGTCGAAGACATCGCAGATCATCGTAGTATCGCACGCGGTGCGTCTGATCTCGGCCTTGTGCGAGGCAGGCGCCCGCCAGATCTTGCTGACCAAGGAGCTCGGTGAAACGGTCGTCGAGGGTGAGGAGCGGCCGAGCTGGAACTGGCCCGGCCGTTAACTTAGGGCCACCGCGCTTCTGGCGGCAGCGACATCAGGATCGCTTCGACGTTGCCGCCGGTCATCAGGCCGAACCGCGTGCCGCGGTCGTGCAGCAGGTTGAATTCGGCGTAGCGGCCGCGGCGCACGAGCTGGTGTTCGCGCTCGGCCGCCGTCCACGGCTCGTTCATGTGGCGGCGCACCAGCTCGGGGTAGACGCCGAGAAAGGCCTCGCCGACGTCGCGGGTGAAGGCAAAGTCGCGGGCGTGGTCGCCGCTGTCGAGATAGTCGTAGAAAATGCCGCCGACGCCGCGCGGCTCGCCGCGATGGGGCAGGAAGAAATACTCGTCGCACCATTCCTTGAAGCGCGGGTAATAGCTCGCGTCGTGGGCATCGCACGCCGCTTTGAACGCGGCATGGAAGTCGCGCGTGTCGGGTTCATGCGGCGTCATCGGCGTGAGGTCGCCGCCGCCGCCGAACCAGGCACGCGTCGTCACGATGAAGCGGGTGTTCATATGCACCGCCGGCACCCTGGGCGATCGCTGGTGCGCCACCAGTGAAATGCCGGCTGCGAAGAAATGTGGATCCTGGGCGGCGCCGGGGATCTGGCTGCGGAACTCGGGGCTGAACTCGCCGAACACGGTCGAGACGTTGACACCGACCTTCTCGAACACGCGGCCATGCATCAAAGCCATGGTGCCGCCGCCACGATCCTCGCCGCCGGGGCCGGCCTCGCGTTTCCAGTCCTTACGGGTGAAGCGACCGGCCGGAAGCTCGCGGTGGGTGCCTGTGAGCTCATCCTCGATCTTCTCGAACGAGGCACAAATCCGCTCGCGCAGCGTAGTGAACCAAGCTGTTGCTTCGGCCTTCCAGCGGTCGATGGTCGCGTCATCGGGGAGCGGCGAGGGGCCTTTGGGGCCGGTCGCGTGGCGGGCAGGTGAGGTCATGAGAGTTTGGCGAATCCCTGAGTCTGGCGAAGGCCTTCGCTCAATACCATCGCCGCGGCCAACGCGACATTGAGCGACCGCAAGCCGGCGCGCAGGGGAATGCGGACCGTGAGGTCGGCGGCATCGTGGACTTCGGCCGGCACGCCGGCGCTCTCGCGGCCGGCCAGAAGGATATCGCCGGTCCGGAAGGTCAGGTTGGGAAAGGTCTGGGTGCCGGCAGTCGTCAGCAGGACCAGCCGCCCCGGCGTCCGGTCCCGCTGGAAAGCCGCCCACGAGGCGTGCCGGACGAGGCTCGCTTGGTCATAATAATCCATGGCGGCCCGGCGAATGCGCTTGTCGTCGACCGGAAAGCCGCAGGGCTCGATCAGATCCAGAGGTACGCCCAGGCAGGCTGTGAGTCGGATAAAGGCCCCGAGATTCTGTGGAATGTCGGGCTCAAACAGGGCCAAGCGCATTGAAATTTCCATTCCCGTCCGCGTCGCGAAAGTACCGCTTGTGCGGCACGCTGTCACAGAATGCCGTGCATCGCGCCTGCGACCAACAGAGCCTTGAAACATAAGGGGCTTTCCCGGCTATAAAGGCGCCGCATCTCCTTGGGGGACGGAAGGATACAATGGCTTCATCTAGCGTTCCGGCCGACGGGCACGGCGATCCGACGCGGCGCGACTTTCTCATGGTTGCGACCGGTGCCCTGGGCGCGGTCGGCGCGGCGGCCGTCGCGTGGCCTTTCATCAACAATCTCAACCCTGCCGCCGATACGCTGGCGCTTGCCTCGATCGAGGTGAGCGTGACGCCGATCGAGGTCGGGCAGGCGATCACCGTAAAGTGGCGCGGCAAGCCGGTCTTCATCCGTCATCGCACGGAAAAGGACATCAAGGAGGCCGAGGCCGTGCCGATGTCGGAACTGCCCGATCCGCAGACCGACAATTCCCGGGTCACCGACAGCGCCAAGAAAGTGCGGCCGGAGTGGCTGATCATGATCGGTGTCTGCACCCATTTGGGCTGCGTGCCGCTCGGCAACAAGCCAGGCCAGGACAAGGGCCCCTACGGCGGATGGTACTGCCCCTGCCATGGATCGGCCTATGACACGTCTGGCCGCATCCGGAAGGGGCCGGCGCCGCTGAACCTCGTCATTCCGGAATATCTGTTCGTTTCAGACTCACTCGTCCGCATCGGTTGATCGCCGTACCGATCGCCTAGGAGTTCGCAGCAATGGCCTCGTCTCACGGCACACCGCCGGTCTTCAACAACAAGGTAATCGCCTGGATCGATTACCGACTGCCGATCTTTTCGTATATCGAGAAGGAATATCACACCTTCCCGACGCCGCGGAATTTCAACTACTTCTGGAATTTTGGCGCCATTGCGACGGTGATGCTGGTGCTCATGATTGCCACCGGCGTCGTGCTGGCGACCAACTACACGCCCAACGTCTTGATGGCGTTCGACTCGGTCGAGCGCATCGACCGCGACGTGCCGTCGGGCTGGTTGATGCGTGACCTGCACATGAACGGCGCCTCGTTCTTCTTCATCGCGGTCTATGTCCACATCTTCCGCGGCATGTACTACGGCTCCTACAAGCAGCCGCGCGAACTGCTGTGGATCCTGGGTGTCGTCATCTTCCTGCTGATGATGGCCACCGCCTTCATGGGCTACGTGCTGCCGTGGGGCCAGATGAGCTTCTGGGGCGCCACCGTCATCACCAGCCTGTTCTCGGCCATCCCGGTCGTGGGTGACTCCATTGTAACCTGGCTGTGGGGTGGCTTCTCGATCGGCAATCCGACACTCAATCGCTTTTATGCCCTGCACTATCTGCTGCCGTTCATCATCGTTGCGGTCGTGGCGCTCCATGTCGTGGCGCTGCATGTCCACGGCTCGAACAACCCGACCGGTATCGATCCCAAGGGTCCGCAGGACACCGTGCCGTTCCATCCCTACTACACGATGAAGGACGGCTTCGGCGTCGTCATCTTCCTGATCGTGTATTCGGCCGTCGTGTTCTTCGCGCCCGACATGCTGGGCGACGCGGCGAACTACATTCCGGCCGATCCGCTGGTGACCCCGACGCACATCGTGCCGGAATGGTACTTTCTGCCGTTCTACGCGATCCTGCGCGCGGTGCCGGACAAGCTGGGCGGCGTGATCGCGATGTTCGGCGCCATCGCCGTGCTGTTTGTGTTGCCCTGGCTCGACACCTCGCGTGTCCGCTCTTCGACGTTCCGGCCGATCTACAAGTGGTTCATGCTGCTGCTCGTGGTCGACGTTGTGGTACTTGGCTTCTGTGGCGCCAATCCGCCGGCGGGATTCTGGATCCCGCTGTCGCAGGTCGCCACCCTCTACTACTTCGTCCACTTCCTCATCCTGCTGCCGGTTCTGGGCAAGATCGAACGGCCGTTGCCATTGCCGCCCAGCATCGCCGACTCGGTTCTCAAGAAGAAGGCAGGATAAGCGCCATGCGTAGACTGATCGTTTCCGGCGCGATTGCCCTCGCCGCCCTCGTTGCCGGTGCTGGCGCCGTTGCCATTGCGGCTGGTACCGAGGCCCATCCGCCGCATCGTCACTGGCATTTCCAGGGACCGTTCGGCACCTATGACCGCGCCGCTGCGCAGCGTGGCTATCAGGTATATGCCGAGGTCTGCTCAGCCTGCCATTCGCTGTCGCTGCTGGCCTACCGCAACCTGATCGAGATCGGACTGACCGAGAATCAGGTCAAGGGCCTGATCAAGGACATCACGGTTCCCGATCTCAACGACGACGGCCAGCCGATCGACCGGCCGGCGCGTCTGTCAGACCGCTTCAGGAAGCCGTTCCCCAACGAACTGGCGGCGGCGGCGGCCAACAACGGCAAGGCACCGCCCGATCTCAGCGTCATCGTCAAGGCGCGCGAAGGCGGTGCAGACTATATCTACGCGCTGCTGACGGGCTATGTGCCGTTCGACAAGTTGACGCCGGCACAGATCAAGGAGCTCAACGTCGTCAAGGACGACAACTACAACACCTACTTCCCCGGCCACAGGATTGCCATGGCGCCGCCGCTCAGCGACGACAAGGTGACCTATGTCGATGGCACCAAGTCGACGCTCGACCAGCAGGCCTCCGACGTCACCGAGTTTCTTGCCTGGGCATCGGAGCCGTGGATGGAGAACCGCAAGCGCACCGGCGTTCGCGTCATCCTCTTCCTTCTGGCGTTGGCCGGCTTGATGTACGCGGTGAAGCGCCAGGTATGGGCCAACAAGCACTGAGCTCGGTCAGCGCGCCGCCTTCTTGAGGCGGCGCTCGATCGCCTCGTGCCGCGCGATCAGGCGGCGGGCGCGGTCGATCACCGGGATGTCGATCATCTTGCCATCGACTGAGAACGAGCCGCGGCCCTCAGCCGCGGCTTTTTCGTCGGCTTCGATCAGCTTGCGTGCGTAGGCCACTTCATCGGCCTCCGGTGTGAAGGCTTCGTTCAGCGCCTGCACCAGTCCCGGATGGATGCAGGTGCCACCGGAGAAACCGAAGCGGCGCGCGCGTTCGGCGCTTTTTCTGTAGGCCGCGGGATCGGAGTAGTCGGCCACCGTTCCCAGGATGCCGATCATGGCGACACCATGCGCTTGCGCCGCAAAGGCCACCATCCGCTTGGGCAACTCGAGCGATTCGTCGCTCGGCACGGAGCCGGTTTCCAGGGCAAAATCCTCACCGCCCAGCATCATGGCGATGACCCTCGGGCCATGTTCGGCGATGTCGTGGATCTGGGTGAGGGCACGCGGGTGCTCGATCATGGCGCTGAAACCCACACCGCCCGCCGGCATGCCGCGTTCGCGCTCGAGTTCCGTCACCATTTCGTCGAGCAGGCGCAGGTGCTGGACACCTTCGGTCTTGGTGATGAACAGCGCCGAGAGGCCCGGCCGCACCGCCGCGTCGATATCGGGGATCGCGAGCCTGAGCGGCCGGTTGATGCGTACGGCGACGTCGGCGCCGCCCTGCGCCACCTTTTTCATCGTCTCGGGCAGCATGGCGCGGGCTTGGGGCTTCTGCGCCGGCTGGACGCTGTCCTCCAAGTCGATCAGCACGCAATCGGCGCCGCGCTCGTGCGCCTTGTCGATGAACTTCGGGACATTGCCCGGGACGTAGAGGATCGATCGCCAGACAGGCGGAGCCGGTCTGGCGCGGAGAGGCTGGTTCACTTCTTCTTTCCTTGGGAAATCGCGCCGGACGCGCAGAGCTTGGCGTATTCGGCCTCGCCCAGCAGCGGCTTCAGCAGTGCCTCGTTGTGTTCGCCGATTGTCGGCGCGGCGCTCTTCAGGGCGCCCGGCGTTCCGGACAGGCGCGGCACGACGGGATGGGTCGGCAGCTCACCCATGTCGGCGTCGGGAATCTCGATCAGCGCTTCGCGTTCCAGCACATAGTCGTCCTGAACGATCTGGGCGATATCGTAGACCGGGCCGATGGTGACGCCGGCCTGGTCGAAGAACTTCAGGTTCTCGGCAAGATCGCGTGCGGCGATGAAGCCGCCGATGATGCCGTCGAGTTCCTCGCCGTGCCTGACGCGTTCGATGTTGGTGGCGAAGCGCGGATCCTTGACCAGTTCCGGCCGGCCGATCTTGACCAGCACCCGCTCGGCCATGCCCTGTGTCGATGCCGAAAGGCAGACCCAGTGGTCGTCCTTGGTGCGGTAGACATTGCGCGGGGCGGCATTGGTCGAGCGGCTGCCGGTACGCACTTTCACTTCACCGGTGAGCTTGTGGTTGGCGGCCTGCGGCCCCAGCACCGAGAACAGCGGATCGAACAGCGGCAGGTCGAGTGTCTGTCCCTTGCCGCCGTTCACTTCGACCTCGCGCAGGGCAACCAGGACGGCGCCGTAGCCGTAGAGCGCGGCCATGGCGTCGGCGAGATACATCGGCGGCAGCACCGGTTCGCGGTCGCCGAAGCCGTTCATCGAGGCGAAGCCGCTATAGCCTTCGATCAGGGTGCCGAAACCCGGCTTGTGGCGATAGCGGCCGTCCTGGCCCCAGCCGGAGATGCGCACGATCACCAGCTTCGGATTGAGCTTGTGCAGTTCGGCCGGCGACAGGCCCATGTCTTCCAGCACGCCGGGTCGAAAGCTCTCGACCAGGATCTGCGCCTTGGCCACGAGGCCTTTGACGATCGCGCGGCCGCCCTCGGACCGCAGGTCGAGCGCCACGCTTTTCTTGTTGCGGCTGTAGACCTTCCAGGCGGTTTCGACGCCCTTGACCCGCCACGAGCGTAGCGTGTCGCCCTCGGGTGGCTCGATCTTGATGACTTCGGCGCCGAAATCGCCGAGCTGCAGGGTCAGGATGTTGCCGGCCACGAGGCGCGACAGATCGACGACGCGGACCCCATCAAGGGGACCCCGCGCCGTTGGATCGAAGGGTTTCCTGGCCGGCTTTCTAGCCAATGTGCTTGGCCATGAACTCCAGGGTGCGGGCATAGGCCTGTGCGGAGGCGAGGCCGTCATAGCTGCCGCGTTCGTCGCAATGGAAACCGTGGTCGGCAGGGTAGTCGTAGATCAGGACGTCGGGATGGAGTTTCCGGAGCTCGTTTACATGCGTCATCGGGATGTGCATGTCCTTGTCGCCGAAATGCAGCATGGTCGGCACCGCCGGCTTCTCTCCCTTGGTGCCATAGATACCACCGCCATAGTAGCCGATCGCCGCGTCGGGCTTCAGCCGCGTCGACGACAGCCAGGTGATGGTGCCGCCCCAGCAGAAGCCGGTGACTGCCACCTTCTTGGCCCCGCGCTTCTTGAGCTCGGTGATCGCGGCATCGACGTCCTGCACCGGCTTGTCGAGTCCGAGTTCGGTCACGTGCTTGCGGCCTTCGGCAATCGTGTCGGGGGTGTAGCCCAGTTCGATCTTGGGCTTGATGTGGTCGAAAAAGCACGGTGCCAGTGCCAGATAACCGTCCAGTGCCAGCTTGTCGGTGACGTTCCGGATGTGGTTGTTCACTCCGAAAATCTCCATGATGACGACGACGCCCCCTTTGGGCGTGTTCTTAGGGGTCGCCAGATAGGCACCGATCTCGCCGGCTGCTGACTTAAGACGGATATCTTCGCCCATGAAATTTCCTCCTGAATGCGGGCGGCATTGGACATGGTATTGCAGCGGCGTTCAACCCATTGGATCAGTCATGTATGTGCCGAAGCACTTCGAGGGTGACGCGGCGGCGGGCCGCGAGATTATGCAGGCCCATAGCTGGGCACTGCTGATGACGTCGGACGCCGACGGTGCGCCGATGGCCACCCATCTGTCGCTGCTGTGGCAGGACGACGGCACGCCTCACGGCTCGCTGATCGGCCACATGGCACGCGCCAACCCGCATTGGACGCTGTTCGAGCGCCCCGCTCAATCGCTCGCCCTTTTCTGGGGGCCGCACGCCTATGTCTCGCCGACCTGGTACACGCCCGGCGCCAAGGTGCCGACCTGGAACTACGTCACCGTCCACGCCTACGGCCAGCCGCAGGTCGTCGAGGACACTGCAGGTGCGCTGGAGATTCTGGGCAAGCTGGCTGCCGCCTACGAGGGTAGCGGCCCCGACGCCTGGGCTCTGGGGCGCCTGCCGCCGGGCAATGCCGAGGCCCAGACGCGGGGCATCGTGGCGTTCCGCCTCCCTCTCTCGCGGGTCGAAATCAAACTGAAGCTCAGCCAGAATCGCGATGTCGAGGATCGCCACAGGGTGATTTCCAGGCTCGAGGCGAGCGATAGCCAGGAGTCTCAGGAGACCGCGGCCTGGATGAAGCGTGTGTTGCCTTAAGGGTTTCCGACTGGTTCGGTGTGCGGACGCCATGAAAATGCAAAGAAACCGTAGCGTGGCCATCGCCCGGGGCCGCTAACTCAGTGGCGGGTTCCCAGGGAGACTGCCATGAGCGTGAATGACAACGGTTTCATAGATCCCGAGGATATCGGCTCAAATCCCAGTACCGAACCCTCGATCGGCGAACTGATCGACCGGCGGCTCAATCGTCGGGATGCGCTGCGTGGACTGGTGGCCATTGGCGCGACGGCGGCGGTTCTCAGCGACTTCGCTGGATCGCCGGCGGCGGCCCAGGAGGCTGGGCCTTCGACGCTCACCTTCAAGGAAATCAGCCACACGCTCGACGCCACTCAGCATGTTCCCGATGGCTACGAAGCCCAGATCCTGATCCGCTGGGGTGACCCGGTCACCCCCGGTGCGCCTGCTTTCGAGCCGGCGAGCCAGACGGCCGCTGCCCAGGAAAAGCAGTTCGGCTACAACAACGACTATATCGGTTTGCATCCCCTGCCGCTGGGCGGCCGCGGCGGTGATCGCTTCCTCATGGTGGTGAACCATGAGTATGTGAATCCCCGCCTGATGTTCGCCGGCCATACCGTGTCGACCAAGGCGCAGTCCGAGGTCGAGATGGCGGCCGTCGGCGGATCGGTCATCGAGATCGTACGCGAAGGCACGGCGTGGAAAGTGGTCGACGGCAGCAAGTACGCCCGCCGGATTTCGGTCAATACGCCCATGGCGTTCTCCGGGGCGGCGGCCGGGCATGATTTGCTCAAAACCTCCACCGATCCGGATGGGCGGAAAGTATTCGGCACGCTGAACAACTGTGCCGGTGGCAGCACGCCCTGGGGCACCTGGCTCACCTGCGAGGAGAACTTCAACGCGTTCTTTGGCGGCGACGCGTCGAAGCTGCCCGATCCTGCTGCCCAGAAGCGCTACGGCGTCGGTCGCGCGGCAGGCTACAATTGGTGGCGGCACATCGACCGCTTCGATCTCGGGAAAGAGCCGAACGAGCCCAATCGTTTTGGCTGGGTAGTTGAGATAGATCCTTACGATCCTGGCTCGACGCCGGTGAAACGCACGGCACTCGGCCGCTTCAAGCACGAGGGCTGCACCCATGCGCTGGCCAAGGATGGCCGCGTTGTGTTCTACAGCGGCGACGACGAGCGCTTCGACTATGTCTACAAGTTCGTCACGTCCAAGCCATGGGAGCCCGCCGATCGCGCCGCCAACAGGAACCTGCTCGACGACGGCACGCTCTATGCAGCGCGTTTCAACGACGACGGCAAGACCGAGTGGCTGCCACTGGTGCAGGGCCAGGGGCCGCTGACCGCGGACAATGGATTTGCCACCCAGGCCGATGTGCTGATCAAGACGCGTCTCGCCGCCGATCTCCTCAAGGCGACGCCAATGGACAGGCCCGAGGATATCGAGACAAACCCGGCCAACGGCCGGGTCTATGTCGTGTTGACCAACAATGGATCGCGCAAAGCCGGACAGGTCGACAAGGCCAATCCGCGGGCCACGAACGCGCACGGCCATATCATCGAGATCACGCCGAAGGACGGCGACCATGCCTCGACCGAGAGTACATGGTCGATTTACCTGCTGGCCGGCAAGCCCGGCCAGGATTCCGGCGCGCGCTATCACCGCGCGACCTCGGCCAATGGCTGGCTGAGCTGCCCCGACAATATCGCCTTCGACGGCAAGGGCCGGATCTGGATTGCGACCGATGGTGCGCCGAAGGCCGCCGGCGTGGCCGATGGCGTTTATGCGGCCGATACAGCGGGCTTTGGCCGGGGGCTGACACGTCTCTTCTACCAGGCGCCGACCGGCGCCGAAGTCTGCGGGCCGATCTTCACACCCGCTGACACGACGTTCTTCCTTGCTGTTCAGCATCCCGGCGAGGACGCCGGCTCGACCTTCGAGAAGCCGTCGACGCGCTGGCCCGACTTCAAGGACGGCATGCCGCCGCGACCGGCGGTGGTCGCGATCACCAAAAAAGATGGCGGCGCGATCGGCTCGTGATGGCGCCGATTAGACGTTGAACCGGAAATGGAAGACGTCGCCGTCCTTGACAGCGTAGTCCTTGCCTTCGAGACGCAGCTTGCCGGCATCGCGCGCACCTGATTCGCCGTTCAGGGTCACATAGTCGTCGTAGGCGATGGTCTCGGCGCGGATGAAGCCCTTCTCGAAGTCGGTGTGGATGACGCCCGCCGCCACCGGCGCAGTGGCCTCGCGGCGCACGGTCCAGGCGCGCGCCTCCTTCGGTCCGACGGTGAAGAAGGTCACGAGGTCGAGGAGCTGATAGCCCGCCCGGACCACACGTGCGAGGCCGGTTTCCTCGAGGCCGAGCGAGGACAGGTAGTCACCCTGGTCTTCCGGCGGCAGCTGCGCCACCTCGGCTTCGATGGCGGCCGAGATCACGACCGACAGCATGCCGCGTTGCCCGGCGAAGGCCGCGGCACTGGCGCTGTGTGCGTTGCCGTTGGCGGCGGATCCTTCATCGACGTTCAGTACGTACATCATCGGCTTGGCGGTGATGAGCTGCAGCCCGCGGAACACCGGCTGTTCGTCGGCCGTCAGCATGGCCTCGCGCGCCGGCTTGCCTTCGCGCAACGCGTCGAGCGCCTTCCTGACCACCGGCGCCTCGGCCGCGGCGTCCTTGTCGCCACTCTTGGCGCGCTTCTCGAGGTTGGGAAGGCGCTTCTCGAGGCTGTCGAGGTCGGCCAGCATCAGCTCGGTCTCGACGATCTCGGCATCGCGCACCGGGTCGACATTGCCCGAGACATGGGTGACATCGCCGTCCTCGAAGCAGCGCAGCACATGGGCGATGGCATCGACCTCGCGGATGTTGGCCAGGAACTGGTTGCCCAGCCCTTCGCCCTTCGAGGCGCCCTTCACCAGGCCGGCGATGTCGACGAACTCGAGCTGGGTCGGAATGATCTTGGCCGAACCCGCGATTGCCGAGAGCTTGTCGAGGCGTGGATCGGGCACGGCGACCCGTCCGACGTTGGGCTCGATGGTGCAGAACGGATAGTTGGCTGCCTGCGCCGCCTGTGTCGCCGTCAGCGCATTGAACAGGGTCGACTTGCCGACATTGGGCAGGCCGACGATACCACAATTGAAACCCATAATTTGCTCTCTGACCGCTTACTCTTTGATGTCCAATCTGGCCGGGAGATCGGGCGGCGGCGCGAGATGCGCCACCCGGCTCATGTATTTCTCATCGGCCTTGGCGCCGCCTTCGATCAGCAGTGCCGATTCCTCGGCCAGGGCCGAGAGCACCCTCGGCACCCAGCCGGTTTTGGGATCGCGCTCGTCGAGCTCGAAGTCGTGCAGGACCCAGTGCAGCACCAGATCCTTGTGGCCGGGATGGCCGATGCCGATGCGAACCCGCCGGTAGTCCTTGCCGACATGGGCGTCGATGTCGCGCAGGCCATTGTGCCCGCCGGCGCCGCCGCCCTTCTTCATGCGCACCTTGCCGGGCGCGATGTCGAGTTCGTCGTGGAACACGACCACGCGGTCGAGCGGCACCTTGAGAAAGCGCACCGCCTCGCCCACGGCCTTGGCCGAGTCGTTCATGAAGGTCATCGGCTTCATCGCCAGGACGCGCTCGCCGCCGAGATGGCCTTCGGCCACCTCGGCGTTGAACCGCGCACGCCACGGCGAGAAGATTCGGCGGCGGACGATCTCGTCCACCGCCATGAAGCCGACGTTATGCCGGTGCCCCGCATAGCGCGGCCCGGGGTTGCCGAGCCCGACCAGCAGCAGCATCGGACCGGCCGAACCCTAGTCCGCCGGCTACTTCTTCGCCGGTGCCGCGGCACCCGCCGCCGGAGCAGCACCTGCCGCCGCGGGAGCAGCACCGGCCGCCGGAGTCGCTGCAGCATCGGCTGTCGCCGGAGCTGCCGCGTCGGCTGCTGCCTGAGCTGCCGCCTCGCGGACCACGGTCGGCGCGGCGATCGATGCCACGGTGGCAGCCGCGTCACGGCTTACGAAGCTCACGCCTTCGGGAACGGCAATCGTCGACAGATGGACCGAATGGCCGATCTCGAGGCCGGTCAGGTCGACCTCGAAATACTCCGGGATCGAGTCGGCCCTGGTGCGCACGGTGATCTCGTGCAGCACGATGTTGAGCACGCCGCCGCGCTTGAGGCCCGGGGATGCCGCTTCATTGCGGAAATGGACCGGCACCTGCACGGTGATGATCGAGTCGGGGCCGATCCGCAGGAAATCGAGGTGGAGCGGCTTGTCCGTCACCGGATCGACTTGCACATCGCGCGGCAGGACCTGGTAGTCCGTTCCCGCGACGTCGATCTGAAGCCGGTGGTTGAAGTAGCCTTCCTTGTGCAGTTCGCGTGCGATCGTCTTCGGCTCGACCGCGATCATGACCGGGGGTTGCTTGTCGCCGTAGATCACGGCGGGAATCAGTCCTTCGCGACGTGTGGAACGGGCGCCCCCTTTGCCGGCCCGATCCCGCATCTTCGCGACGACTTTTGTCGTCTCTGACATATCACTTCTCCTTGGGTTGCTCTCTCTCACTCGCGGCGCGGCCTCCAGGGGTGCCCAACGCCGGATCTTCGGAATTCCTTCAGTCGAACAAACTCGATACCGACGATTCGTCGGAAATGCGCCTCATCGCCTCGGCCATCAGCGAGGCGATGCTGAGCGGCCGTACGTTGGGTGAAATCCGCACCGCCTCGGTCGGCTGGATCGAGTCGGTGATGACCAGCTTCTCCAGCGGCGAGGCGGCGACGCGGGCCACCGCGCCACCCGACAGCACGCCATGGGTGACGTAGGCCGACACCGACTTGGCGCCCTGGTCCATCAGGGCGACGGAGGCATTGCACAATGTGCCCGCCGAGTCGACGATATCGTCGATCAGGATGCAGTCGCGCCCCTTGACGTCGCCGATCACGTTCATGACTTCGCTGACGCCGGCCTGCTCGCGGCGCTTGTCGATGATGGCGAGGTCGGCGTCGATGCGCTTGGCAATCGCACGGGCGCGCACCACGCCGCCGACGTCCGGCGACACGACGGTGAGGTCGCGGTTGGGCAGCGTTTCCTTGATGTCCTTGCTGAACACCGGGCCGGCATAAAGGTTGTCGACGGGGATGTCGAAGAAGCCCTGGATCTGTGCGGCATGAAGGTCGAGCGTCAGCACGCGGTGGGCGCCGGCGTTGGTGATCAGGTTGGCCACCAGTTTGGCCGTGATCGGCGTGCGCGAACCGGTCTTGCGATCCTGCCGGGCGTAGCCGTAGTAGGGCATCACCGCGGTAATGCGCCGGGCCGAACTGCGGCGGAGCGCGTCGATGGTGATCAGCAGCTCCATCATATGGTCGTTGGCCGGGGAACTGGTCGACTGCAGGACGAACATGTCCTCGCCACGCACGTTCTCCAGGATCTCGACGAAGATCTCGTTGTCCGAGAAGCGCCTGATGTTGGCCTTGACCAGCGGCAACGCCAGCTTGGCGGAGATGGCTTCCGCCAGCGGTCGGTTGCTGTTGCCGGTGAGAATCTTCATGGATCGCGTCCTCTGGCGCCGGGTGGGATCGCGTTAAGTCTTTGATCTAGAACGACAAAACGGCCATCCCGGGCCGCGACGCGGCGGACAATACCAATGTGGGCGGGCCGTGTAAACGCCCTGAAATCAAGCCTTTACCGGCCTGTCATCCGCCATGCGGCTGGGCCACGAACGGCCACTGTCCGCGATCGATCTTGGTGTAGGGCAGCAGCGACCAGTCGGGCACCAGGGCGCCCGGGGCGGCGACATAGACCACTTCACTGGCGATCGGTGCATAGGCGGCATGGAAGTGCTGCATCGACTTCACCACGACCACCTTCTTGGTCGAGGGGTCGACGCCCAGCTTGGTGAAGCAGTCGAGGCTGTGGCATTGCGAGCGCTTGGAATTGACGATAACGGTGACGCCCTCGATCTGCAGGGCCGCTGCGTCGCCGATCGGGCTGGTGCCCTTGCGCGCGCCGCCAAACTGGATGGCGAGGTCCCGGCCGAGCTTCAGTACCTTGGCGCGGGCGTCGATCGGCGGACCGGACTGCGGTCCGAGCTTGCCGCCGAGGCGGATGTCGAGTTCGGCGCCTTCGCCGACCTCAAAGGCCAGCTTTACGGCGCCGGGATCCCAGAACATCGCAATGGCGGCGTCCTTCACCTTGCCGTCGAGCAGTGCCTGCAGGACGAAGGTCGAATCCGATGCCGCGCCGCCGCCGGCATTGTCCGACACGTCGGCCAGCACCATGGGCTTGGGCAGGTTGTGCGAGCTCACACGCGCCATCGCGGCTGCGAGCGTCACGTAGGGCGGCTGCGTGGCCTCGCGCATGGCGAAGAATTCCTGGCCGAGTTCCTTTGCCAGCCTCTCGGCTTTGGGCCTGTCGCCGTCGGTGACGGCGATCAGCTTGCTGCTCATCTCCTTGATGTCCGACCACGGGAAGCCGTGGGCGATCGAGAGTGAGAGCACACCATCCTTGCCTTCCATCGCCATCAATTTGTCGACGAAGCCGCGCATCGGCTGGCGGGTGGTGTGGAACACACCGATCATGCGGCAATCCCACGCCGCCATCACTGGCCTGGTACGGCCTTCTATGGCGCCTTCCATGACGTTGAACAGATCGTCGGCGCGGTCCGATACGTCGACATGGGGATATTCCTTGAACAACACCAGCACCGTGGCGTCGCGCATGGTGCCGTCGCCGATGTTGCAATGGAGGTCGAGTTCGACGCCGACTGGAACCACCGGACCCACGACCTTGCGCACATGCGCCAGCAGGTCGCTTTCGCAGTCGTCGTAGCCTTCGGCCACCATGGCGCCGTGCATGGAGAGGAACACGCCGTCGACCGGCAGCGCCGCCTTGAGATCGGCCACGATCTCGTCACGGAAGGCCTCATAGACCTTCTTCACTGTCCGGCCGGCGGGCTGGGCGAAGGCGCAGAGGCTTTCAACCACCTGCCAACCCTTGGCCTCGGCCCGGCTGCGCCAGACGGCGAGCGGCGCGCCGAACATCGGCACGTTCGCGCCGTAGCTGCCCTTGCGGAAAAGGCAGGTCTCCTCGAACAGACCTTGGCCGGTCGGGATCGACGCGAAGGTATTGGTCTCAGTGCCGAGGCAGGCCGTAAAGATCTTTTTCATTGGGCAGGGGTACTCACTGGGACATTTCTTCGGACGCTAAGGCGAAAGTCCCATGTCGCACCGGCCGGCGGCAAGTGCCTGTTACATCGGTCTTTTTCGCTGCGATCCGCAACGGCGCATGTCGCGTGAAACGCGACATTCTCAAATTGCCATGCGGTGCGACAATGACCGTGACGTGTGCCAACGCCGGCACAGGCAAAGAGAGGGCGGGAGCGGAATCGACCATCGCCGGCAAGCTACGAAAACTCCCGGGGCCAAGTCGAATCGCGCTTTTGCGGGCGGTGCCTCTGCAAGCACTTGAGGCTCAACGATCTTTTCCAGGCGTGTCGTGCTGTCGACTATTTTCCAGACAGGTTGTCGCAGTCAGGCCGCCAAAGCGCGGTCCATCAATCCAATCTCGGCATTACCGAGGTCGGCGGTGCCGAACTGGGCAAAGTGGCCCGCGCCCAGCCGCGTCTCGCCATAGAGCGTGGCGAAGGGCGAGCCGGCCTCGACCAGCGCGGCAAGTGCTGCGATGCGGGCCAGACCCTCGCACAGGAAGCGCGCGCGGCGCTCGGCCTCGGCCGATTTCAGCGTGCGCTCCAGCGCCTGGGCGAGCGGCGCCACATTGAAGGCCTGGGACGCCATGCGGACGAGGCGCGATAGGGTGTCCATCGCGGCGTCGGGGTGGCGGCCGGCAGCACGCAGCACATCGAGCGCCATGACATTGCCCGAGCCTTCCCAGATTGCGTTGAGCGGCGCCTCGCGATAGTAGCGGGCGAGCGGCAGATCCTCGGTGTAGCCGTTGCCGCCGAGGCACTCGAGCGATTCGTAGACCACCTGCGGCGTGCTCTTGCACACCAGGAACTTGACCGCGGGCGTCAGCAGCCGCGCGTAGGCCGCCTCGCGCGGGTCCGACGCGGCATGGTCGGCCGCATGGGTGAGACGGAACACCAGCGCCACCTGGGCCTCGAGTTCGAGGGCGAGGTCGGCGGCAACGGCACGCATCGCCGGCTGATCGGACAGTCGTCGCTGGAACACCGTGCGGTTGCGGATGTGGTGCACCGCCTGGCTGAGCGCGATGCGCATCTGGCCAGCCGAGGCGATGGCGCAGTCGAGGCGCGTGAGGTTCACCATCTCGATGATGGTGCGCACGCCTGCGCCCTCGGGGCCGACCCGTTCGGCGTAGGCGGCATGGAACTCGACCTCGGATGAGGCGTTCGACTTGTTGCCGAGCTTGTCCTTCAGCCGCTGGAATCGAATGTTGTTGTGGCCGCCGTCGGGCCTATGGCGCGGCATCAGGTAGCAGGTCAGACCGCCAGTTGCCTGGGCGAGCACCAGGAAGGCATCGCACATCGGCGCCGACATGAACCATTTGTGGCCGGTGATCTCGACATGATCGCCGCGCGTCACCGCCTGGGTGATGTTGGCCCGCACATCGGTGCCACCCTGACGTTCGGTCATGCCCATGCCCAAGGTTACGCCGTCTTTTTCCCACCACGGTAGCGCGCGCGGATCGTAGGTGCGCGACAAAATCCTGGGCTGCCACTTTTCGAGCAGTGCCGGCTCGGCGCGCAGCGCTCCGATACAGGCATGGGTCATGGTGATGGGACAGAGATGGCCACTTTCGGCCTGGGTGGCGAGATAGAGTCGGACGGCCCGGCTGCCGAGCGGGGCCTGCGGAGCGCTGCCGTCGTGGGCCGCAGCGTGAATACCGTGGCCGATGCTCTTGGCCATCAACGCGTGATAGGCGGGGTGGAATTCGACCAGGTCGAGGCGATTTCCCTTGCCGTCCATCGTTCGAAGCTTGGGCGGATTCTCGTTGGCGATCCGGCCGAGATCGAGCGTCTCGGCCGCGCCGTAGTCGCGACCGCAGGCCGACAGCGCCTCGGCGTCGAGGCCGAGGCGCGTGGCTGCATCGACCAGCGGCCGGTCCGCAGCGAACAGGTCGACGTCGCCGAAGGCGGGTGACTGGTTGAACGAGGCGTCTTCGAGCAGGCCGGAGTTCATGGCCCGATACTACGCCAAGCCAGGGAGGACGCTAGCGATCGTCCCGCGTCAGCCACCGCCGCCATACTTGAAGGAAAGCTTAACTTTGGCCCGGTAGGCCGAGACCTTGCCCTTCTCGATGACGAGGTCCTGCTCGACGACCTCGGCGACACGCAGGTCACGCAGCGATTTCGCAGCCCGTTCGACCGCGGCCTTTGCCGCTTTCTCCCAGGAGTCGCTGCTGGTCCCGACGAGTTCGATCACCTTGTAGACGCTCTCTGCCATGTGAGCCTCCCTGGACACGACTGTGCCGTTTGAAGCGGCGCCGGGTCAGGGGGAGGCTCGGCAGCGGCTGCGTTGCTGGCCTTTTCCTTATAGCGGAACGGAGCCTAGCACGACTGCGCCAAGCGGCTCAAATCAGGCGGCGAACTTTCCGAACTCCCAGTTGCGGCCGGGTGCAGCTGAGAACAGCGCCTTGGTGTAGTCGTCCCGCGGTGCGCCGAATACCTGCTCGGCCGAACCATACTCGACGATGCGGCCCTTGCTCATCACCGCGACGTAGTCGCAGATTTGCGCCGCGACGCGTAGATCGTGGGTGATGAACAGCACCGCGAGATTGAGCCTGACGCGGATTTCGTCGAGCAGCTCCAGCACCTGCTTCTGCACCGACACGTCGAGGGCGGAGACCGCCTCGTCGGCAATCAGCAGTTCCGGCTCCATGGCCAGCGCGCGGGCGATACAGATGCGCTGGCGTTGGCCGCCGGAGAACTGGTGCGGATAGCGGTCGAGGGAATTGGGATCGAGCCGCACGGTCTCCATGAGATTGCGCGCGCGGTCCAGAGCCTCGTCACGCTTGAGACCAAAGTTCATCGGGCCTTCGATGATCGAATCGCCCACAGTGATCCGTGGGTTCATCGAACGATAGGGGTCCTGGAATACGATCTGCACGCGCCGCCGGTGCGGCCGGAGCTTTCTGGCCGACATGGTGGCGATCTCGGTGTCGCCGAGGAACACCTTGCCTTCGGTCGGGTCGATCAGGCGGGCGATGCAGCGCGCCACCGTCGACTTGCCCGAGCCCGATTCACCCACGATACCGAGTGTCTCGCCTTTGCGGATGTCGAGATCGACGTCGACCGCGGCCTTCACCACGCGGGCCTTCTGGAAAAAGGCGTTGCCGGAGTAGGTCTTGCCGAGCTTTTCGGTGCGCAAGACGGTGGTGCCGTCCCGGCGCACGCCACGGTGAGCGGGATGAATCGACGGCACCGAGGAAATCAGCATCTTGGTGTAGCTGTGCTCCGGCCGCGACAGGATCTTCTCGGTCGGGCCGACTTCAACCAGTTCGCCCCAGCGCAGCACCGCCACGCGATGGGCAATCTCAGCAACCACACCGAAATCGTGGGTGATGAACAGAACGCCGGTGCCCTCGCCGGCCTGCAGTTCGGCGATCAGCTTCAGGATTTCGGCCTGGGTCGTGACGTCGAGTGCGGTCGTGGGCTCGTCGGCGATCAGCAGCACCGGATCGAGCACCAGCGCCATGGCGATCATGATGCGCTGGCGCTGGCCGCCTGAAAGCTGGTGCGGATAGGAGGCGTAGATTCGCTCCGGCTCCGGCAGCTTCACGCGATCGAGGATGGCGATGATCTTGGCCTTGCGCTCGGCGGCGTCGAGCTTGGTGTGGGTCTCCAGCACCTCGTCGATCTGCAGGCCGCAGGTCATGACCGGATTGAGTGCGGTCATCGGTTCCTGGAAGATCATCGACATGCGGGTGCAGCGCAGCTCGCGCAGGCGCGATTCGTCGGCGGCGAGAATGTTCTCGCCTTCGAGCAGGATCTCGCCCGATGTCGGCTTCAAGGCCTTGGCCAGCAGCCCCATGACCGTGAAGGCGATGACCGATTTGCCGGAGCCCGATTCCCCCACCAGGCAGACGATCTCGCCGGGACTGACGGTGAAACTCACATTTTCCACCGCGTGGGCGCGGTCGGCGCCAGCCGGAAGAGAGACGCTGAGATTGCGGACTTCGAGAACAGGTTTCTTAGGGTCGGCCATTGTGCTGGGCATCGTGTTGGGCATCAGACTTTCTTGCTCATCTTCGGATCGAGTGTGTCGCGCAGACCGTCGCCCATGATGTTGATCGCCAGCACGGTGAGGGCAAGGAAGATGCCCGGATAAAGGATGTTGTGTGGGAACACGCGGAACAGCGTGCGACCTTCGGCCATGATATTGCCCCAGCTCGGGATTTCCGGCGGGATGCCGATGCCGAGGAACGACAGGATCGCCTCGGTTATGATCGCGGCGGCGGCGATGAAAGTGCCCTGAACGATCAGCGGCGCGATGGTGTTGGGCAGGATGTGGCGAAACATCAGGGTCCAGGTCGGCGTGCCGACCGAGATGGCACCTTCGACATAGGGTTCCTCGCGCACCGACAGCACGACGGAGCGAACCAAGCGGACCACGCGCGGCACGTCGGGCACGACGATGGCGAAGATCACGGTGATGAGGCCGGCGCGCCAGATCGAGACCAGAGCGATGGCAAGCAATATGCCCGGGATGGCCATCAACCCGTCCATGATTCGCATGATGAAACCATCGGCCCAGCGGATGTAGCCGGACACCAGGCCGATCACCAGACCTATGGCCACCGATATCGCGGCGACGGCCACGCCGATCATCAGCGAGACGCGCGTGCCATAGAGCACGCGGCTGTAGACGTCGCGACCGAGGCTATCGGTCCCCATGAGGACAACACGCTTGGCGGTCGAGCCGTCGTCGAGCCTGTAGGTGATTTCCGTGCCGGGATTCTTGTTGCGGGATGCCGGGTCGATACGCGTCGGATCCACCGTGCCGAGGTAAGGCGCCAGGATGGCGATGGCCAACATGATCAGCAGGATGACGCCGCCGAAGATGACGGCCGGATTGCGTAGCGCCAGCGCCCAAAGGCTCTTGCGCTTGGTCGATGCCGCAGCAATCGATGCCGAATCGACGACTTCTTCTGATATCGCGCTCAATAGCGGATCCTCGGGTCAAACAGGGTGTAACTGATGTCGATCACCAGGTTGATCAGGACATAGACCACGGAAAACAGCAGGATGACCGCCTGGATCGTCGGGAAGTCGCGACTGAGCACCGCCTCGACCGTGAGGCGGCCGAGGCCGGGCAGGCCGTAGACGCTTTCCGTCACCACGGCACCGCTGATCAGCAGGGCGATGCCGATGCCGATCACCGTCAGGATCGGCACCGCGGCGTTGCGGAGCGCATGGCGCATCAGCACGACCCGGTTGGTAAGCCCCTTGGCGCGGGCGGTGCGGATGTAGTCCTCGTTCAGAACTTCGAGCACGCTGGCGCGCGTGATGCGGGCGATCAGCGCGACATAGATCACGGCCAGGGTTACACTCGGCAGCACCATGCGCTCGAGGAAGCCCCAGAAGTTTACGCCGATCCGGATATAGCCCTGCACCGGCAGCCAGCCGAGTTCGATGGCGAAGATGTAGATCAGGACGTAGCCGATCACGAACACTGGCACCGAGAAACCCAGCACCGAGAAGCCCATGACGAAACGGTCGAGCAGCGAGCCGTGGCGGTAGGCGGCCAGCACGCCCAGCGGCACGGCGGTGACAACGGCGATGATCAGCGTGCAGACGGCTAGGGCGAGAGTAGGCTCGACACGCTGGGCGATCAGTTCGGCAACAGTCTTCTTGAAGAAGAAGCTTTCACCGAAATTGCCCTGCAGGACGTTGCCGATCCAGATGATGAACTGCGTCCAGATCGGTTCGTCGAGGCCGAGCGCGCGGCGGATTTCATCGATCTGGTCGGAGGTCGCGTTGTCGCCGGCGATGATCGCGGCGGGGTCGCCGGGGGTCAGCCGCAACATGAGGAAGACGAAGATCGCCACCACCGTGAGGACGGGGATGATGGCGACGAGCCGGCGTGCGATGAAATCGAGCATTGTCTACCAATCGAAGCGGAGTCCCGGGCGAGAGGTCTCGCCCGGGATGTCGCGTTGTTACTTCTTCTCGATGTTCCACATCACAGGCACCGGCGCCTTGAGCCAGCCCGAGATGTCGGCGCGGGTTGCGCCGGGGCCGTACCACTGGCCGAGCCAGCCGAACTGGGCTGTCTCGAGCGCTCGTGCTTGGATGGCTGCCGCCAAGGCCTTGGCCTTGCCCGGATCGGTCTCCTTGGCATACTGGTCGCGCAGCTTCTCCATCGTCGGATCGTCGGGCCAGCCGAACCATGCCTTGTCGCCATTGGCGGCGTAGTAGGCGTTGGAAATCGGATTAAGCGCGTCGGCCGACACCGAATAGGTGTGGAAGACATTCCAGCCGCCCTTGTCGGCCGGCTCCTTCTTGGTGCGCCGCGTGACCAGCGTCTGCCAGTCCATCGACTGCATGTCGACTTTGAAGCCGGCCTGCTCGAGCAGCGCCTTGGTCACCGGTGCCATGTTGGTCAGTGCCGGCAACGTGGTCGACTGCATCAGCACGATCGGTGTGCCGTCGTAGCCCGCCTCCTTCAGAAGCGCCTTGGCCCTCTCGAGGTTGGGCTTGATCAAGATGCCGTCGGGTGCATCCACGGCATTGGGCGTGCCGCAGATGAAGGACGCGCTGCAGACCTTGTAGTAGGCCGGATCGCCGATCGTGGCCTTGAGGTAGTCTTCCTGGCGCATCGCGTAGAGCGCGGCCTGGCGGATCTTGGCATTGTCGAACGGCTTCACCTTGTGGTTGAAGCGAATGACGAAGACGTGGCCGAGCGGATTCCAATCGACCAGCTTCACGCCCTTGTCCTTCTTCAGGATCGGGATCAGGTCGTGCGGTATTTGCTCCAGCATGTCGATCTCGCCGACGATGAGGGCATTCACCTGCTGTTGCGTGTCGGGCATCTCGATGACCTCGACGCGGTCGACCTTGACGACTTTGCCGCCAGCGAGACCCGAGGGTGGCTCCGCGCGCGGCTTGTATTTCGTGTTCTTGACGTAGACGTGCCTTTCGCCGGGCTTCGACGCGGCGTCGTCGTAGATGAACGGACCGGAGCCGACGCGGCTGCTGATCTGCTTGAAGGGATCGGTCTCGGCCACGTCCTTGGGCATCATGAAGGGCACGTTCGAGCTTGGCTTGCCGAGCGAGTCGAGCACCAGGCCGTACGGCTCCTTGAGTTCCATGGTGAAGGTCTTGGCGTCGACCGCCTTGAAGTCCTTGACGAAGTCCATGAGCTTCTGGGCCATGGTGTCGCGCTTGCCCCAGCGCTTGAGCGAAGCGACGCAGTCTTCCGCCGTGACCGGCTTGCCGTCGTGCCACGCCAGCCCGTCGCGCAGGGTGAAGGTCCACAGCATCTTGTCGGCCGAGACTGTGTATTTATCGACCATCTGCGGCTTGACGGCATTGTTCTCGTCCATCGCGAACAGCGTATCGTAGACCATGTAGCCGTGGTCGCGCGTGACGTAGGCGGTCGTCCAGATCGGGTCGAGGATGGTCAGATTGCCGTTCTTGACGTAGCGCAGGACCTTGCCCTGCGCGAGCGCCGGCCCGGCGGCAGCCAGGATTGCGCCAGCGGCCATTGCCGCGAGCGTTCGTCTCATTACCTGCTTCATTTCAGCTCCCTTCAATTTTTTCCCACGGAAGAAGGCAGATCGGGACCCGCCTTCATCGGTGGGCACGCGGGGCCGGGGCCCCGCGTGCGTCACGGTCTACTTTTTGGTCACGTTCCAGAACACCGTGACCGGTGCCTGGACATTGCCGTCGACGTTCTTGCGCAGCGCGAACGGCGCGTACCACTGGCCGAGATGGACGTGTGTCGGATACTCCGTCACCCGCACCTGTACGGCCTCGGCGAGCGCCTTCTGCTTCACAGGGTCGGTTTCCTTGGCGAAAGCGTCGCGCAATTCCTGGATCTTGGCGTCGCACGGCCAGCCGAACATCGCCTTGTCGCAGCCGGCGTTGAAGAAGCCGGCCATCACCGGATTGAGGACGTCGGCCGCCACCCAGGAGGTGAGGAAGGCGTTCCAGCCGCCCTTGTCCGGCGGGTCCTTCTTGGCGCGGCGGCTGACCAGCGTCTGCCAATCCATCGCCTGCATGTCGACCTTGAAGCCACCCTTTTCCATCAGATCCTTGGCGACCGGGGCGAGGTTGGTGAGCACCGCGAGGTCGGTCGACTGCATCAGCACCACCGGCGTGCCGTCGTAGCCGGCCTCTTTCAGGAGCGCCTTCGACTTGTCGAAATTGGAGTTGAGCTTGTCCTCCCAGCCCTTGAAGGTTTCCAGCGGCGTGCCGCAGATGAACATCGCCTTGCATTCCTTGTACCACTTCGGGTCGCCGATCGTGGCGTTGAGGAAGTCCTTCTGGTTGAAGGCGTAGAGCACGGCCTGGCGGACCTTCTCGTTGTCGAAGGGTTTGTGCAGGGCGTTGAAGCGGAAGGTGTACTGGCTGCCCAGCGGGTTGGCGTTGAACAGCTTGATGTTCTTGTCCTTGGCCAGTACCGGCAGCAGATCGTGCGGCGGCGATTCGATCATGTCGACCTCGCCGGCGAGTAGCGCGTTCACCGCGGTCTGGTGATCGCCCACCGAACGCCAGACCACCTGATCGACCTTGACGACCTTGCCGCCGGCCAGACCGGACGCCGGTTCGCTGCGCGGCTTGTACTTGGGATTCTTGACGTAGACCGTCTTTTCACCCGGCTTCCATTCGTCGCGCTTGAAGATGAACGGGCCGGAGCCGATCACATCTTCTGGCTTGATCTGCGTGTTGGGATCGGTTGCCGCGACGCGGGCCGGCATCATGAACGGCACGTTCGAGGAGGGTTTGGCCAGAGACTGCAGAACGAGGCCGTAGGGTTCCTTCAAGGTCAGCGTGAAGGTCTTGTCGTTCACCGCCTTCATGCCGGCGACCCGGGCCATCAGGGATTGGCCCATCGAGTCCTTGGCAGCCCAGCGCTTGATCGAGGCGACGCAATCCTCGGCGGTGACGGGCTTGCCGTCGTGCCATTCCAGTCCGTCGCGCAAAGTGAAGGTGTAGGTCAGCTTGTCGGGCGATACTTCGTACTTGTCGACCATCTGGGGCTGTACCGCCAACTTGTCGTCCATCGCGAACAGCGTGTCCCAGACAAGATAGCCGTGGTTGCGTACGATGTAGGCAGTGGTCCAGATCGGATCGAGGATCTTCAGATCCGAATGCATCACCACGTTCAGAGTCTGTGCCTGGCCAGGCGCGGCACCCAGAAACCCGCCTACGCTTGCAGCCGCCACGACGGTGGCGACCGACTTCTTGAGATTGAACATCGGCTACGTCTCCCTTGAATAGATCCCCGTTTGCATCCCCCGTAGGCGATCTTCGCAAGAATCGCGCCACTGATGGGAACAGTAGCAGTCGGAGGCCCCCCTCTGACAAGCCGATTCACTGCGCCAAACGCTTTCTAGCGCGGCTGATTGAGCGCTTTCTCGAGCAACTCAAGCACGCCTTCGGCGGCCGCGGATGCGACGATGTCGCCGAATCCCGCCCACGATCCACGGGCGGCGGCGAGCGGCACCGGGTTGGCTTGCTCGATATCGCCCACGGTCCTGCCCGCCGGGTCCTTGAGAAACCATTTCAGGACCAGCTTCCCGGTCCGCTCGTCGAGCGGCGTCAGGCTTACCGTGCCGACCACGGTAAAGGTGTCGCTTCCCGCCGTGTCGACAATCACGATCTTGTTCGATCCCAGGGCGCGGCGCATGCCTGAATAGAGCTGGCGATTGCCGTCGGAGGGTGCGCCGGTAATGGCCGCGACCATGACCTTGACCTGCGGCGCCGCCGACGCGACCGGCGTCGCGCTGGGCATCTTTGAGGCAGACGATGGATCGTTGGGATCGACAGGCGGTTCGAGCGGTAGGCTGACGCCGGCGGCGATCTGGCCGGGCGATCGTGGCTGGAAGGTGGGCGGTCGTCCGATCAGCGTCGCGATCCGCGGTGCGGCCTGCTGGGCAATGCGCGAGATCAGGCGATCGTTGGCCGCGGCATAATCCTCGGCGCGCGTGCGTGTTCGGCTGACGGCCGGTTCCTGTGTCGAAGGTTTGCCCTCGATCCGCCAGTCGATCTGAACCTCGATGCCTTCGCCCGCGTCGCGGGTACTCATCGCGCCACCGACCTGTATCGGTGCCTCGGCTGGCTGGACGGCGGCGACCACGCCGTAGGACTGCAATTCGATAGCCAGCGCCGCCGCCAGCCGAGCCCCCATCTCGGGCGGCATGTTCCTTGGCGCCCCGATAGCGAGTTCAATCTTGTCATTGTTCGGGAGGAAGGCAGCGTCGTCCGAAGCGCTGTGACTGAACGGACGAGGCGGCGCGCCGCATGCCGCGAGTGCAACGCAGCAGAGAAGGATCACAACATGGCGCATGTCGCGACGATTCCGAGCAGGCAGAGGAACATCAGGATGATGAGGTAAGGCACGTCAGTTCCGGAGGGCGATTGCCGACAGGCCGCGACCATAGTCTTGTTCACCACAGAGCGTGTTGCGCCGGTAACTGAAGAAATCCTCGGTCGCCGCCAGGGTGTCGTGGCCGGTGGCGCTCGCGGCGACGCCAGCGCGGGCGATCCGGTTGCCGAGATAGCCGGCGAGATCGAACAGTAAATGACCGGCGCGAGGTGCTGAGCGGAAGAATGCGGCGTTGGCCGAATCCTGGGCGAGGAACGGCGCCGGAAATTCGGGCCCGACCTCGTAGGACTCGCGACCGATGCAGGGCCCGATCGCGGCGCTTATTTGTTCGCGCCGCGCGCCCAGCCGTTCCATGGCGGTGATCGCGGCCTCGACGATACCGCCCAGCGCGCCCTTCCAGCCGGCATGTGCCGCACCGATCACACCGGCGCGGCCGTCGGCGAGCAGGACCGGCGCGCAATCCGCCGCCAATACGCCCAGCACCACGCCCGGCCGGTCGGTCACCAGGGCATCGGCCTTGGGCGCGCCGGGCGAGGTCCAGCGTTGATCGGCGACGGTCAGCACATCCGTCGAGTGGATCTGGTGCACGGTCAGCAGGTCGGGCTCGGAGCGGTCGAAATGGCCGGCGGCGCGGCGCCGGTTTTCGCGCACGTTGGCCTGATCGTCACCCGAGCCGTAGCCGCAGTTGAGCGATGAATAGAGGCCGGCGCTCACGCCGCCGCCACGGGTAAAGAACCGGTGTGCCACACCATCGAAGTCGGCAAGCGTCGGGGCCAGGATCATGTCGTATCCGAGGGGGTATCCGAAAAACCGGCCGGTGCGGCGCTTCTGTCGTCGCCCACCGCCATAACGCGAAAGAGGGTGCCCATTTGATCCGCTGTGATCAAGCGCGCCAGCGCCGCATCGATGGCGGCCGGTTCCGACGTGCGCGCCTTCAGCGCACGCGCGCGCTGCTCGATGCCGAGCCGGCGCAGGAAGTCGCCCTGCCCGGCCGGACCGAAGACCCGGGCGCCGGCCGCGGTCGCCGCCTGGGCGACAGCGGCAAAATCAACGTGTGCAGTGAGGTCGGTTTCGCCCGGCCGATCGAGGACGTCGACACCGCGATGGCGGCGGACCGCCTGCAGCGTCGCGCCGGGTGCCGTATCATCGCGCCCGTAGTCGACGATCAGCGCCCAACCGCCCTGCCGCATCAGGCGAGCGGCAATTGCGGTGGCCTGATGCGCGACCGCGCCCGAGGCCTCGGCCAGGGTTCCCGGCGGCAGATCGGCATCGCGCACCGACGCCGGCAGGAGAGAGGCGAAGGGTGACGGCCCGGGGGTCAGGGCAAACCGCAGCGTCTCGCCGTCGGCGGCCAGCCCGATCATGCGCTCGGCCCAGCCGTGCGGCGTCTTTTCGAACTGGCGCACCGGCAGGGCGTCGAGGAATTCGTTGGCGACCATGAGCGTGGGGCCGTCCGGCACTTGGTCGACAGACGCATGCCAGGCCGGCTTGAACGCGCCAAGTGCTGCCTCCTGGGCGTCCCGCAGCGTCTCGCTGATCTCGACCAGGTGCAGAGCCGCCGCTGCATGAAACCCCGGCACCGCGCGGGTGGCGCGCAGCGCATCGGCCATAAGCGTGCCGCGCCCCGGCCCCAGTTCGACCAGGCGCACCGGCGCGGGACGGCCCATCGCCTGCCAGCGCTCGGCGAGCCACGCGCCCACCAGCTCGCCGAACATCTGCGAGATTTCCGGCGCCGTCGTGAAGTCGCCGGCCGCGCCCAGCGGCATGGCGCGCCGGTAGTAACCGAGACGGGGATGGCCGAGCGCCTCGGCCATGAAATCGGCGACGGAGATGGGACCGGTGAGGGCGATGCGCCGCGCGATCAGGCGGCCGAGTTCGCTGGTCATTGCCGCCGGATCAAGGCAGCGCGGGCTGCCGGTAGGCGCGGCCGATCAGCCAGCCGCCGAAAGCGAGCATCGGAACCGACAGCAGCATGCCCATGGTGAGTGGTCCCCACAGGTAGCCGAGATGGGCGTCGGGTTCGCGGAAGAGCTCACCGGCGATGCGCGCCAGCCCGTAGCCGAAACAGAACACGCCGGTCAGCAGGCCGGGGCGGCGCCGGCCGTCGGTGAGGCGCCACACGGCAACGACGGCAAGCAGCAGCAGCACGCCTTCGAAGAACGCCTGATAGAGTTGGCTGGGATGGCGCGGCAGCGGGCCGCCACGGGGGAAGATCATGGCCCACGACACGTCGCTGGCGCGGCCCCACAGTTCGCCATTGATGAAATTCGCCAGCCGCCCGAAGAACAGGCCGATCGGTGCCACGATCGCCACCAGATCGGACAGCATGAACGGCTGCACGCCATTGCGCAGCGCGAAGGCGAGAATGGCCACGATCACGCCGAGCAGGCCGCCATGAAACGACATGCCGCCTTCCCACACGGTCAGGATCGCCAGCGGATGATCGAGATAGAAGCCGGGCTTGTAGAACAGGATATAGCCCAGCCGGCCGCCGAGGATGACGCCGACCGCGGCCCACAGCAGGAAGTCGTCGATCTTGAGCGGCGACAGGATGGCCGGGGGCTGCTCGCAGACCCGGCGCATGATGCGCCAGCCCAGCACCAGGCCTGCGATGTAGGCCAGTGCGTACCAGCGAATGGCCAGCGGCCCGAGCTGGATCAGCACCGGGTCGATTTCGGGGTAGGGGATGAGGAGGGCGGTCATGCGATGCGAAGGTTATAGCCGGCCAATCGTTGCCGCATAATGGATGCGGCGCCGGCCTGGGGGGCCGGCGCCGCGGAGAACGATCCGATCAGAGACTCTTTTATGGTCTTCTTACGAGAGGGGGCGTCGGATGGTCCTCTTTTCCGGGTCAGGCTTCTCCGACCGTCTCGAGGATCGAGGCGGTCAAGGCGTCGGCGGGGCTCTTGCCGGCCCACACGACGTACTGAAAGGCGGGATAGAAGCGCTCGCTCTCGGTGATCGCCACCTCGACGAGGTCGTTCAACTGGTCCGGCATGAGGCCCGAGGTGCCGCGCAGCGGGATGGCGTGGCGGAACATCGGCAGGCCTTCCTCGGTCCACAAGTCGAAGTGGCCCAGCCACATCTTCTCGTTGATCAGAGCCAGCAGGACATGAATTTCGTTGTGGCGTTCGGCCGGGATGCGGACATCGTAGGCGCAGGTGAAATGCAGTGCCTCGACGTCGTCGCGCCAGCTGAAGAACATGCGGTAGTCGCACCAGCGGCCGGCGACCTCGACGGCGATTTCGCGGTCGGAGGTACGGTCGAACGGCCAATCGTTGTCGGAGATGACTTTTTCGATCATCTCGAGCGGGTTCAAATCAGTCTTTTGCCTGGTCCGCTCGTGTCGCGATAACGCCATCGACCCACTCCCCAACCATTTCCGCCATGCGGTCCCTAGTGAACCTTTCTTGAGGCGGGTGGCCGATATATCGTGGTGGGCACCCAACAACCCACAAACTGTAGCCTGCCATAAGGGTGAGTCTCGACGCAATAAGAAATGAAGCGGAAATCGAGAAAAGAGTCAGCGATTCCATAAATTTAATCCCCAGCGCTAAGATTCGAGTCTCAGAATTCCGCAGGCCGAATCTGACAGTTTTGCCCTGTTTTTGCGCATCTATCCCTTGACGACAAGTACGCCAGATGCTATCCCTTAGCCATCGCGAGGGGGATAGGCCGTGAAATATACTTTCAAGCAGTTCCAGACCGAGTACCCGGATGATGCGGCCTGCTTGGATAAGATCATGGAGCGCCGGTACGGTGGCACCGTCCTAACGTGTCCGGCATGCGGTGTGTCAGAGGCCAAGTTTCATCGCATCACGAAACGCCGGGCCTATGCCTGCCAAGACTGCGGGCATCACATTTACCCCTGCGTCGGCACCCCGTTTGAGAAGTCTAGGACGCCCCTCACGTCGTGGTTCTTCGCAATGTACCTGATGACCACCACACGCCACGGCGTGGCTGCCAAGGAGCTAGAGCGCCAGTTGGGCGTGACCTACAAAACGGCGTGGCGGATCGCCCACGAACTGCGCAAGCACATGGCGAACTCTGACAACACCGGCCCGCTGTCCGGGCATGTCGAGATGGACGAGACGTTCGTAGGCGGTAAGCGTCGTGGCCGTCGCAGCATGGGCAAGGGCGCGAACCCGCTCGCCAACAAGGCGGTCGTGTTCGGCATGCTGGAGCGGGGCGGTGCGTTGCGCGCTGGTCCGGTTCCTGATGCGAACAAGGAGACGTTGCTGCCGTACATCCTGACCAACGTGCAGCGCGGCAGCGTCATCAACACCGACGAAGCGGCAGCCTACAAGACGCTAGAGACGGCTGGCCCCTACACGCACTTTGCGGTCAATCACTCGGCTTACGAGTACGTCGCGGGCATCCACCACACGAACAGCATTGAAGGCTTCTGGGGTCACTTCAAAAAGGGCATCAAGGGAACGAACGTCGGCGTGTCCAAGAAGCATCTTTGGAAGTACGTCGCGGAATACACCTACCGCTACAACTTCCGCGACCTCGGCACCTACGGCCTGTTCAACCGCCTTGTTTGGACTTTCCAACAGCCGCGTCTAGTAGAGCCGTGAAACGCTCTGCGGATCGTTCGTCGCCTTCCATGGGAGGCGGCGCCGGTTCTGCGGCGAGAGCGGGCGGAACGACGGCGCTAGGTGACGCCGCCACTGACGCGCTGCGGAGGCGCGCTATTTCCTCGCGTTGCTGCTTCACGGCAGGCATTTCTAACAACTCCACAATCTTAGATGTTGGAACCACTACCCCCATGCCCACTGGGACGGTCACTGGGCCGCCTCTGCCAACGGCAAGTATCTCGCTGGGCTTCGCGTGCCAAGCTGCTTGGAATAGACCAAGCAAGAATACATTTTCCTGCGGGAAAATCCCTGTGACTTGCGAAGACTTCCCGTTCCGATCAATGGCGTTGAGATTTTGAAGGCGCATGCTTGGCCGAACAAAAACCGGAGATCCGCTAAGTCCCGGCAGACTCTGAGATTCAACAAGATAGGCGTCAACCCATCGCGTCTTGCTCTCGTCGTCCCAGTCTCGAATCGGAACTTTTTCGTCGCCGGGCATGAGGGAGATGTTGCCGGTGTGGACGACCGGGAGATTGCGGCTAGCGCCCACCAGCATCCTAAAGAGGCCTACGGTGTGGCAAACGTCGCCGGCTCCAACGTGCATGGCGTAGGACACATCCTCCGTCAGAAGAGTGCCCGGCCCTAAAAACGAGTGGCTGTATCCCGGCTTGCCAACCCCAAAGGTAATGGCCGCGAGATCAACATTTTCGTCGTCGTGGAAGAACCAGGATACGCGCTCATTCGCCTCCAGGTTGACGCACGAGCCATCGTCTTTGTTCAACCGGACAACGAACCCCACGTCGCCAAGCGGCTTCGCAACGTGACGCGCCGTGATGAGGTAGCCCACCCCATCGTACTGAAGCAAAAAGCCGGTTCCGACGCAGTGGATGCCCTTCTCGCGATCCTTCTCGTCGGCAAATCCTAGGAAGACGACTGACGTTCTGATGTCGTCATGCAGCCGCACCTTGAAGGCTCCAATCCCGTGCCAGACAGTCGGCCCCAGCCGATACCCGATGGGCATTTTCTACGCCTTTTCCCATACTTGTCTAGAAGGGATAGATGCGTGTTTTTGCGCAATGCCCGGATCGACCTGCGAGCTGCCCATTATTTCCTCGTTCTGGGTCGCCGCTGGCATGTGCCTTGCTCAAGGAGACCTGGACGCACTGATTTTCAGGGCAGCAGGAGCGGGCAATGAAACGGGCTGAAGTGACCGAGAAGATCCTGAGCGCCAAGCGCATGAAGGAACTCACCTGGGACGAGATCACTAAGAAGATCGGCGGGGCCTCGAAGATCGTCGTCACCGCCGCCTGCCTCGGCCAGATGAAGATGACCAAGGAACAGGCGGCCAAGGCCGGCAAGCTGTTCGGCCTCGGCAAGGAAGAGGTCCTGCTGCTGCAGGAGGTCCCGTACCGCGGCTCGCTACCCCAGGTGCCGCCGAACGATCCACTGATCTATCGCTTCTACGAACTGGTGCAGGTCTACGGCACAACCTGGAAGGAACTAATCCAGGAGGAGTTCGGCGACGGCATCATGAGCGCCATCGACTTCGACATGACCCTGGAACGCCAGCCCGACCAGAAGGGCGACCGCGTGAAGATTGGCATGTCGGGCAAGTTCCTGGGCTACAAGTCGTACTGAGCATACGACTAAGGATGCCTCACTCCGCCGCCAACTTCCGGGCCGATCTCGGATCGCGCGTGAGCAGGCCGTCGGCGAGGTCGCGCTCGATCATGGCGTCGGGCCGTTCGGAGACGCGGCCGAAGCCGGCGCCGCCGCCCACGAACATTTCGACGATGTCGCCCTTGGCGAGATCGACGGCGGCCTTGCTCCGCAGTTCCTCGACGGTGCCATTGGCGCGATGGATGCGGCAGTAGCCGCGCTGGCCGGGTTCGCCACCCAAAAGTCCCTCGGGGGCGAGGCGGAAACGGTCGGAATAGATCGCGAGCTGCACGTCATCGCGCAGGATCTCGCAGCGGCGGGTAAAGCCGGCGCCGCCGCGGCGGGCACCCAGCCCGAAAGAATCCGGCGCCAGTTCGTAGCCGACAATGCGAAAGAAATCGTAGTCGATATCGAGCGATTCGACCGGGGCGTTGGAGCAGTTGCTGAGCGGCGAGTCGACGGCGTCGCAGCCGTCGGCGCCCCTTGAGGCGCCGTAACCGCCGCCGAAGATTTCGAGATAGACGCTATAACCCTTCTCGCCGAGCCGGGAGAGGCAGAAGGCCGTGGTGCAGTCGAAGCCAGTGGCGATCACCTTGTCAGGTAGTGCCTGCGCCATCGCCTTCATCACGGCGTTGAACACGCGATAGGCCGGTATCATGCGCGCCCGCACCGGCGCCGGCGGGCGCGGGTTGAGCAGCGAGCCGTAGGGCACTTTTATGGTGATCGGCCGCGCCATGCCCTCGTTGTAGGGAATGTCGGGACTGGTCAGCACCGATTTCACGCAGCTGAGCGCCGCCGAGAGCGTGCTGGAATAGGGGCAGTTGAGGTTGCGTTTTACCTGGGCGCAGGTGCCCTCGAAATCGATCTCGACCGAATCCTCGGCGATGGTGACCTTGGCCTTCACCACCAGCGGCTCGTCGGTGAGGCCGTCGTCGTCGACCGCGTCCTCGCCGTAGAACGTGCCCTTGGGCGCCTGCGCGATGGCGGCGCGCACGCGGCGCTCGGAATAGTCCTGCATCTCCTGCATCGCCGCTTCGACCTTGTCGGTGCCATAGCGCTCGCAGAGCTGCTTTACCCGCAACACGCCGATCGCATTGGCGGCGAACTGGGCATTGAAGTCGCCGATGGTGAGATCGGGCACGCGGACGTTGGCGGTGACCAGGCGTTCGAAGCTGCCGCCGTTCCAGTCGCGCTGGAAATCGTACTTGCTGGGCGGGAAGCGCAGCCCTTCCTGGTAGACGTCCGAAGCATGAATGTTGAGGCCGGGGGCGCCGCCGCCGAGATCGAGATGGTGCGCCACCGACGCGCCGAAGCCCACGACCCGGCCGGCGACGAAGATCGGCGTGAAGATGAAGACGTCGGGAATGTGCTGGCCACCCTCGAACGGGTCGTTGTTGATCAGGAAATCGCCTTCCTTCAGCGTCTCGACGGGATGGCGTTTCAGGCAGGCGCGCAGCGTCTCGCCGATCGGCCCGAGCTGCATGGGGATCAGTTCGGCCTGGGCGACGGTGTTGCCGAAGCGGTCCATCAGGCCGGCGGAGCCGTCGCGTGCCTCGCGCAGGATGGTCGAGTAGGCGGACCGGATCAGCTTTACGCCCATCTCGCGCGCCGAGGCGATCAGCGCCTGGCTGATGACGGCATAGTCGATGGGACCCAGCTGGCTCATGCGGACCTCCGAAGGATCAGATTGTCGGCCGGGTCGAGTTCGGCTGTCCAGCCGGGAGGTACCCACGTGGTCGCGGTATAGCCTTCGATCACCGCGGGTCCGGCGATTTTCTGGCCGGCGGCGAGCGCCTCGGCGGTGAAGCGGGCACAATCGAGCCAGGTCTCGCCGTGGAAAATCTTCGCCTGCTCGGGCGCGCGGGCGGCCAGCTTCTCGCGGTCGAGTTGGGGAATGGCGCCGATCGGCAGGGTGGCGCCGACGCGCAGCGTCACGATCTCGACCGCGCGGTCGAGCGCGGCGCCGTGCATGAACGTGCGGTGGTGGGCATCGGCGAACAGGCCGGAGAGATAGGTTGCATCGAGGGCGCCGAGGCGATCCGGGGGAATTTCGACGCCGACCTCGAAGGCCTGGCCGACGAAGCGCATTTCCAGCGTGTGGGTGTAGTCGAGCGTGCCCGGCAGTTTCATGTCTTCGAACTGGGCGGCAAGCCTCGCGCGCATCTCGGCGAAGGTCTTGCCAGCTTCGGTGGCGGCTGCGTCGTCGAGCTTCATCTTGCGCGTGACGGCGTCGAACTTGGTGTAGTCCGAGGCAACGAGGCCATAGGCCGAGATCACGCCGGCATTGGGCGGCACGACGATGGTCGAGATGCCGAGCTCCTCGGCGATGCGCGCGGCATGCAAGGGGCCTGCGCCACCGAACGGCACCAGCGCGTAGTCGCGGGGATCGCGGCCGCGCTCGGTCGAGACGAGCTGGATGGCGCGCACGATGTTGGCGTCGGCGAGCTGCAGCGCCGAGGACGCCGCCTGCTCGATGCCGAGACCGAAACGGGTGGCGATCGGTTCGAAGGCGCGCCGCGCGGCGTCGCCGTCGAGGGTCATGCGGCCGCCGAGGAAAGCGCCGGGGCGGATGGTGCCGATCACGATATGGGCGTCGGTGGTGGCGGGTTCGATGCCGCCCTTGCCGTAGCAGGCCGGGCCGGGATCCGCACCGGCACTCTGGGGGCCGACTCGCAGCATGCCACCGTCGTCGACCCAGGCGATCGAGCCGCCGCCGGCGCCGACCGACACGATGTCGAGCACCGGCGTGCGGATTGGCAGGCCGTCGATCTCGCTTTCCGAGGCGAGCGAGGGGCGACCGTCCTGCACCAGACAGACGTCGGTGGAGGTGCCGCCCATGTCGAAGGTGATGAGGTCCTTGTAGCCCGAGCGGGCGGCCTGGCGCGTGGCGCCGACGACGCCGGCGGCAGGGCCGGAATAGAGTGCGGTGATGGCGCTCTGGCGCATCGCTTCGGCCGGCAGGCGGCCGCCGTTGGATTGCATCACGGTGAAGCGGCCCCTGAAGCCGGAGCCCGCGAGCTTGCTCTCGAAGCGGTGCAGGTAGCCGTCGATGACGGGCTGAACGTAGGCCGACAGCAGGGTCGTCGAGGCGCGCTCGAATTCGCGAAACTCGCGGGCCACCTGATGGCTGCAGGTCACCAGCACATCGGGCAGCGCCTCGGCGATCAAGGTCGCCAGCCGCTTCTCGTGCACCGGATTGGCATAGGCATTGAGCAGGCAGATCGCGACCGCGCGATAGGCTCCGTTCTTCAGGGCGGGGATCAGTTCGGCGCGCACCCTGGCCTCGTCGAGCGGCGTCTCCACGGAACCGTCGGCGGCCAGGCGTTCGGTCGCTTCGAAGCAATCCTTGCGGCGCACCGGCGGCGCGGGCTTGGCATAGAAGAGATCGTAGATGTTGCGCCGGTCGTGGCGCTGCATGAACAGCAGATCGCGGAAGCCCGCAGTGGCAACGAATGCCACCGCCGCACCCTTGCGTTCGAGCACGGCGTTGGTGGCGACCGTCGAGCCGTGGCCGAGATCCTCGATGCCCGCCAGATCGATGCCCGAGGCGGTCAGCGCGGCGAAAGCGCCGATGTCGGGACTTCCGGGCGTGCTCGGCACCTTGGTGACGACGACCCGTCCCTCTTCGACCGCAACGAGGTCGGTGAAGGTGCCGCCGACCTCGACGCCAACCCGCATCGGCCTAGCGACCGTCCAGCTTGGCCTGTAGTTCGGCGATCTGCTTCTTCAGGTCCTCGTTTTCCTCGCGGGCCTTGGCGGCCATGGCCTTTACCGCGTCGAACTCGTCGCGACGCGGAATGTCCATGCCGTCGAGGATCTTGGCGATCCGGTCGCGCACCCGGGCTTCGACCTCGTCTTTCACGCCGCTCAATGCGCCCACGGCGCCGTTGGCCACCTTGGTGAGATCGTCGATGAAGGGATTGCGGGTTTGCATGGTGTGACTCCTGGTGCGGGGAGTATGGGCGGCTGGTAGCATCCGGCGCAAGAAGCACCGGAGGACGCCGTGGGTTTGGTAAAAGTCGAGTCGAGCGAAGGCATCACTACCATCACCATGACACGGGCGGACAAGCGCAACGCCTTGTCGCAAGCCCTGTGCGACGACCTTTACGACGCCTATCGAGGCTTCGAGGCAGGCGACGACAAGGTCGCCATCCTGCAGGCCGATGGACCGGCATTCTGCGTCGGCGCCGACCTCAAGGAGCCGCCGTCGGCGATGTGGAAGGCTGTGCCGCACGTCAGCCATGCCCTCACCAAGCCGGTGATCTGCGCCACCCAGGGCTGGGTGATCGGCGGCGCCATCTGCATGGTGATGACCTGCGACCTGATGGTATCGGCCGACACCACGAAGTTCATGTATCCCGAGGCCAAGGTCGGCGTGTTCGGCGGTCTGATGCCGGGCATCGTGTCGCGCATGCCGCACAAGGTCGCCATGGAATTGCTGCTGCTGGGCGAGGAGATTTCCGTGCAGCGCGCCTACGACGTGGGCTTCGTGAACAAGGTCGTGCCACTCGGCGAGGAGCGCAAGGAAGCGCGCCGCATGGCCAGGATCATCGCTGACTCCGCGCCGCTGGTGATCCGCACCCTGCGCGATTTTGCCAACCAGACCCTGCCGCGCGGGCCGGCCGAGATATTCGTGCCCGAGCGTTACAAGCTGGAGCAGATCGCCACTTCGGAAGACCGCAAGGAAGGCGCCAGTGCCTTCCGCGAAAAGCGGCCGGCAAAATTCAAGGGACGTTAGGAGAGCCGCATGGGCAAGTTGCTGCTGGTCGGTTGCGGCAAGATGGGCGGCGCCATGCTGGATGGCTGGCTGGCGCGTGGATTGGCCGTCGCCGATGTCGTCGTGGCCGAGCCGGCCGAAGCCATCCGGCCGAACAAGCCCGGCCTGCGTGCCGTGGCGTCGTCGAGCGAGGTCGGCGAGACACCGGAAATCGTCGTGCTGGCGGTCAAGCCGCAGTCCATGGACGCCGTGCTGCCCGATCTCAAGCGCTTTGCCGACCATGGTCCCAATGGGGGATCGGTGTTCCTGTCGATCGCCGCCGGCAAGACGCTGGGCTACTTCGCGGGCCATCTCGGCAAAGGCGCCAAGGTCGTGCGTTCCATGCCCAACACGCCCGCCGCGGTGCGCCAGGGCATCACCGTTGCCACGGCCGCATCCGGCGTGTCGGCGGCCGAGAAGAAGCGCTGCCACGAACTGCTCGAGGCTGTGGGCGAGGCACTATGGGTCGACGACGAGGCACTGTTGGATCCGGTGACCGCGCTGTCGGGCAGCGGGCCGGCATATGTGTTCCTGCTGGTCGAGGCGATGGCGGCAGCCGGCACCAAGCTCGGTCTGGCGCCGGACATGGCGATGCAGCTCGCGCGCGCGACCGTTGCGGGCAGCGGTGAATTGCTCAGGCAGTCGAGCGATGCCGCCGCGCAGCTGCGCATCAACGTCACCAGCCCCGGGGGCACCACGGCGGAGGCACTGAAAGTCCTGATGGCGCCCGACGGCATTCAACCGGTATTCGACAAGGCCCTGGCGGCCGCGTCGCGCCGTTCCAGGGAACTCGCGGGATGAAGCCGCCGAGCGAGGCGGCCCTCGACGCCTTTCTCAGCCTGGTTGCCGACAAGGGCTTTGCGGCCGTGACTCTGCGTGATGTCGCCAGCGCAGCCGGCCTTGGCCTCGCCGACCTCTATCGTCTGTATCCCGACAAGGTCGCGCTGGTCGGCGGCTTCCTGGCGCGCATCGATGGTGAGGTGCTGGGCCGCGTGCCGGCCGAGACCGACCCGGAGGAAACGGCGCGCGACCGCCTGTTCGATATCCTGATGCAGCGCTATGATGCGCTCCGCCCACACCGCCCGGCGCTTGGGGCAATCCGCCGGGCAGCGACAAGCGATCCGCTGCTGGCGCTGGCCTTGGGGCCGGCGCTGCGCCGGTCGATGGCCGCCATGCTGGAAGCCTCGGGTCTGCCGAGCGAAGGCCTGCCTGGTGCACTGCGACAGAACGGTCTACTGGCCATCGACTATACGGTGTCGCGGGTCTTCGACCGTGACGAGACAGTCGATCTTTCCAAGACGATGGCGGCCCTGGATGGGCGTCTGAAAAGCGCCGAAAAATGGTCACAAATCGTTGATAAATATATAAAAGTTGCCGAACCGGGAACCCGGGCGGGGGGGCCGGTTTCGCCTGCTGCGTGAATATTTGGTGCAGTGCACAAAATCGTCTCTTGACTTGCTGCGCCGCATGCATAAATTAGTCTCTGTTGTGCACCGCAGCAAAACGGGCACCCGAGTATTCACCGCGTTTCCGCCCCTTCCAGGAGAATCCCATGTACGCCACAGGCGCTTTCAAGAATCCGTTTGCCGACATCGACTTCACCAAGATTGCCGGCGATTTCAAGATGCCTGCCATGAACGTCGAATCGATGGTCGAAGCAGCACGCAAGAACTTCACCACGCTGACCACCGTCAACACCTCGGCCGTCGAGTCGATGAAGGCCATCGCGCAGCGCCAGGGCGATATGGTTCGCGCCGCGATGGAAGACCTCTCCAAGCACGGCAGCGAAGTTCTCGCCGCCGCGACCGTCGAGGAGAAGGCCGCCAAGCAGATCGACTTCGTGCAGAAGAGCTACGAGGCTGCCATTGCCAATTCCAAGGAACTGGCCGACCTCTACAGCAAGGGCCATGCCGACGCCCTGAGCGCGCTCAGCCAGCGCGTCTCGGAGCTGACCGAAGAGGTCAAGGCCGCGATCGCCAAGAAGTAAGCTTCGATCGGCCCCTGGCCGATTGACGGAAAGGGCCGCATCAGCGGCCCTTTTCTTTTGCCTCCACCCGGCTAGGGTGCCGCCTCATGAACGAGATTGCGTACGAAGATTTCGAGAAGGTCGACATCCGCGTCGGCACCATCGTCGAAGCCTCTGTCCTCGAGGGCGCGCGCAAGCCGGCGATTCGGCTGCTGATCGATTTCGGTGCCGAGCTGGGCACGAAAAAGTCCTCGGCGCAGATCACGGTGCATTACGCGCCCGAGGCACTGGTCGGCCGGCAGGTCGCCGCGGTGGTGAATTTCCCGCCGCGTCAGATCGGCAAGTTCATGTCGCAGGTTCTGACGCTCGGCTTTCCGGCCGACGACGGCAGCGTCGTGCTTTTCGCACCCGACAAGAAAGTCCCGAACGGCGGCCGGCTCTTTTAGGCGCCGCCTAAAAAACCTTGTGGATCCAGCCATGCGGATCGGCCGCCTGGCCGCGCTGGATGCCGACCAGGGCTGCCTTCAGCTCCTCGGTCTTGGCGCCCGAGCCGCCGTTTCCGATCCTGAATTCGCCATCCTGGCTGCGCACCGTGCCGATCGGTGTCACGACGGCGGCCGTGCCGCAGGCGAAGGCCTCCCGCAGCCGGCCGCTGGCGGCATCGGCCTTCCATTGCTGGATCGAATAGCGCTCCTCGCGAACCGAAACGCCCTTGTCCCGGGCCAGGGTGAGGAGCGACGCACGGGTGATGCCGGGCAGGATCGTGCCGCCGAGCGGCGGGGTGGACATCGAGCCGTCGTCGAAGACGAAGAAGATGTTCATGCCGCCGAGTTCCTCGATCCAGCGCCGCTCGACGGCGTCGAGGAACACGACCTGGTCGCAGCCATGCTTGGTCGCTTCCGCCTGGGCCACCAGGCTGGCGGCATAGTTGCCGCCGCACTTGGCCGCACCCGTACCGCCTGGCGCGGCGCGCGTATAGTCCGGTGACACCCAGACCGAAACCGCCGGAGCGTCCGTCTTGAAATAGGCGCCGACCGATGAGGCGATGACGATGAACAGGTATTCCGACGATGGCTTCACGCCGAGGAACGTCTCATTCGCGAACATGAACGGCCGGATATAGAGGCTGCCGTCGCCGTCCGGAATCCAGTCGCGGTCGATGCTGACCAGTTTGTCGACGGCCTCCAGAAACACCGGCTCCGGAAGCACCGGCATGGCCAGCCGCTCGGCGGACTGCTGGAAGCGGCGGGCATTTTCCTCCGGCCGGAACAGGGTCGCACCGCCATTGGCGGTGCGATAGGCCTTCAGCCCCTCGAAGATTTCCTGGGCGTAGTGCAGGACGGCCGCCGCCGGATCCATCGGGATCGGTCCCCGCGGCTCGATCTTGGCATCATGCCATCCTTGGGACTCATGATAGCGAACCGTCACCATATGGTCGGTGAAAACCCGGCCGAAGCCCGGATTGCGCAGCAGGGCGGCGCGTTGTTCGGCGGTGACCGGAGCGGGATGGGGGAGCTCGGCGAACTGAAGGGACTGAGTCTGGGCCATTAGGTCTCTCTGAAAACTGCTCGACTGTATCACAGGCTGCGCCGGCGCAAGCCTCGAGGTGTCTCAAACGGGAATTCGCACGACGACGCGCAAGCCACCCAGCGGGGAGGTATCGAGGGCCACGTCGCCGCCATGGCTGCGGGCCACGTCGCGCGCAATGGTGAGGCCGAGGCCCACGCCGCCGGTGTCGGCATTGCGCGACTCGTCGAGGCGGAAGAACGCCCGGAAGACGTCCTCGCGCCGATCGGGCGGGATGCCGGGGCCGTCGTCGTCGATCGTGATCTCCACCGAGGTGCGGCCGCGCACCGCGTGGATCCGGACCCGGGTGCCGTGACGCAGCGCATTGGACACGAGATTGGTCAGGCAACGCTTGATGGCGAGCGCGCGCAGCTCGACGTTCATGTCGCCCTGGCTGCCGACCTCGACATTGGCATTGTCGCGCCGGGCACCCGCCGCCACGTCTTCGAGTATCTCCGCGAGATCGACCGGGGCGGGATCCTCGTCGCCTTCGCCGCGGGCGAACGCGAGGTAGCCCTCGATCATCCGCTCCATGTCGATCACGTCGTCGGCGAGCTCTCGGGTCTCCGGCGACTCGGGCAGCAGCGCCAGCGACAGCTTCATGCGGGTGAGCGGCGTGCGCAGATCGTGGCTCACGCCGGCCAGCATCTCGGTGCGCTGCTGGATCGAGCGGCGCAGCCGGATCCGCATCGTGTGGAACGCGGTCGCGGCATTGCGCACTTCGCGGGTGCCGCCGCTGAAGGCGAAATCGGGCACGTCGCGGCCCTTGCCGAGGGCATCGGCGGCAACGCCGAGATGCTCGATCGGCACCAGTTCGCGGCGCATGAACCAGATGGCGAGGCCGAACAGCACCAGCGCCGATCCGAGCTGGGCCAGCACATAGGCGAAGCTTGAGCCGAAGGTCAGGCGGACATGCGGCACCAGGACGTCCATGACATCACCGTCGTTGAGCTGGATCTCGATCAGCATCTGGCCGCCGCCGACGTCGTTGTTGATGTAGAACGGGCGCTTGAGGTCGGCTTCGAGCGCGCCCTGGACTTCGCGGGCGGCGATATCGAAATACTCCGGTTGCCTGAACGGCCGCACGATACCCTTGCGGAAACTGACGAACAGCAGCAGATCCTGGGCCGAGCTGCGCAGGATCCAGGCACGATGCTCGTCGTCGGGAAAGTCGGCGCGCAGCGCGATCAGCACACGCAGGTCGCGAACCAGCAGGATCGCCAGACGATTGGTCACGTTGTCGCCGCGCTGGCTGTAGAACCACCATGCACTCAATGCCTGCAGCAGGAGCATCGGCACCACGATGATGATCAGCGCGCGGGCAAACAGCGTTTGTGGCGAATGCTGGTCGGCCCAGCGGGCGACGCGTTCGAAGAGGTCGCGGGCGGCGGCCCACCTCATGCGTCGACCAGCCGGTAGCCCTGGCCACGGACCGTGCGCAGGTAGCGCGGAAACGACGGGTCGGGCTCGATCTTGCGGCGCAGGCGTGTGACCTGAACGTCGATGGCACGTTCGTTGACGCCGCTGCCGACGCTCTTGCACAGTGTGTCGCGACTCAGCACTTCGCCCATGCGGCCGGCAAAGGCGCGCAGCAACGCGACCTCGGCATCTGTCAGCGATACCCGTTTGCCCTTGTGGGTCAGTTCGCCCAGATCGGCGTCGAACTGCATCGGACCGAAGGCGATCAGGCGCTGCGGTTCGACCTCCGGGGCGGCGCTCGGCTGCCGCCTCCGGAGAATGCTCTGAATGCGCAGAAGCAGCTCACGCGGCTCGAACGGCTTGCCGAGGTAGTCGTCGACGCCGGCCTCGAGACCGGCGATGCGGTCCTTGGCCTCGCCCATGGCCGTTAGCATCAGGATCGGCACGTTGTCGGTGCGTCGCAGCTGGGCGGCGAAGGCGAGGCCGGTTTCGCCGGGCATCATGACGTCGAGCACGATCAGGTCGAAATCGAGTGCCTCCAGGCGCTGGCGCGCTTCGGCGGCGTGGCCGGCGGCGGTGACGCGGAAGCCGTTTTTCGAAAGGAACGACTTCAGCAGTTCACGCAGCCGTGTGTCGTCGTCGACGACCAGGATGTGCGGCTTGTCGGCCGATGCGTCCATGCCGGTCAGCGCCCACCTCGAACGCGCTTGTCGACCACCGCCCGCTCCGCTGGGTCGAGCAGGCCGAGCAGGACCTTGCGGAAGCCCTCGACCGCGTCGGCGCCGGTCTCGCGATAGGCGCGGGCAAAGCGCTGGCTCTGGCGGTCGGTCAGGTCGCGCTCGAGCTTCTGGCCCCGTTCCGTAAGCTCCAGCCGCCGTTCGCGGCGGTCGCGCGTGCCGCTCTTCTGCTCGACGTAACCCTGTTCGATGAGATCTTTCAGGACGCGCGAGATCGATTGCTTCGTGACCTTGAGGATCGACAGAAGATGGCCCACGGTCTCGCCGGGATGGCGGCCGATGAAATAGAGCGCGCGATGATGCGCCCGCCCGAGCTGGTAGCGCTTGAGATGTTGGTCCGATTCGAACGTGAAATCCCGGTAAGCATAGAACATGAGCTCGATGCCCTGACGCAATTCCTCATCGCGCAGAAACAGCGGGTTGGCGGGGGATCTGGTTTCAACCATGCTTTTAGCCGGCCGCGACTATAGAGCGGGCGTGTCGCCTTGACACCCAATGAGACGATGCGGCGCGCACGCCGTTACAGCTTTCTCTCGCCCTCGGCCTCACGTAGCGCCTGATCCTCGATCTGGATGGTCGTGTGCGTGAGGCCGAAGCCGGATTTCATGGCCTCGTTTGCGGCGACCAGCGTCGCCCGCGCCTGGGTCATGTCGGCAACGACGAGATGGCAGCTCATCGAGTCGACGCCGGACGTGATCGTCCAGACGTGCAGATCATGCACGGCCACAACGCCGGAAATCCCCGTCAGCTTGGCCTCCAGAAGCCGCAGGTCGATCTCCGGCGGTGTGCCTTCCATCAGAATGTGGATGGCCTGTCTCAACAGCATCCAGGTGCGTGGAACGATGAGCAGCCCAATTCCGGCACCGATGATCGGATCGGCCAGCGCCCAGCCCGTGAGCATCACGACGACCGCGGCGATAATGACGCCCAGCGACCCCAGCATGTCGCCCAGCACTTCGAAATAGGCGCCTTTGACGTTGAGGCTTTCCGTGGCGCCGGCCGACAGGAGCTTCATGCAGGCCAGATTGGCCGCAAGGCCGGCCACGGCCACGGCCAGCATCGGTCCACCGAGGACCTCCGGCGGGTCGAGGAACCGCTGGTAGGCTTCGTAGAAGATGAAAACCGTCAGCAGCAGCAGAACGACGGCATTGGTCAATGCAGAGAGGACCTCCATGCGGATGTAGCCGTAGGTCTTCTCGGGGGTCGCCGGGCGTTCGGCGAAACGGATGGCGATCAGCGCCAGGACCAAGCCGCCGGCATCGGTCAGCATGTGTGCAGCGTCGGCGAGGAGCGCGAGGCTTCCGGTCACCAAGCCCCCGATCGCTTCGACCACCATGAAGGTCGAAGTCAGCGCCAGCGCCCACAGGAGCCGCCTCTTGTGCCGCCCCGCGGCCGTCCCGGAGGGCATGGCCGTGGCGTGTGAATGTCCCGCGCCCAAGATCGATACCTCTTTCGTCATTTCGTTGGTGCACCGCCGGCGACTGTACCTCGCCGGGCGGCATTTCATGACCCCGAACACATGTCGCCAGCCCGTACGCAGTATTGACAAAGTCAGTAATACTGACCTAATAATCACTAAAGTTGCTAATTCAAGACTCTATCAGACCTATTAGGACATATAAGAAGGGATATATCGCAATGTCTGCAACAATGGACGATCGTGACGGCTATATCTGGATCGATGGCCATTTGGCGGCGTGGCGCGACGTTCGCATGCATGTCCTCACCCATGCCCTGCACTACGGCTCGGCGGTATTCGAGGGCGAACGCATCTACGACGGCCGTGTCTTCCGTCTCGCAGCCCACAGCGCCCGTCTCATCAGGTCCGCGCGGCTGCTTGATTACGACCTGCCATGGACGCGTGAGGAGATCGACGAGGCCACACGTGCCGTGGTGAAGGCCAACGGTCTGCAGTCGGGCTATGTCCGGCCCATCGCCTGGCGCGGTTCGGAGGTGCTGGGTGTTTCGGGTATCGGCACCACCGTGCACCTCGCGATTGCGCCGTGGGACCAGGAGGGCAAGCTCTCGATCCAGGTGCGCGACAGCGGCATCAACGTCACGATGGCGAAGTATCGTCGGCCGTCACCGGAGACCGCGCCGGGCCATGCCAAGGCGGCAGGTCTCTACATCATTTGCGGCATCGAAAAGGATCGTGCGCTCAAAGCCGGCTTCGACGACGCCTTGATGCTCGACTGGAAGGGGCATCTGGCTGAATCGACCGGCGCCAACCTCTTTCTGGTGATCGACGGCACGCTGGTGACACCGACGCCGGACAATTTCCTGGACGGCATCACGCGCCGCGCGGTGATGGAACTGGCTCGCCGGCGTGGCTGGCTGATCGAGGAACGCGCCGTGATGCCCGAGGAACTGGCCAAGGCGAGCGAGGTGTTCCTGTGCGGTACGGCCGCCGAAATCGTGCCGGTGGGTTCGGTCGACGGACATCATTATCAGGCCGGCCCGGTCGCGCGCACCCTTATGGCCGACTTTCAGACGCTGGTGCGCGAGCCGGAATCCGAGGGTTTCGGCGAGTCGGCACATTTGGAGGGTCCGGTCAGGTCGTTGGCCGCTTGACATTGAGGGCCTCGATCCCCTTTTCTCGATGACGTCCGAGGGGTGTCCGGTCTTCGCGAGAGGTCCGGGCTGAGACAGCGAACGGCTGAACCCTTTGAACCTGATCCGGATCATGCCGGCGAAGGAACGGGAGTTCGTCGAGTGAAACGACTTTCAGTTACCGTCATTGGCGCCGGCGTTGCAGGTCTTTGCTGTGCGCTGGAACTTGCTGAAGGCGGCGCCAGGGTCGACCTGGTCGATCGCGGTCAGCGCCTGGGAGACGGAAGCTGCTCGTGGCAGGCGGGCGGCATGCTGGCACCGTGGTGCGAGCGCGCCACGACCGATCCGGCAGTCGCCAGCCTCGGCGCGCCTGCCATCGACTGGTGGATGCGGCGCTTTCCCGACACTGTTCGCAACGGCAGCCTGGTCGTGGCGCAGCCGCGTGATGCGGCCGATCTCGCCCGTTTTGCTCAGCGTACGGAGCGTTTCGAAGCGATCGGCGCGGAACGGATCGCCGAACTCGAACCGGACCTCGCCAGCCGGTATCACCGGGCGCTGTTCTTTCCCGACGAGGCGCATCTCGATCCGCGTCGGGCGCTGGCCGCCCTTGTCGATGGTCTCGCCAGGCAAGGCGTTGCGGTCCGCTTCGGCATCGACCTCTCGCCCGACGCCGCACCCGGAGACGTCGTGGTGGATTGCCGCGGGTTTGCCGCCCGCGATGCCTTGCAGGACCTGCGTGGCGTGCGCGGCGAAATGGTAATGGTGCGCTGCCTCGACGTTGCCCTAACGCGGCCCGTTCGCATGCTTCATCCACGGATTCCGCTCTATGTCGTGCCGCGTGGCGATGGGCTTTTCATGATCGGCGCCACCATGATCGAAAGCGAGCGGCAGGGCGGCGCGAGCGTGCGCTCGACCGTCGAACTCCTGAATGCCGCCTTCGCCCTGCATCCGGCCTTCGGCGAGGCCGAGGTCGTCGAGCTGGGCGCCGATTTGCGTCCGGCTTTCGCCGCCAATCTGCCGCAGGTGCGGCGCGAGGGCCGCGTGCTCCGCGCCAACGGCCTGTTCCGTCACGGCTTCCTGCTGGCGCCAGCGCTCGCGCGCAAGGTTGCCGATGCGGTCTTCGATCCCACCGTTTCCCTGGAGATGACCGATGCGGATATTCCTGAACGACGATGCGCGTGACGTCGAGCCGGGCACACTGGCGGCGGCTCTCGAGTCCCTGGGCTATGGCGGGCGCAAGATCGCGACGGCGGTCAACGGCCGGTTCGTGGCCGCGCCGGCACGGCCGGCGACGAAGCTCACCGACGGCGACCGCATCGAGGTCGTAGCCCCCATGCAGGGAGGATAGGCGATGTTGTTCTACGGCGTTGATCTTTCCTCGCGCCTGATGCTCGGCACGGCCCGCTATCCATCGCCTGCGGTTCTCACCGAGGCGATCAAGGCCTCCGGGGCCGGGGTCGTGACGGTGTCGCTGCGGCGCGAGAGCGGCAGCGAGCGCGCCGGCCAGAGTTTCTGGTCGCTCGTTCGTTCTCTTGGCGTGCGGGTGCTGCCCAATACGGCCGGATGCCATTCGGTAAAGGAAGCGGTAACGACCGCCCACATGGCGCGCGAACTGTTCGACACGACCTGGATCAAGCTCGAGGTGATCGGTGATTCCGACACGCTGCAGCCCGACGTCTTCGGACTGGTCGAGGCGGCCCGGATCCTGTCCGATGACGGCTTCGACGTGTTGCCCTACACGACCGAGGATCTCGTGGTCGCCGAGCGACTGGTCGAGGCGGGCTGTCGCGTCCTGATGCCATGGGGTGCGCCGATCGGCTCGGCACGCGGCCTCAACAATGTCTACGGCCTGCGGTCGCTCCGCGCCCACTTCCCCGACATTCCTCTCGTCGTCGATGCCGGGCTCGGCGTGCCCTCGCACGCCGCGGCGGCGATGGAGCTGGGCTACGACGCCGTGCTGCTCAACACGGCGGTGGCCGAGGCCGGCGATCCCGTTGGCATGGCGCGGGCCTTCGCGCTCGCCGTCGAGGCCGGCCGTGCCGCGTTCCTGGCAAGACCGATGGAGCCGCGCGACATGGCGGTGCCGTCCACGCCGGTGATCGGCAAGGCAGCTCTTGGTGACTGAGGAATGAGGCTGGAAATGCTCGATCCGTTCTATCCCGTCGTGCCCGACTCCAGTTGGGTCGCCCGGCTGGTGCCCATCGGCACCAAGCTGATCCAGCTCCGCATCAAGGAACAGCCCGATACCGAGATACGCCGGCAACTGGGCGAAGCGAAAGCCGTCTGCGCGGCGCATGGGGCGCAGCTCATTGTGAACGACCATTGGCAGGCGGCTATCGACGAGGGCTGCGACTATATCCATCTCGGTCAGGAGGATCTGGTCGACGCCGACGTGAAGGCACTGCGTCGCGCCGGGGTCCGCATCGGCGTCAGCACCCATGATCACGGCGAGTTGGAGGCGGGGCTCAAGATCGATCCCGATTATGTCGCGCTGGGGCCGATCTATCCCACCAAGCTCAAGCAGATGCCGTGGGCGCCGCAGGGGCCGGCGCGGCTCGGCGAATGGAAGAAGCTGGTCGGCGACCGGCCGCTGGTGGCGATCGGTGGGCTCACCCTCGATCGAGCTTTGCTCTGCCTTCAGTCCGGTGCCGATACCGCCTCCGTCGTTGGCGACATCGTGAATCATGCCGACCCGATCGGTCAGGCGAAGGCCTGGCTCGCCGCGACCCGGAGACCGGTATGACCGACCGTTATGCGCGTCAGACGATTTTGCCCGCCGTCGGCGAAGCCGGGCAGGTGCGGCTCGCGGCGTCGTCAGTGCTTGTGGTTGGTGCAGGCGGTCTCGGCTGTCCGGTGATGCAGTATCTCGCGGGCGCGGGCGTCGGCGGCCTGGCGATCGTCGATCACGATGCGATCGAGGAGAGCAATCTTCATCGCCAGCCGCTCTATGGCATGGCGGATATCGGCAAGCCCAAGGCCGAAGTGGCCCGTGCATCGCTACTGCGGCTCAATCCGGGCATTCGCGTCGATGCCCTGGCCGAGCGCCTGACGCCGCAGAACGCCGCGCGTCTGGTTGCCGGCGTGGATGTCGTGGTCGATGCCGCCGACAGCTTCGCCGTCACCTACATGCTGAGCGACGCCTGTCACGCGCTGGCCAAGCCGTTGGTCAGCGCCTCGGTCATCGGCACGACGGGCTATGCCGGCGCCTTCTGCGGCGGCGGCCCGAGTTACCGCGCGGTTTTTCCCGAAGTGTCGGTGGACGGTGGCACCTGTGACAGCGTCGGTGTGCTGGGCACGGCGGTAGCGGTGCTGGGCGGTCTGCAGGCCCATCTCGCATTGCACCTTCTTCTCGGCCTTGAGCCGACGGCGCTGGGGCGGGTCGTCACCTTCGACGCGCACCGAATCTCCTTCGGGGGATTCGGCTTTGCCGGCAGTCCCGAGCCGGACGCATTCGTTCCCTTCATTGCCGCCGCCGAAGTGACCGCTGCCGATCTGGTGGTTGATCTGCGCAGTCTGGCGGAGGCGCCCTTGTCGCCGTTCCCTGGCGCGCGTCGCCTGGAGGTGGACTGCATCGAAGCAGTGCTGGCCGAACCGGCAGCGGACCGCATCGTGCTGGCATGCCGCAGCGGCCAGCGTGCATTGATGGCGGCGGACCGGCTGCGTGGGTGCGGCCGGTCGAACCTGGCGCTGGTGGCTTTGGGCTGACGCCGGAACGGCGCTATTTCTTTGCCCAGCGCGCGGCGGCTGCGTCGTCGCCTTCGTGGGCTTCGACCCACTTCTCGCCGCTTGGCGTCTCCTCGAGTTTCCAGAACGGAGCCTTGGTCTTGAGCCAGTCGACGAGGAATTCACAGGCTTCGAAGGCCGCCTCACGATGCGGCGAGCCGACCGCCACCAGAACGATGCGGTCGCCGGCTTCCAACCGGCCGTAGCGATGCACCATCAGCGTCGCCTCCAGCGGCCAACGCCGGTGCGCTTCGGCTTCGATCTCTTCAAGGGCCTTCTCGGTCATGCCGGGATAGTGTTCGAGCGTCATGGCGTCGATGCGCTCGCGATGCAGCCCATCGCGCGTATGCATCTCGCGCACCAGGCCGACGAATACCGCCAGGCCGCCGATCTTCTTGTTGCCGGCCGAAAGTTTGTCGAGTTCGGCGCCGACGTCGAAATCGGCTTCCTGGACGCGTATCGTCATGATCCTAGCCGCCGGTGAACGGCGGGAAGAAGGCGACCTCGCGGGCGTCCGCAAGGGGCGCGTCGAATGTCGCCGTGCGCTGGTCGATTGCGGCGCCGAAGGCGGCCCCCGCCGCCAGCGCCTCGGCGTGGCCGGTGCTGCGGGTACGCAGCCAGGCGACGAGATCGCCAACCGTTCGGACATCGGCGGGTGGGATCACTTCTTCGTCCGCCACACCGACCGTGCGCTTCATCCAGGCGAAGTAGCGGATCTTCACGACGAATCTCCGGGACTGCTGGAGGTATCCTCCGCCATGTGTCGCAGGCCGGTCCGAAGATAGTCGTACCCGGTGATCAAAGTCAGAGCCGCGGCGATCCAGATCAGCCAGAGGCCGAGATCGCTGATAGTGGGTGACGCCGCGTCGCCCACCAGCAAGAAGGCGATGGCAACCATCTGCACGGCGGTTTTCCATTTTGCGAGCGCGCTGACGGGCAGGCCGACCCGCAGTTCGGCGAGGAATTCCCGCAGACCCGAGACCAGGATCTCGCGTGCCAGGATGATCATGGCTGCCAGCACATTGATTCCGCCCAGCTGACCGTTGTCGACCAGCATCAGCAGCGCCGCCGCGACCAGCAGCTTGTCGGCGATGGGATCGAGAAAGCGGCCGAGCCTCGAAATCTGGTGGTAGCGACGCGCGAAATAGCCGTCGAACCAGTCGGTTACGGCAGCGGCCACGAACAGGATCATCGACAGCCACTGTGCCCAACCGCGATCAAGCCAGAAGCACGCGACGACCAGCGGAATGGCCGCGATCCGCGACAGGGTCAGCACGTTGGGAAGATTGAACAACATCAATTGGGCCTGTCATGTCACCTTAGCGGCCACCCCGGAAGTGGTCATGGATTTTCTGGGCGATCGTGCCCGATATGCCCGGCACCGACTTGATGTCCTCGAGCGTCGCCACGGCGACGGCGCGGGCGCTGCCGAAATGGTTGAGCAAAGCGCGCTTGCGGCCGGCACCGATCCCCGGCACTTCATCGAGCGTCGAGCGCGTAAGGTCGGCGGCGCGGCGTGCGCGATGGGTGCCGATCGCGAAGCGGTGCGCCTCGTCGCGCAGGCGTTGCAGAAAGTACAGAACGGGATCGCGCGGTTCGAGCGAGAAGGGGGGGCGCCCCGGCATGAAAAAGCGTTCGCGGCCGGCGTCGCGATCGGGCCCCTTGGCGATGGCGACCATGACGATGTCCTCCAGCCCGAGCTCGGTCGCCACCTGCCTGGCGGCCTCAAGCTGACCCTGGCCTCCGTCGATCAGCACGAGGTCCGGCCAGTGCTCCTCGTCGCGGTCGGGATTCTCCTTCAAGGCGCGGCCGAAACGGCGGCTCATGACCTCGCGCATCATGGCGAAGTCGTCGCCAGCCGCGCCCTCGGTCTTGATATTGAACTTGCGGTAGGCGCCTTTCATGAAGCCTTCGGGACCGGCCACAACCATGGCGCCGATCGGCGCCGTCCCCTGGATGTGGCTGTTGTCATAGATCTCGATGCGTTCGGGCGGCGCGTCGAGGCCGAAGGCGCGAGCGACGCCCTCGATGAGCAGGCGTTGGGTGCCACGTTCGGCCAGCCGCCGCGCCAGGGCTTCGCGGGCATTGGACACTGCCTGGTCGAGGGCATCCTTCTGGTCGCCGCGCTTGGGATGGCGAATCTCGACCTTGTGCGCGGCGCTTATCGCCAATGCGCTTTCCAGCAGCTCGCGCTCCGCAACGTCGTGACTGGTCAGGATCAGCCGGGGCGCCGGCCGCGACTCGTAGAACTGGCCGACGAAGGCCGAAAGGACGGCGGCTTCGTCGAGTTCGCGGGCATGGCTCGGGAAATAGGCCCGGTTGCCCAGATTCTGGCCGGCACGCAGGAAGAACACCTGTATGCACACTTGGCCGCCATCGGCGTGGGCGGCGAAGATATCGGCTTCGTCGATCGAGGGCAGGCTGATCGACTGATGCGACTGGATCTGCGTCAGCGCCCGGATGCGGTCGCGCAGCACGGCGGCGCTTTCGAAGTCGAGATCGCCCGACGCCTGCTCCATGCGTTGGGACAGGGCCTGCTGGATTTCGTGATTGCGGCCGCCCAGGAAGCCGCGCACTTCGTTGACGATGGTGGCGTACTCCGCCTTGTCGATGCGGCCGACGCACGGCGCTGTGCAGCGCTTGATCTGGTACTGCAGACAGGGCCGGGTGCGCGCGGCGAACACGCTGTCGGAACAGGACCTTAACGGGAAGGCGCGCTGCAGGGCGTAAAGCGTGCGGTTGACCGCAGTGGCCGACGCGAATGGGCCAAAATACTCGTTGTTGGATTCGCGTGCGCCGCGATGCTTGGCGAGCTGCGGCCATTCGGTATTCTGGCGGATGACGATATAGGGGAACGACTTGTCGTCGCGCAGCAGCACGTTGAAGCGCGGCCGGAAGCGCTTGATCAGGTTGTTCTCGAGCAACAGCGCTTCGGCTTCGCTGTTGGTGACGGCGAATTCCATCGTGGTGGTCGCCGAAACCATGCGCATCAGGCGGGTCACCAGCCGGGTCGGCTGGGTGTAGGCGGCGACACGGCTGCGCAGCGAGCGCGCCTTGCCGACATAGAGCACCTCGCCGTCGGCGGCGATCATGCGGTAGACCCCGGGCTTGCGCGGCAGGGTGCGCACGAATTCGGCGATGATCCGCATGCCGTCGGCAAGCGAGCCATCGCTCGGTTTCTGGTCGGTGTCAGTTTCGTTGGTCACAGGGCCTGCCGGATGGGCGCGCACAATGGGTCGGCCGTTGCCAGCCGACAAGACGGCAAGAGCATGTGGGAAAGTCTGTGCAGAAACCTAGTGTCTGCCCAATGTTACGCCAATGTCATGCTGTTGACTCAATGCAAAGGCGGTGTCAGTCGGGCGCCAAAGTCTGATTAGTGCTCTGTAATATATAGGTTATTCGGATAAATTCCACCCGACAAAACAAGCTGGCTGCGGCAGACGTTCATGATTCAGTCCGATCGTCTGCCGCGCTTCGGTTTGTGGATAAATTAGGTCGCTTTACAGTACCGACAGCATGCGCCCTACCAAGGGGTGGCGAACGACATCCTGGTCGGTAAGACGCACCACCGCGACATCGTCGAGTCCTTCCAGTTTCTTGCCGATCGGGCCCAGGCCGGAGAGTTCAGGCAGCAGGTCGGTCTGGTCGGGGTCGCCAGTCATTACCATGGTCGAATGCCAGCCCAGTCGGGTCAGCAGCATCTTGAGCTGGCCGTAGGTGCAGTTCTGTGCCTCGTCGATCAGCACGAAACTGTTGTTGAGGGTGCGGCCACGCATGAATGCCACCGGAGCGATTTCGATTGTCCCGTCGTCGAGAAGCTGACGCAGACGCTTGGCTCCCAACCGGTCGTTCAGTGCATCCCACAGGGGCCGCAGGTAAGGATCGAGCTTTTCGCGCATGTCGCCCGGCAGAAAGCCCAGATTTTCACCAGCCTCGACCGCCGGCCGCGATAGCACGATGCGCGAAACAGTGCCGGCGTCGAGAGCTTCGACGGCGGCAGAGATCGCCAGATAGGTCTTGCCGGTGCCGGCCGGACCGAGAGCGACGGTCAGGGGGTTGGTTTCAATGGCCTCCATCAGTATGCGTTGATTCTCACTGCGCGGTCGAATTTTTCGGACGTAGCTTTGATCCCTTTCGATGACCGGAGTCTTGTCGAAGACGACATTGTGAATACGGGCGCCATCGATGGCGTGCAGCTTGGCGCGGCGTGCGGCGCGTTTTGCCATTTGCGTACTCCGGAAGCATGGACAGAGGAACGGAGCCGGTCGCCAAAAAAAATGCCCCCGCAAGCGGAGGCATCGACGATCGGCAGTACGGAAGGTGCGGCTTGGAGGCACGCGGCGAGCGATTGGCCGGTGATCCAGACTCCGTCGGGGCGTAAAGTCCGTGGACGGATAAGCAACCTCCTTCAGCTACTGTCGAAAGCCTACTCCGAACATAAGGGGGCGACCACCACATTTATGGCTCGCAACCCAAATTTCACACTATGGGGAGGGGCCGGAGCTGCCTGGGTAATCCGGAAGAAGAGGGACCGGCGAAGGCGCATCAGCGAGAGCAGATCAACGGCAGTTTTGAGATCAGCTCGATCGAGCATGTCGCCTCGGGAAACAATGCCCACACGGCGCAGAGGACAAACACCGCGAACAGGACCGGCTTCATGATGCGCAGGACGGCGGGTACCACGACGCGAAGTGCACAATAGGCGACAACCAACGCCACCGCGATCGCCAGAACGCGATATTCGGACGACCAGGCCTCCCAGGAGGCGCTCAAATTGGCCCGCGCGGCCAGCTCCTTCAGATAGTCCATGCCGCCGCTTTCATCTCGTCGACTGCCGCACAATCAAAGGGCCCGGCCGTTGCCGGCCGGGCCCTTGTTTAGTTGGTGGAGCCAAACGGGATCGAACCGTTGACCTCTACAATGCCATCGTAGCGCTCTCCCAGCTGAGCTATGGCCCCGAAATCCTGGGTCGCGGCGCGAGGTATAATTCCTGCTCCGCGGACTGGCAATAGGCCTAGCGGTCGCCTTCGCCCTTGTCGTCTTCGACCTCGACTTCGATGTCGTCGGTGTCGTCGGCGAGATCGTCCTCTTCCAGCGCGTCGTCGCCCTCCGGGTCGACCAGTTCGTCACCGGCCAATGCTGCGTCGTCGGCCTTTTTCTTGGCCGCCGCCTTGGCGAGCGCCGCTGCCGCCGCCGATGCCGCAGCGGTCGCAGCCGCTGCCGCTGCTGCCGCGCCACGGCCGCGCCGAACCTTCACGAAATCCTCTCGATCATGCTCCCGGCCGCACTTGGGGCATTTCATCGGGCTCTTGTTGAGATCGTAGAAGCGCGCCGCACAGCTCTGGCAGGTGCGCTTGGTGCCCCAGGTCGCCTTGACCACGCTGAATCTCCCGAAATTCTGCTGAATTCGGCCGAATCGGCCGTGAGGGAGCGCGTATGTCATGCGTCTTTCACCCTGTCAAAACCAAATTCCGGCATGCTACGACGGCGCCGCGCCGCATTGGCGCCGCCGCTGGAGGAGAGTGTCCTGTCCGCAACAGCCACAATGGCCAAGCTGATCGCCCGTCCGGTCGCCCGATTGCACGGTCGCGTCCGGGCGCCGGGCGACAAATCGATCTCGCATCGTGCCCTGATGTTCGGTGCCTTGGCGCTGGGCGAAACCAGGGTCAGCGGCCTGCTCGAAGGCGAGGACGTGCTTGCCACCGTCGCGGCGTTACGGGCGCTGGGAGCCGAAGTCGAACACCAGGGCCCCGGGTTGTGGCAGGTCCGCGGCTTCGGCGTGGGGGGCGGCCGCGAACCGGGCAATATCCTGGACCTCGGTAATTCCGGTACCGCGGCGCGACTGCTGTCGGGAATTCTTGCCAGTCATCCGTTCACCAGTTTCATGACCGGCGACGCCTCGCTCCGGGGACGGCCGATGCAGCGCGTCATCGAGCCGCTGTCGCACATGGGCGCACGCTTTCACGGACGCGAAGGCGGGCGCATGCCACTCGCCATCATCGGTACCGACGAAATGGTGCCGATCGAATACCGCCTGCCCGTCGCGTCGGCGCAGGTGAAAAGTGCCATCCTGCTGGCCGGCCTCAACACCGCCGGCGAAACCACGGTGATCGAGCCTGAGGCGACGCGCGATCATACCGAAAGGATGTTGCGCCATTTCGGCGCCGAGGTTCGCGTCGGCCCGGCCGAAGGTGGTGGCAAGCGCATCACGGTTGTTGGCTGGCCTGAACTGCGCGGACGCGACATCGTGGTGCCGGGCGATCCGTCGTCGGCGGCCTTCGCCGTGGTCGCAGCGGCGATCCGGCCGGGCAGCGACGTCACCGTGGAGAATGTCGGGGTCAATCCGCTGCGGGCAGGACTCTATGAGACCCTGCGCGAGATGGGCGCGGATATCGCCTTCGAAAACGCACGCGACGTCGGCGGTGAGCCGGTGGCCGACCTGCATGTCAAAGGCGGCGGGCTGAAAGGCGTCGAGGTGCCGGCCCATCGCGCACCCTCGATGATCGACGAATATCCGATCCTCGCCATGGCCGCTGCCTGTGCCGAGGGCTCGACGCATATGCTGGGCCTCGCGGAATTGCGCGCCAAGGAAAGCGACCGCTTGGCCAGCGTGGCGGCCGGGCTGGCGGCCAACGGGGTGCGCCACGAAATGGGAGCCGACACCCTGGTCGTTCATGGCACGGGCGCTGCGCCGGCCGGCGGCGGTGTGGTCAAGGCGCATCTCGACCATCGCATCGCCATGTCGTTCCTGGTGTTGGGCCTTGCTGCCCGCGAGCCGGTGGCAATCGATGATGGCTCGCCGATCGACACCAGCTTCCCGGGGTTTGCCGCCCTCATCAACGGGCTCGGCGGCAAGGTCGGGCCAGCATGAGCGGCCGGACGTGAACGGCCCGTTGGTCATCGCCATCGACGGGCCTTCGGCGGCCGGCAAGGGTACGCTGGCGCGTCGGCTCGCCGCCCATTTCCAGCTGCCTCACCTCGATACCGGACTGCTCTATCGGGCAGTTGGCCTGAAGGCCGAAAAAAGCGGCCGGCCGGCCGGCGAAATCGCCATCAGTCTGCAGTTGTCGGATCTGGCCGACCCCGACCTCAGAACCGACCGTGCAGGCCAGGCGGCCTCGAAGGTGGCAGCACTTCCGGAAATTCGCGCCAACCTGTTGAAGTTCCAGAAGAAATTTGCATCCCAAACGTCCGGCGCAGTGCTTGACGGGCGTGACATCGGCACCGTCATTTGTCCCGATGCACCGGTTAAGCTGTTTGTGACGGCAAGTTCCGATGCCCGAGCCGAGCGCCGGTACCAGGAGTTGCGCGCGCTGGGGCTCGACACTATAAAACCGCGCGTTCTTGCCGAGATGGCGGAGCGGGACCGTCGCGACAGCGAACGGGCGGCTGCACCACTTAGAGCCGCGCCCGATGCTTTCCTTCTCGATACCAGCGACATGGATGCCGACGCGGCGTTTGCCGCCGCCTTGGCGTTTATCGAGCGCAAGGGCTTTCGATCCTCCGGGCCGTAAGTCGCCGCCGGCGGATCGAAGACAACAAGCGGTGATTGCGAACGGGCGTGTCGTCCGGGCGTCGGTGTTTCAGAGGCAGTGGATCCGCCGGACTTAACCGGTTGGCCGACGGGCAGCAGTGCTCGCCCGGGATCGATGATGGAAGAGGTACTGAATGGCTAAGGGCAGCACCCTGCGCAGACCCGAGAACGACACGTCGAGCGCCGAATTCGCGGCACTTCTCGACGAATCGCTCGGTGGTTCGACCAGTTTCGAAGGCACGGTCGTCAAGGGCCGGATCATTCGCATCGCCAACGATTTCGTCACCATCGATGTCGGCCTCAAGTCCGAGGGCCGCGTCGCATTGCGTGAATTCGCCAATGGCGGCGCCGCCGAAGTGAAGGAAGGCGACGAGGTCGACATCTTCGTCGATCGCATGGAGAACAAGGAAGGCGAGGCCGTCCTGTCGCGCGACAAGGCGCGCCGCGAGGAAGCCTGGACCGTTCTCGAGAAGGCATTCACCGACAACGAGCGCGTCATGGGCACGATCTTCGGCCGCGTGAAGGGTGGCTTCACGGTCGACCTGAGCGGCGCGGTGGCGTTTCTGCCGGGCAGCCAGGTGGATGTCCGTCCGGTACGCGATGTCGGCCCGCTGATGGGCCAGGCCCAGCAGTTCCAGATCCTCAAGATGGATCGCCGCCGCGGCAACATCGTGGTGTCGCGGCGCGCCGTGATGGAAGAGACCCGGGCCGAGGACCGTACGCGCCTGATGGGCGCGCTGTCGGAGGGCCAGGTGCTCGACGGCATCGTGAAGAACATCACCGACTACGGTGCGTTCGTGGATCTGGGTGGCGTCGATGGCCTGCTGCATGTCACCGACATCGCCTGGAAGCGTATCAATCACCCGTCCGAAGCACTGACCATCGGCCAATCGGTCAAGGTCCAGGTCATTCGCTTCAACGCCGAGACCCAGCGCATTTCGCTCGGCATGAAGCAGCTGATGAGCGATCCGTGGGAAGGCGCCGGCGCCAAGTATCCGGTCGCGTTCAAGCTCAAGGGCCGTGTCACCAACATCACCGACTACGGCGCGTTCGTCGAGCTGGAGCCCGGTGTCGAGGGCCTGGTCCATGTCAGCGAAATGAGCTGGACCAAGAAGAACGTCCATCCGGGCAAGATCGTTTCGACCTCGCAGGAAGTCGAAGTGATGGTGCTGGACGTCGACATGTCCAAGCGCCGCATCTCGCTCGGCCTCAAGCAGTGCATGGCCAATCCCTGGGAGAGTTTCGCCGAGACCCATGCGGCCGGCACCGAGCTGGAGGGCGAGGTTCGCAACATCACCGAGTTCGGCCTGTTCGTCGGCCTGCCCGGCGACATCGACGGCATGGTCCATCTCAGCGACCTGTCGTGGGACAAGGCCGGCGACGAGGCGATCCGCGACTTCAAGAAGGGCGATCAGGTCAAGGTCAAGGTCCTCGACGTCGACATCGACAAGGAGCGCATTTCGCTCGGCATCAAGCAGCTCGCCAACGACCCGTTCGAGAAGGTGGGCGCCGTTGCCAAGAAGGGCGATGTGGTCACCGTTATCGTGGCCGGCATCCAGGACAGCGGCATCGACGTCACGGTGCAGGACGGCATCCCGGGCTTCATCCGCAAGACCGAACTCAGCCGCGACCGTTCCGAGCAGCGTCCCGACCGCTACGCCATCGGCGACAAGCTCGACGCCAAGATCACCAACATCGACAAGGCCTCGCGCCGCGTCGTGCTGTCGGTCAAGGCGCGCGAAATGGACGAAGAAAAGAAGGCGATGGCCGATTTCGGCTCGTCCGACTCGGGCGCGAGCCTCGGCGACATCCTGGGCGCGGCCCTCAGCCGGGCCCAGAAGAAGTCCGACGAAGACGAGAAATAGGTCTCCGCAACAGACCCAGCGAAAGGCCGGCCCCGCAAGGGCCGGCCTTTTCTTTGTGGTTTCAAGGGGTTAGGCTTGACGGACCCGATATATAGTTTAATATCAAAGACTTAAATCCTTGCTCTCGGGGTCTGTGAGGCCTCGCCATGGAACCGCGATGACCAAGTCCGAGCTGATTGCCCGCCTGGCGGCCCGGAATCCTCATCTCTATCAAAGAGATGTCGAGAGGATTGTTGCCACTGTTTTCGACGAAATCTCCAAGGCATTGGCGTCGGGCCATCGCGTCGAGTTGCGCGGTTTCGGCGCCTTTTCGGTCAAGAAGCGGGATCCACGTACCGGCCGCAATCCACGGACTGGCGAGCAGGTGGCGGTTGCCTCCAAGCGCGTGCCGTATTTCAAGACCGGCAAGGATTTGCGCGACCGCCTGAACAAGGAAGCGGCGCGTGCGGCCGGCCTGATGCCGCCTGATGCGGGTGACATCACGGCCGACGACAAGAAGTAGCCTCAGGGGCCATCGCCCTCCTCGCGCCACCCCGCTTGGCTGTGGCATGCTGGGCGCCGCATGAAAATCCTGTCCCGCGCTCTGTTCCTGCTCTTCATCCTGGCTGGCGTCCTCATCGCGGTCAGCAACACCCAGCTTGTGCAGCTTGCCTTGTGGCCGTTGCCTGGCATCGTCATCGTGCCGGCCTATCTGCTGGTCGTTGCTTTGTTGTTGGCCGGTGTGTTGGCGGGACTGGCGCTCGGGTGGCGGGCTGGGCGGCATCATCGCCGCCGCGCGCGCAAGGCGGCCAGCGAGGCAGCACGGCTGGAGCGTGAGCTCGCACGCCTGCGCGGCGGCATCGCCGAGCGGACGCCGACGGCCGCGGGTGTGTCCCCGACGTCATCGGAACACAAGGCGATCGAGCGGCAAAGCGCTCTGGTCGCTCCCGATCTCGCATCCCCGGCCGGCCGCGGCCCGCTTTCGTGAAAATTCTCTCGGCCGCCGAGGTCGACGCCGCCCTCGACGATCTTTCGCTGATCGCCCGTCTCGAGGCGTTGTTTCGTGCCGGTTGCGAGATGCCGGTCCGGCATCACCATCCAGTCAGGGCGCCGCTTGGCCCCGGATCGGCCGATGCCATGCTGTTGCTGATGCCGGCATGGACGCGCGCTTCGGCTTCGCAGGGTGTAGGCAGCCATATCGGCGTCAAAGTCGTGACGGTTTTTCCGGACAACGGCAGGCAGGCGCTTCCTTCGATCTACGGTCAATATCTCCTCATCGATGGCACGACCGGCCAGACGTTGGCCTTGCTCGACGGCACGATGCTCACCAAACGCCGTACGGCCTGTGCGTCGGGGCTAGCCTCGCGCTACCTGTCGCGACCGGACTCCTCGAGGTTTTTGATGATCGGGACAGGCGCGTTGGCTCCCGAACTCATTCGTGTCCACGCCAAGGTCCGGCCGATCCGCGAGGTCGCCATCTGGGGGCGAACCCCGGAGCGCGCCGAGACGCTGGCCGGACAGCTTGCGGCGACGCTGCCGAAGGTGCTCGGCCGGCCCATCGTCGTGCGTGCCGTGGCCGATCGTGAGGCGGCGGTCGCCGCTGCCGATATCGTGTCCTGTGCGACGTTGTCGACGTCGCCGCTGGTCGAGGGTGCATGGCTGCACGGGGGTCAGCACCTTGATCTTGTTGGCGCGTACACGTCCGGGATGCGTGAAAGCGACGACGGCGCCATCCGACGGTCACGTCTCTACGTCGATACCCGGGCTGGCGCGCTCCAGGAGGCGGGCGATATCGTCCAGCCGCTGGCCAATGGCACCATCGATGAAGCTGATATCGTTGCTGACCTGTTCGAACTGACGCGCGGCCAGAAGGTCGGCCGGTCGGCCGGCGATGCCAACGCCATCACGCTCTTCAAGTCGGTGGGCGCGGCGCTTGAGGATCTGGCGGCTGCCGAACTCGCTGTTTTCCAGCCACTGCCCATTTGAATCTTTGCGGCGTTGTCGTCCGTTCGAACGCGAGCCGCCGTGATCGCGGTGGAAGCGATGGCAGAGGCATGGGGTCGGATTCGGATAGATGAATTGTATTCATCCCAGGTGAGAAGTTTCCCTTTGTTGTGGCCATTGCCGCCCACCAGATTTCCCCGCTGAACAACGCGGTGGAGGCATGGCGTCATGGTCGTACTTGAAGCGCAAGGCGCCTCCGGCCTTTGGCAGCCATCGTCGAAGGCGGCAGCTCCGGTGGCTTTTCCGAAATCCACCCCGTGATTACGTCTGATCGCCGGCTGGTGGCGGCCGTATGTGCCGCCCTGCTGCTCAACATGGTCGGCTTCGCAAATATCGGTGTGGTGTTGCCGGCAGTGGCGGTGGATCTGGGCCTCAACGCCGCACAGGCGGGGCTCCTGGGCGGTGTCTTCTTCGCCGCCTACGCCGCCGGCGTCCCCCTGTTCGTGCCACTGACCGACCGGGTCTCACCGCTGAAGGTGTATGTGATCGGCTCGGCCTTTTGGGTCGCCGGCGGCCTTTGCGTCTCCCTTGCCGAGGGCGGTCTCGCCTTGCCGCTGGCTGGCCGCATCCTGTCCGGACTGGGCATGGCTGCAACTTACATGCCAGGGCTGATGCTGCTTGTGACGCGATTGCCGGAGCAACGGCGCTCCGCGGCTGCCTCGACCTACACGTCGTGCATTACGCTCGGCACCGGCTTCTGCTTTGCCGTTACCGGTCTCGTCGCGCTCTACTTTCCATGGCGAATGGCCTTCGCCGCCGCCGCCGCCACGGCGGCGCTGGCGCTTCCCATCGTTGTGATGGCGGTTCGCGCGACGCCATGCCGGATCGAGCCACCGCGGACGGCTCCGCCGGATGTCATGCCTCGGGAGCCGGCCGTACCCGGCCAAGCCGGCCCGGCCTTGGGGTTCCTGATGCGTCCGAAGGTGCTTGGCCTGCTCGCAGCGTCGGCCGGCAACGCCTGGGAAGGCATGGCCCTGCGGACCTGGTGGATCGCCTATCTGGTTTTTTGCTCCCAAACGCCTCCGGACGGATCGACCTTGGCGAAGCTCGCCATTGCGACCGCGCTTGCCGGACTGGTTGCCATGCCGGTCAGCGTCGCCGTCGCCCGCCGGGCGCAGGGACCGCGCCGGGTGCCGATCCTGGTGGCGGTGTGCCTGGCGTCGGGACTGTTCTCGCTGATCCCACCATTGCTCGCAGGCCTGCCGGTGCCGCTCATGATCGGACTCACGACAGTTTATCTGTGCCTGGTCTTTGCCGACGCCGGCACCTTGCCGGCTGCCATTCTTGAGGAGACTCCGCCGCCGCGCCGGGGTGCGGCGCTCGCCGCGGCCGCCACCGCCAGCAACGCCGGTGCCTTCGTGGGTGCCGCCACCGTCGGCGTGGTCCTGGATATCGCGGGTGGTCCGACATCGCAGATTGCCTGGCTGTTCGCCTTCGCGACAATGGGCGCGGGATCCGTTGTCGGAGGGCTTGTGCTGTGGGCCGCCGCTCGTCCGGCGACGCAGGCTCGATGAGCGTGCCGCGGCAAGGTTGCGACCGCTACAGAATCTCGCGCTGCCGCGCTGACGGTGATGAGTCAAGAGGGCACGACCATTCACCGCCGCTGGCGGGTGTTATGTGACCGTTGTGCGACGCGCGCAGTCGGTGTAGCGAAGGAGTAACAGGGGCGAGGGCGATGCGAAGCAACGTCGCAAAAAAACAGCAAGAGTCGAAGGCGGCGTCATCTCCGACCTCACGGCCTTACCGCATCGAAGAGCAAGTTGGCTATTTGTTGCGTCGTGCGCATCAGCGCGCCAGTGCCATCTTTCAGGTCAGCATCGGCGATCCCAACATTACGCCGACCCAGTACTCGAGCCTGGTGAAGTTGAACGAGTACACCGAATTGTCGCAGAACCTGCTCGGCCGGCTGGTCGGCATGGACAAGGCGACGATGCAGGGCGTGGTGCGGCGGCTGAAGGAGCGCGGTCTGGTCGATTCGCGACCCGACCCGGGCGATGCGCGGCGCACGCTGCTCAGCCTGACGACCGATGGCCAGCGTCTGGTGAACAAACTCCTGATCAACGGCCCTGCGGTGTCGCGTGAGACATTGAAAGCGCTCAATGCCCAGGAGCAGCGACAGCTTCTCGACCTCCTCTCCAGGATCGCCTGACCGCGACTCAGCCGTTTGATTCGCGGCGGTGCTGTGGCATCGTGCGTACACGAACGATATGGGTGCTTACCTTCGTCCTCAACGCCTTGAAGAGGCGCTTCTGGCTTTGGCCCGACCGCACAGCGTGCTGGCCGGCGGTACCGACTTCTATCCGTCGCGGGTCGGTCGCACGATCGAGGAAGACGTTCTCGACATCGGTGGCATTGCTGTCCTGCGCGGCATTTCGGCGACCGTCGATGGCTGGCGCCTGGGTGCCACCACGACCTGGAGTGAAGTGATAGCGGCCGATCTGCCGCCTCTGTTCAATGGCCTGAAGCAGGCGGCGCGCGAGGTTGGTGGCCGCCAGATCCAGAATGCCGGCACGTTGGCGGGCAACCTCTGCAATGCCTCTCCGGCGGCCGACGGTGTGCCATGTCTGCTGACGCTCGACGCCGAGGTCGAGATCGCGAGCCGGATGACGACACGCCGGATGCCGCTTGGCCAGTTCATCTCCGGAGTCCGCCGTACGGTCCTGGCGCCCGGCGAACTCGTCATCGCCTTTCATGTTCCAAACCCTCGCCATTCGGCACGGAGCGCCTTCCTCAAGCTCGGTGCCCGGCGCTATCTGGTGATTTCCATCGCCATGGTGGCCGCAACGCTCGAAATCGCCGAAGACCGGATCGCGACGGCTCGCATCGCCGTCGGCGCCTGCTCGGCGGTGGCGCAGCGTCTGCCCGCGCTGGAGGCGGCGCTTCTGGGCGCACCGGTCGATGGATATCTGGCCGATCGGATCGACCGCGCCCATCTCGCGCCTCTGGCGCCGATCGACGATGTGCGCGGCAGCGCCGATTATCGCCGAGACGCCGCCCTCGTGTTGCTGCGCCGCCTGCTGGCGGGTTTCGCGGCATGAAGATGAATTTCACCCTGAACGGCGCGGTCGCGTCCTGGAGCGGTCCGCCGGTCACGCGTCTCGCCGCGGCGCTGCGCGACGACCTCGGCCTTACCGGCACAAAGATCGGCTGCGATGCCGGTGACTGCGGTGCCTGCACCGTACTGCTCGACAATCAGCAGGTTTGTTCCTGTCTGGTCGCGATGGGTCAGGTCGAAGGTCGTTCGGTCGAGACCGTCGAGGGTCTCGAGACGACGGACGGTGGGCTTTCCCGCCTGCAGGACGCCTTTCTCGCGTGCGGCGCGGCGCAGTGCGGCATTTGTACGCCGGGGATGCTGATGGCATCAGAGGATCTGCTGCGGCGGAGCCCGCAGCCTGACCGCGCCGAGATAGAGGAGGCGCTGGGTGGCGTGCTCTGTCGTTGCACCGGCTACAGCAAGATAGTCGACGCCGTGCTGGCGGCCTCGCAGGCACCGATGCCGCGGGTGTCGCCGCCGGCCGGTGGCGCGGTCGGTGCCCGCATCGTGCGGGTCGATGGTCATGCCAAGGTCACGGGGCGTGACAGGTTCGGCGCCGACGGCATTCCGGGCGATGCTCTGTGGATCCGCGTGGTGCGCTCGCCGCATGCGCGTGCGCGCTTCGAATTGGGCGACCTGGCACCGCTGCACGGCCGGTTGGCCGCTGTGCTGACGGCATCGGACGTGCCGTTCAACGGCTTCGGCATCTACCCCGACATCAAGGACCAGCCGGTGCTGGCCGATGGAATCGTGCGCTTTCGCGGCGAGGCGATGGTGGCGCTGGTTGGCGATCGCGCAAGTGTCCTCTCGGTCCGCGACGACGAGGTGCCGGTTGCCTGGGCGATCGAACTACCGGTAATCGGTATTGACGCGGCAACGGCTGCGGATGCGCCACAGGTCCAGGTCGGCCGGCCTAAGAACCTCCTGCTCGACGGTGGCGTGAGGTGCGGCGACGCCAGCGCGGCTTTTGCCGGCTGCGCTGCCGTGGCCGAGGGCGTGTTCGAGACGACATTCGTCGAGCACGCCTATATCGAACCGGAGGCGGGCTGGGCCGAGCGGGTGGGTGATCGCATAGAAATCCACGTCACCACCCAGACGCCCTACATGGACCGCGACGAGATCGCCAGCGTGATGCAGCTCAGTCGCGAAAGCGTCCGGATCGTGCCGACCGCCTGCGGTGGTGGCTTCGGCGGCAAGCTTGACCTGTCGGTCCAGCCGCTGGTGGCGCTGGCGGCATGGCGGCTGAAACGCCCCGTGGCCTGTGTCTATACGCGGCCCGAAAGCATGGCCGCCACCACCAAGCGTCACCCGGCCCGCGTTTCGGCGAAGTTCGGTTGCGATGCTGCCGGCAAGCTGGTGGCGTGCGACATCAGGGCAACCTTCGACACCGGCGCCTATGCCTCATGGGGCCCGACCGTCGCCAATCGTGTGCCCGTCCATGCCATGGGCCCCTATGCGATGCCGAACGTGCGCAGCTGGGGCGAGGCCTTTTTCACCAATGGTCCGCCCGCCGGCGCCTTTCGCGGCTTCGGGGTGCCGCAGGCGGCCATCGCCCACGAGGCGATGATGGACGGCCTCGCCGACCGGCTCGGCATCGACCGGCTGGAGTTCAGGCATCGCAACGCGCTGCGGGCGGGCGATACGACGGCGACAGGGCAGGTCCTGGCGCATTCGGCCGGCCTTGCCGAATGCCTCGACGCGTTGCGGCCGCACTGGCGCAAGGCGCATGTCGAGGTCGCGGCCTTCAACGCCGGTGGCGGGAACAAGCGTCGCGGCGTCGGCATCGGCTGCATGTGGTACGGCATCGGCAACACCTCGATGTCGAACCCGTCGATCATTCGGGTCGGCCTGTCGCCGGCCGGTACGCTGACGCTCTACAACGGGGCGGTCGACATCGGGCAGGGCAGCAACACCATCCTGACCCAGATCGCGGCCGACGCGCTGGGCCTGCCGGCGGCGCAATTCGCTCTGGTCTCCGGCGATACCGATCTTACCGCCGATGCCGGCAAAACCTCGGCCTCGCGGCAGACCTTCGTGTCGGGCAAGGCCGCTGAGGGGGCGGGCCAGGACCTGCGCCGACAGATCTTGCGGCTGGCCAATGCAGGGGCGGACGCCGTGCTGTCGCTGGAGGGCGCCCGACTCCTGGTGCGCGATGGCGCCGAGGTGCGCACGATCGATCTCGCGGTCGCCGGCCCGCTGATCGGCGAAGGTACGTTCGATCCGCCGACCACGCCGCTCGATGCCGACGGCCAGGGCGTGCCCTACGCCACCTATGCATTTGCCGCCCAGATGGCCACCGTGGAAGTCGACCTCGATCTCGGCACGGTCAAAGTGCTGCGCATCGTCGCCGCCCACGACGTCGGCCGGGCGATCAACCCGACGCTGGTCGAAGGCCAGATCGAAGGCGGCATCGCGCAGGGGCTGGGACTGGCATTGATGGAAGAGTTCCTGCCCGGCCGTACCGAGAACCTGCACGACTACCTGATTCCGACCATTGGCGACGTTCCGGAGATCGAGTGCATCCTGATCGAGGATCGCGAGCCGCTCGGCCCCTCCGGCGCCAAGGGCGTGGGCGAGCCCGGCCTGGTGCCGACCGCGCCGGCCATCCTGGGCGCCGTCCATCACGCGACCGGCGTGCGCGCCACCCGCGTTCCGCTGTTGCCGCATCGCCTGCACGAGGCCATCGTTGCGGCGAAGGGGAAGTTGCAATGAGCGACACGATCGCGCTCACCGAATCGGAACGCGGCGCGGGTATCGTGCGCTGCGACGCCTGCCCCGTGCTGTGCCGCATTCGTCCGGACCGCGCCGGTGCCTGCGATCGCTACGCCAACGAAGGCGGCAAGCTGGTGCGTGTCGATCCGCTGGTACTGCTGGCCAAGCCCGATGTCGCGCGCGTGGCGTTCGCCGAAGGCGGCGCTGCCTGGCAGGGTGGACTCGGGCGCAAGCTTCTCAGAGAGGGCGAGCGCGCGTTCGTCACCGGTATCGGTGCCACCACGACCTACCCCGACTACAAACCTGCGCCCTTCATCGTTTCGTCGCGGCACGACGGCGTCGACATGGTTACCGTCGTCACCGAGGGCATCTTCAGCTACTGCGGCGTCAAGGTGAAGATCGACACCGACCGCTATCTCGGACCGGAGCAGGCGGCGGTGCGCGCGAAGGGCGAGGCCGTGGGCCACGTCACGACGGCGGAATACGGCTCCCAGATGCTGTCGCTGGGCGGCGTCCATCACCTCACGGGCGGCAGCAAGAAGGAAGGTGTCGCCACTTGCGACGCCCTGCTGGCGCTGTGCAACCGCGAGGCCGTGGAACTTTCGATCGACGGTGGATCCACGGTCATCGTGCAGGCTGCCAAGCCGCCGATCGTCAACGGAGTCGCCGAGGAGCGCATGCGGGTCGGTTGCGGGTCGGCCGCCATCGGCATGTTTGCGCCGCAGTGGCATGGCCATGTCGACGAGGTGATCGTGGTCGACGATCACATCACCGGCGTGCTGAGCGAGCACCAGGGTGGTGCCTTTCTCGACATGAAGCCGGCCGGAATCCGGGTGCGCGGACGCCGTTCGACGCCCGGGCGCTACTTCCAGGTCGCTGAGCCAGGGCTGGGCTGGGGCGGCACCAATGTCGGCGATCCGCTGGAGATTATCGACAGGATCGATCCCAAGCAGGCCTGGCCCGGTTTGCGGTTGCTCATGGTCTCGACCACGGGCGAGCATTCGGCATGGTTCGAACTCGATGATGGGCTGAAGCCACGGCCGGCGCCGATGCCTCCCGCGGTGCGCTTGGTGGTCGAGCGTATCGCCGAGAATTGCGAGCCGGCGCTCTGTACCGTTCTGTTCATGGCTGGAGCCGGCGGTTCGCTGCGCGCCGGCGTGACGGAAAATCCGGTGCGGCTCACGCGATCGGTGCGTGACGCGCTGACCAAGGTGACGCTGGGCGGCGTGCCGGCCTATGTCTGGCCGGGCGGCGGCATCACGCTCATGGTCGATGTCGCGCGCATGCCGGAGAATTCCTTCGGCTATGTGCCGACGCCGGCCCTGGTGGCGCCGATCGAGTTCACCCTGCGCGCCGACGATTACGCAGCCCTTGGTGGCTACACGGCGCGGGCGATTTCCCTGGAAGACGCCATTGCACACGCCGGACATGTGCGCGTCGACGAGGACGAGCGATGACCGGCGCGGTGGCGGCGCGACTACCCGATGGTCGGCTGCATCTGCAGCATGGGCCGATCGACCTTGTGATCGAGGCCTTCGGCTCCCGCGATGAAGTGGCCCGGGCCTACACCCAGGCGGTCGCGCGTTTCGACGACATTCTGCCAACCCTGGTCGATGAGCTTGCGATGTTGCGCAAGCCCGTGGGTAGGGTTCGTCCGTCAGCGCGGGGGCCGGTGGCGCGGCGCATGACCGCCGCGGTGTGGCCGCATCGCGCGGCCTATATCACGCCGATGGCGGCGGTCGCGGGTGCCGTGGCGGATGAAATTCTGGAAGCGCTGGTGCATGGCCGGGTGCTCGACAAAGCCTATGTCAACGACGGCGGCGACATCGCGTTTCATCTCGCGCCGGGGCACGAGCTGCGGGCAGGAATCGTTGGCGATCTTCAGGCGCCGCGGCTTTCCGGGTTCGCGACACTGCATCATGGCCGGCCGGTGCGTGGTATCGCCACGTCGGGCTGCGGCGGCCGGTCGTTTTCGCTCGGTATCGCCGATTCGGCCACCGTGCTGGCGACAACGGCAGCGGCGGCCGATGCCGCCGCGACCGTGATTTCCAATGCCGTCAACGTCGACAGCCCGAAAATTCACCGCCGGCCGGCCTGCGAACTCGACCCCGACAGCGATCTCGGCGAGCGCCCTGTCACGGTGGCGGTCGGTGCCCTGTCGCCGGCGCTTGTCGCCAGGGCCCTCGACCGCGGCATGTCCGAGGCCCGGCGGTTGCGGCTGTGCGGCCTGATCGACAGTGCGGCGCTGTCGCTGAAAGGCCACTGGCGCATCGAGGCGGGGGTGACGGCTGTCACGAAGGTGGGGGCGGGATGAGCGATCTGGTCAAGGTGCGGAAGTTCGTGGCGACGATCGAGGAAACGCGTCATGACGGCGGGCCTGCGCTGGACCGCCCGGCAGTCAAGGCAGCGGCCGGCGGCGTCATCGCCAATCCCTATGCCGGCCGATATGTCGCCGACATCCAACCCATGATGAAGGCTCTGGAGCCTCTGGCCGTCGAGCTGACGGAACGGGTGATGAAGCTGCTGGGCGCCGAAGGTTCCGAGCTCGAGGCCTATGGCAAGGGCGCCATCGTCGGCCTGTCGGGCGAACTGGAGCATGCCGCGCTGTGGCATCAACCCAGCGGCTTTGGCATCCGCCATGCCATGGCTGGCGGTAAATCGATCGTGCCCTCAACGGTGAAGGTCGCCACGGCCGGCACAAGGATCGATATTCCGCTGCATCATGCGGCGGCGGCCTATGTGCGCAGCCACTTCGACGCGATCGAATTCTGCGTTCCCGACGGGCCGAAGCCGGATGAGATCGTGTTCATCGTTGCGGCTTCGATAGGTGGCCGGCCGCACGCCCGGGTCGGTGGCCTTGCGCAAGCCGGCATCAGGATGGGAGATGGTCTGAGATGAGCGATGCCCTCGCAACGGCGATGGCCGTCCTCGACGACTATATGGCCGCACTCAATCGCGGCGACGAACCGGGCGTCAACGACGCCTGCAACTTTCCGCATGTGCGGCTGGCCGGCGGCAAGGTCGTCGTCTGGCCGAACCATGGTGACTACAAGCTGGGGGATTTCATTGCCCGGGCCGGCGATGGTTGGGACCACAGCAAGTGGGACGAGCGGACCGCGATCCATGTCGGAAAGAAAAAGGTCCATCTGAAGGTGAAGTTCAGCCGCTGGCGCAGGGACGACTCGTTGATCGGCCGGTTCGAGACGATCTACATCGTGACGCTGCAGGACGGTAACTGGGGAATTCAGGCGCGATCGAGTTTTGCGGACTGAACGCTTGTCGAGCGTAGGGCCGGGTCGTTAGGCTCCGGTTATCGGGATTTGAGGCTTTTCACAGAGGGGGATGTCATGTTGACGCGTAATCATCTGCTTGCCGGCGCCGCGGCGCTCGCGGCGTTGTCGCTGGCCGGACCGGCCGGCGCGCAGGCACCGATCAAGATCGGCGAACTCAACAGCTACAAGAACTTTCCAGCCTTCCTCGAGCCCTACAAGAAGGGCGTCGACCTGGCGGTGGACGAAGTCAACGCGGCGGGCGGCGTGCTCGGCCGCAAGCTCGAGATCGTGAGCCGCGACGACAACGGCAATCCCGGCGACGCTGTGCGCGTTGCCGAGGAACTGCTGAGCCGCGAAGGCGTTTCCTTCCTGATCGGCACGTTTCCGTCGCACGTCGGGTTGGCGGTGTCGGACTTTGCCAAGCAGCGCAAAGTGCTGTTCATCGCGGCGGAACCGCTGACCGACAAGCTCGTCTGGGAGGCCGGAAATCCCTACACGTTCCGTCTGCGCACTTCGACCTATATGCAGACGGCTATGCTCATTCCCGATGCCGTCAAGCTCGACAAAAAGCGCTGGGCGATCGTCTACCCGAATTACGAATACGGCCAGTCGGCGACGGCGGCTTTCAAGAAGCTGCTCTCGGCCAAGCAGCCGGGCGTCGAGTTCGTCGCCGAGCAGGCGACGCCGCTCGGCAAGATCGATGCCGGTGCCGTGGTGCAGGCGCTGGCCGATGCCAAACCCGATGCGATCTTCTCCTCGCTGTTCGGCGCCGATCTCGCCAAGTTCGTGCGCGAGGGCGCGCAGCGTGGCCTTTTCAAGGATGTCGCGGTCTTCAACCTGCTGGCCGGCGAGCCTGAATATCTCGATCCGCTCAAGGAGGAGGCGCCCGACGGCTGGTACGTGACCGGCTACCCCTGGAGCGAGATCAAGACGCCGGAGCACGGCAAGTTCGTCGCCGCTTACGAGGCCAAATACAAGGACTACCCGCGCCTCGGTTCGGTGGTCGGCTATTCGACGGTGATCTCGGCGGTAGAAGCGATCAAGAAGGCGGGCTCGCTCGACCAGGCCAAGCTGATCGCCGCCATGAGCGGGCTGAAGCACATGACGCCGTTCGGGGCGATCGAATACCGCCCGATCGACCATCAGTCGACGATGGGTGCCTACGTTGGCCGTATCGGCGTCAAGGACGGCAAGGGCTACATGAAGGAGTGGCGCTTCGTCGACGGCAAGGACGCGCTGCCGAGCGACGCGGAAGTCATGAAGATGCGGCCGAAAAATTGATCCTGCGGATCGTGACGGACCGCGGGCATCCAGCCTGCGGTCCGCATGAGTTGACGTGACCTTTTCCTCCATCCTCATCCAGCTCCTCAATGGGCTGGCCAGCGCATCGTCGTTGTTTCTGGTGTCGGCGGGTCTGTCGCTGATCTTCGGCGTGACGCGGATCGTGAATTTTGCTCACGGTTCGCTCTACATGCTGGGGCTCTACGGCGCTTATACGCTGATCGAGGTGTTGGGCCGCACGCCCCTGGGCTTCTGGAGCGCGGTCGCCCTGGCTGCCCTGGCGGTCGGGATCGCGGGCGTGCTGATCGAGGTGCTGGTGCTGCGCCGCGTCTACCGCGCACCGGAGCTGTTCCAGCTTCTGGCCACCTTCGCCGTCGTGCTGGTGATCAAGGACATCGCACTTTTTGCCTGGGGCCCCGAGGATCTGGTCGGCCCGCGCGCGCCCGGTTTCGATACCGCGGTCGAGATCCTGGGCAAGCGCATTCCCTCCTATGACTTGTTACTGATCGCCATCGGTCCGGTCGTGCTGGCGATCCTCTGGCTGCTGCTCACCCGTACGCGCTGGGGGGGCGCTGGTGCGGGCGGCGACCCAGGACCGCGAGATGGTGGGCGCGCTGGGCGTTGACCAGGCCAAGCTCTTCACTTCCGTGTTCTTCGCCGGTGCGGTACTGGCCGGCCTTGGCGGCGCGCTGCAGATCCCGAGGGAGCCGGCCAACCTCGATCTCGATCTGGCGATCATCGCCGATGCGTTCGTCATTACCGTGGTTGGCGGACTGGGCAGCATCGGCGGCGCCTTTCTTGCCGCCATCCTGATCGGCGTCGCCAAGGCGTTCTGCATCGGCATCGGCACAGTCGATTGGTTCGGGTTCGAAATCTCGTTCTCCAAGCTGACGCTGGTGGTTGAGTTTCTGATCATGGCGCTGGTGCTGGTGGTGCGGCCCTATGGCCTGCTCGGCAAGCCGCAGGCGGTGCAGCGCATCGCGGCCGATCCGGCGCCGCCGCTCACGGCGCCAACATGGAAGATCGCGCTGGTGTGGGTGGTTATTCTGGTCGCCGTGCCGCTGGTTGCCGACCGCTACGTCACCATCCTGCTGACCGACATCGTGTGTTTCGCGCTTTTCGCGGTCAGCCTGCATTTCATCATGGGCCCGGCCGGCATGGTGTCGTTCGGCCACGCTGCTTATTTCGGCCTCGGCGCCTATGCCGCCGGTCTGCTGTTCAAGCAGGCCGGCCTGCCGATGGAAGCAGCGCTGCTTCTGGCGCCGCTTTGCGCCGGCGCCTTTGCGATCGTCTATGGCTGGTTCTGCGTCCGCCTGAGCGGCGTCTATCTTGCTATGCTGACTCTGGCCTTCGCGCAGATCAGCTGGTCGATCGTCTTCCAGTGGGACTCCTTCACCGGCGGCAGCAACGGAGTGTTCGGCATCTGGCCCTCGGCCTGGCTGGCCGACAAGACCACCTACTATTACATGGCACTCGCCTGCTGTGGCCTCGGCATCGCGCTTCTGTGGCGGGTGTTGTTCTCGCCATTCGGCTTCACGTTGCGTGCCGGCCGTGACTCGCCGCTGCGCGCCGAAGCGATTGGCATCGACCTGCGAGGCGTCCAGTGGGCGGCCTTCGTGCTGGTCGGCGCGCTCGCCGGCCTCGCCGGTGCGGTCTATGCATTCTCCAAGGGCAGCATCTCGCCGTCGGCGATCTCGATCGCGCAATCGACGGACGGGCTGATCATGGTGCTGCTGGGCGGTGTGGAGACGCTGACCGGCCCGATCGTCGGTGCCGCGATCTTCACCTGGCTGCGCGACGAAGTCGCCCGCCGCACCGAATTCTGGCGCGGTGTCATGGGCGGTGTGATCCTGGTCATCGTGCTGCTGTTTCCGCAGGGGCTGGTGGGTGGCCTCAAGGCACTGGTCCTTCGTTGGCGGGAGCAGCGAGCATGACCGCGGTCCTGCAGGTCGAGGGCCTGCACAAGGCATTCGGCGGCGTCCAGGCTGTGGCCGATGTGTCCTTTGCCGTGTCGGCTGGAGAGATGCTGGCCCTGATCGGCCCCAACGGTGCTGGCAAGAGCACCTGCTTCAACATGCTGAACGGCCAGCTGGCGCCCGATCTCGGCATCGTCCGGCTCGAAGGCCGCGACATCGTCGGCCTGCGCCCACGCGCCATCTGGCGGCTGGGGGTCGGCCGAACCTTCCAGATCACCGCCACCTTCGCCTCGCTGGGCGTGCGCGAGAACGTGCAGATGGCGCTCTATTCCCATGCTGGCCGGCTGCGCTCGATGCTGCAGCGTTTCGGCGCGGCGTTCCGGACCGAGGCCGATGCGCTGCTGTCCCAGGTCGGCATGCTGGATCAGGCCGAGCGCGCCTGCGGCGTGCTGGCCTATGGCGACCTGAAGCGGGTCGAGCTCGCCATGGCGCTGGCCAACCAGCCGCGGCTGCTGCTGATGGACGAGCCGACTGCCGGCATGGCGCCCAAGGAGCGCGTGGCGCTAATGGAACTCACCGCCGGGCTGGCACGCGCGCGCGGCATCGCCGTGCTGTTCACCGAGCACGACATGGACGTGGTGTTCAGCCAGGCCGACCGGATCATCGTGCTCGACCGCGGCCAGCTCATCGCCGGCGGCACGCCCGATGAGGTCCGCAACAATCCCGCCGTGCGTGCCGTCTACCTCGGGGGCACGCACTGATGCTCGAGGTGAAGAACGTTCATGCGTTCTACGGCCGTGCCCACATCCTGCATGGCGTCTCGCTCGACGCCGCGGCGGGTGAGGTCGTGGCGCTGTTGGGCCGCAACGGTGCCGGCAAATCGACCGCCATGAAGGCGATCATGGGCCTTGTGCCGCCGTCACAGGGCGAGGTCGTCTTCGAGGGCCGGCGCATCGAACGTCTGCCGCCCTACCGCATCGCGCGGCTGGGCCTGGGCTATGTGCCCGAGGAGCGGCGCATCTTCACCGACCTCACGGTGATGGAGAATCTCGAAGTCGGCCGCCAGTTGGCACGCGAAGGCGTCTCCGGCTGGACCGAGGACAAGCTCTTCGCGCTGTTTCCCAATCTGTCGGAGATGCGTGGTCGGCCGGGCGGTCGGATGTCCGGCGGTGAGCAGCAGATGCTCACCATCGCCCGCACGCTGATGGGCAACCCGCGTTGCGTGTTGCTGGACGAACCGTCGGAGGGGCTGGCACCGATCATCGTCGAGCAGATGGCGAACTCCATCCGTGCGCTGAAGAACGAGGGGCTGACGGTGCTGCTGTCGGAGCAGAACCTTCACTTCTCCCAGGCCGTGGCCGATCGCGCCTACATCATCGAGAAGGGCCAGATCCGCTTCGGCGGGACCATGGCCGAACTTGCCTCGGATGCCTCCCTTCGCGAACAGTACCTTTCGGTTTGATCATGGACTCAGAGCATTCCCTCACCGTCGGAATCGACGTCGGCGGCACCTTCACCGATCTCCTGGCCATCGATTCCGTCTCCGGTGCCGTCAAGCTCGCCAAAGTGCCGACGACGATCGACAACCAGGCAATCGGTTTCATGGCAGCCCTGGCCGACGCCGGTGCCGATCCGGCCACGCTGCAGGCGGTGGTGCATGGCACCACGACCACGACCAATGCGCTGCTCGAACGCAAGATCGCCCGGGTCGGGCTCATCACCACCCGGGGTTTTCGCGACGTGCTCGAACTCGGTCGCCGCACCCGGCCGCAGCCTTATGGCCTGCGCGGCACTTTCAGGCCGATGATCGAGCGTGAGCTGCGGCTCGAAGTGCCGGAGCGCATGGATGCCGACGGCAAGGTGCTGGTGGCACTCGACGAGGCAGCCGTCGCAGAGGCGGCAAAGAAGCTCCTGGCGCTGGATTGCGAGGCCGTGGTCATCCACTTCCTGCACAGTTACATCAATTCCACGCACGAACGGCGGGCGGCGGAAATCGTGCGCGGGATGTGGCCGAACGCCTACGTCACGGCGGGCCATGCCATTCTTTCCGAGTACCGCGAGTATGAGCGCGGCGTGACCGCGGCGGTCAATGCCTCCGTCCAGCCCGTGCTCGATCGCTACCTGACGCGGCTGCGCACCGAACTCTCCGCCAAGGGTTTTAACCGCGACCTGCTGGTGATGCAGGGCAACGGTGGCACGATCTCCTCGCAGCTGATCGCCCATGCGGCCGTGAACACCGTGATGTCGGGCCCTGCCTCGGGCGTGATGGCGGCGGCCTACACCGGCCGCATCTCCGGCCATCCCGACCTCATCACCTACGACATGGGCGGCACCTCGACCGACGTGGGCCTGATCGAGAATGCCGTGCCGCAGGTCTCGGGCGAACTCGAACTCGAATACGCCCTGCCGATCCACGTGCCGATGGTCGATGTGCACACGATCGGCGCCGGCGGCGGCTCGATCGCCTCGGTCGATTCGGCCGGCATGCTGCGAGTCGGCCCGGAAAGTGCCGGCGCCCGGCCCGGCCCGATCTGCTACGGTCGCGGCGGGACCGAGCCCACCATCACCGACGCCAACCTTGTCCTGGGCCGGCTCAATCCCGACCGGCTGCTGGGTGTCGATCATCCCGTCACGCTCGACCATGTGCGTGCCATCGTCCTGGAGAAGGTCGGCAAGCGGCTCGGCCTCGATGCCGAGGCGGCGGCGGCCGCCATCCTGCGCATCGCCAACGACCGCATGGCGGGCGCCATCCGCCTGGTCTCGCTGTCGCGTGGCCACGATCCACGCGACTTCGCGCTGTTTGCCTTCGGCGGCGCGGGTCCGCTGCATGCCATGGCGCTCGCCCGCGAGCTCTCGATTCCGACCGTGCTGGTGCCGGCGCGGCCCGGCATCACCAACGCGCTGGGCTGCGTCGTGGCCGACCTGCGCCACGACTATGTGCGCACGGTCAACAAGCCGCTGTCGCTGCTCGACGATGCCACGGTGGCGCGCATCTATGCCGAGCAGTCGGCCGAGGGCGAGGCCACGATCGGCCGCGAGGGCGTGCCGGTGCGCGAGCTGCGCCGCGTCCACACCGCCGACATGCAGTTCCAGGGCCAGAGCCACATCCTCTCGGTCGGCGTCGATCGGCCCGACATCGGCGTGGCGGGGTTGCACCAGGCCTTCGCGGCGGCCTACTTCCGCCGCTTCGGCATCGAACTGGCGGAGATCCCGCCGGTCCTCGTCAATCTCCACACCGCGGTGATCGGTGTGCGGCCGGAGATCTCGCTGGCAGCGCTTGCCGCCACCGAGCGCGCGCCGACGCTGAAGGCGGCCCAGGTCGGCGAACGCCGCGTCTGGTTCGCCGACGGCTGGCGCCAGACTCCCGTCTATGCGCGCGAAAAACTGCCGCGCGATGTGGCGTTCGAAGGACCGGCGATCCTCGAGCAGCTCGACTGCACCACCGTCGTCGAACCCGGCGACAAGGTCCGCCAGGACAAGCTCGGCAATTTGCTGATTTCGGTTGGCTTCTAGGCTGTCCGAGCCTCCCCCGAATCGCTTCGTGAATTGTATAAGCCTAAGTGGATGCTACTATCGCGTCGTGAGATTGCGTTACCCACACACGAGCGACCCATGAGAGAGCCGTCGGCCGCCGCGCCGGACGCAGGCTATTATGTCGGCCGTTAATAAGCGCAGAGTCGGCTTTCGTGTCTTGGTATGGGCAGCGATTGCGGTTGCTGCGCTCTTCGGCGTCCTGACTTTTCTGCGGCTATTCTTCTTGGGTGCAATGCTTGAAAATCGCAGCCATGTCGGCTCCTTAGAATTGTACGCCTTGCAATACTACGCAGCGCATCCCGATGCCGTAAACGCACTGCAATGTTACCGAAAAGCGCCGCGCGAGGGTAAAGCCGTATTCTATGCTCCCTTTCATTCTAACGGAGAGCGTGCAGCGCCGGCGCATCCTCTTGATTGTATCCGTCCCGCGGACCACGAGAAATTCTTCAGCTGGTGTCCGACAATCGCGCGCCTCTGGGGGCTCTGCGTAGCGGCTCAGTATCCGACTATGGCTTTGGAGCTGCCGGGATTCGAGGCTGGCCTTCGAAGATTCCTGAAACAGCCATGCGACATCGATGAACTCGCGCTCAATGCCGTATTTCGATCCGTCTATCTCCCGAATGCGGTAGCGAATCCCGTCAAGTCTTCTTCACGTCACAGCCTGTGCTTTAGGCAGCAGCCAGTGGTGGTCTACTTCTCCGATGAAGACGGAAAGGAATTGCGTTCGATCTGGCATATTCCCGCGCTGCGCTTCTAAACTCGTGACAGGGCAGTCTGTTTCCGGCAGTTTCCTCCGCCACAACGCGGAGGAAACGAACGATGAAAGTGACAGACATCGTCTGCCACATTCTGCAATGCAAGGTCGACAAGCCGTTCGTCTCGGCGCGCGGCTGGGTCTACGGCACGCGCTCGACCTGTCTGGTCGAGATTTCTACCGACGAGGGCATCACCGGCTGGGGCGAGTGCTACGGCCCCGCCGCCGTTGCAAAGACCTTCGTCGAGACGCAGTACAAGGCGCGCGTGATCGGCCGCGACCCGTTCGATGTCGAGGCGATCTGGGAGGATCTCTACAACAGGATCAAGGACTACGGTACGACCGGCATGGCGATCTCGGCCATTTCCGGCATCGACATCGCGCTGTGGGACATCATGGGCCGCGCGGTGAACAAGCCGGTGCACAAATTGATCGGCGGCGCCTATCGCAGCGAAGTGATCCCTTACGCCACCGGTCTCTATTTCATCGACATGAACCGGCTGGTCGAGGAGGCGGTTGAGGAGGCGCTGGAGTTCAAGAACGACGGCTTCCGGGCGATCAAGATGAAGATCGGCCTCGGTGACCTGAAGCTCGATGCCAAGAGGGTCGGCGCGGTGCGCAAGGCGATCGGTCCCGACGTGAAGCTGGCGGTTGATGCCAACCACTGCTTCTCGGTGCCCAACGCCATTAAGCTTGGCCGCATGCTGGAGGAGCATGACATCCTGTGGTTCGAGGAGCCGATCAGTCCCGAGGATCACGACGGCTACATCGAAGTAACGCGCACTCTCGACATGGCGGTGGCCGGTGGCGAGAACGATTTCACCCGCTGGGGCTTTCGCGACGTGATCGCCAAGAAGGCCATGGATATCGTGCAGCCCGATCTTTGCGCGGCCGGCGGGTTCTCCGAGTGCCGCAAGATCGCGACACTGGCGTCGGCATTCGGAGTCGAATGCGTGCCGCACGCCTGGGGCTCGGTCATCGGCCTTGCCGCCACGGTGCAGTTCCTGGCCGCCCTGCCGGACCAGCCGCCAGCCTTCCGGCCGATGCCGCCGATGCTGGAATTCGAGCAGACGCCCAACCCACTGCGCGACACGCTTGCCAAGGAGCCGATCGAGCAGAAGAAGGGAATCGTCGCCGTCCCGACTGGCCCCGGCCTCGGCATAGAAATCGATCGCGATATTTTGGCCAAGTACAAAGTGGCTTAGTGCACCACCTCATCCTGAGGAGTCGCGCATCGCGCGGCGTCTCGAAGGATGGGATCCAGTCTCGTTGTTGCCCACCCTTCGAGACGCGCCCTGCGGGCGCTCCTCAGGGTGAGGTAGGGGAACTGCAAATGAAAATCGTCGACGTAAAGGCCTATCCGACCAGCTACCGCGTGCCGAAGGAGCTGCAGGTTTCGCTCGGCATCGGCACCATGACCAAGCGCGACTGCGTGATGGTGAAGGTCACGACCGAAGACGGCATCACGGGCTGGGGCGAGAGCCATCATGCGCGATCGCCCGGCAGCATCGGCCACCTGATCAACACGACGCTGAAGGGCTTCGTGGTCGGCATGGATGCGACCGACACCGTCGGCATCTGGGCGAAGATCTACAAGTTCCAGCTCGGCTCCCACGGCATGGGCGCGGCCACCGCGATGGCGATGAGCGGCCTCGACCAGGCGCTATGGGACATCAAGGGCAAGGCCGTGGGCTGGCCGCTCTACAAGCTGCTGGGCGGCTCCAACCGGCCGGTGCCGGCCTATGCCGGCGGCATTTCGTTGGGCTACCAGGAACCGAAATCACTGGTTGCCGAGGCCGAACCGATGGTCGAGGCGGGCTACAAGGCACTGAAATTGCGCATCGGCGACACCGTGCGCGCCGACATCGCGCGCATGACGGCGATCCGCAAGCGCTTCCCTGATAGTGCCATCCTGACTGACGCCAATACCGGCTACACGGTCGAAGATGTGCGCCGCGTCATGCCGGCCATGGACGAACTCGGCATCGCCTGGCTGGAAGAGCCTTTTCCGGCGCACGACCATCGTTCCTACGCCATGGCCAAGGGCTTTGGCCGCACGCCGCTGGCGGCGGGCGAAAACCATTACACGCGCTTCGAGTTCCATCGCCTGATCGAGGACGGCAACATCACCATCCTGCAGCCCGATCTTTCGAAGTCGGGTGGTATCACCGAGGTCCAGCGCATCGCCGCCGCCGCTTCGATGTGGAAATTGCCGATCCACCCTCACAGTTCGATGACCGGCCTCAACCACGCCGTCTCGATCCATTTCCTCGCCTCGATCGACAATGGCGGCTACTTCGAGGCCGACCTGTCGGTGGCCAACAAGTTCCGCGACGAGTTGGGCAGCGCGCCGTGGCAGATCAGCAAGGACGGCACCGTCCGCCCGCTCGACAAGCCCGGCATCGGTGTCGAGATCGACGAAAAGTTCCTGATCGCCCACCCGGTGATCGAAGGGCCGGGCTACGTCTGAGCGTTACGTCTGAGCGATGAGGTCGGCGCCCTTTTCGGCAATCACGTTGGTTGCGGCGTAAGTGTTGCCCGAGACCATGGTCGGCATGCAGGAGGCATCGGCGACACGCAGGCCCTGCAGGCCGAGGACGCGCATGCTCATCGGGTCGACCACGGCTCGGGGATCGGTGCCGAGCTTGGCCGTGCCGACCGGGTGATAGGTCGTGGAGCCGGTGGCGCGGGCATGCGCCATCCACTGCTCGTCGGTCTGCACGTCGGGGCCGGGGAAGTTCTCGCGGATGACGTAGTTCGAGAGCGGCGGCGTCGCCAGCAGCTGGCGCAGGTACTTCATCGCCGCCAGCAGCGCGTCGCGGTCGATCTGGTCGGCGAGATAATTCGGCTGGATCTCCGGCTTGGCCACGGGATCGGCGCTGAGCGCCTTCACATGGCCGGTACTTTCGGGGCGAAGCTGGGCGGCGCCGAGCGTCATGCCGGGTACGGTGTCGAGCTGGGTGGTGCCGTAGCGGCCTCCGCCGTAGCTGGCCGGCGCGAAGTAAAGCTGCATGTCCGGCGTGGCGAGGCCGGGGCGCGTCTTGAAATAGCCGCCGGCGTGACTTGGCGCC
>CALDNT010000095.1 GCA_937915145.1 uncultured Reyranella sp.
TAAAGTTGTGGAGCTTGACGCTATTCTCTTTCAAATAGGAGGGTGTCATGTCCATTCGGCTACAACTGAATCGAGATATCGATCGGCTTGTCCGGATCATTGAGAGCAATCGCAACGGCCTTAGGTCGAAAGCTACAAGCCCGTCCGATCGTATCACGCTGAAACTTACTATCGGAGTCCTAGGCTATAAACTGAAGTGCGTGAGGCAGCAGCGTGCCGACCTCAACGCGGCGCAAACGCGCCGTCTACTCCACTAGGTCGCGCTCGCGCTGCAAGTCTGCCGCTGCAATAGGCGGGACGCAGAACGGGAGGGCAAGCGTGCGCGCTCTCGCGGGCGTTCACCGGGACAGCCTTACCCATAATCTCGAAATTGCCCACTCCTGCGATAGTAACGCACTATGCTGAGCGCACACCGGATAGATGCTACGTAGTGTGACTGTGCGTTTTCGCAATGCAATGAAAAGGGGCGAACATGGGAAGGCTCGACGGCAAGATCGCGGCGGTGACGGGCGGGGCGTCCGGGATCGGTGAGGCGACGGTCAGGCGTTTCGTCGCCGAGGGCGCAAAGGTGGCATTCTGCGATCGGGACGGCGAGCGCGGCCAGCGCGTGGCGGCCGAGCTTGAGGCTTCCGGCGCCACGGTCGCCTTCACGCAGGCCGACGTTGGTACCGAGGCCGCATGCCTTGCCTTCGTAAACGGTGCCGCGGACAAGTTCGGGCGCCTCAATATCCTGGTCAACAACGCCGGTATCCGCAAATACGAGAAAATTGACGAGGCAAGCGCGGCGAGTTGGAACGAGATCCTCAATGTCAACCTGATGAGCTACGCCTTCTGTGCCAAGGCGGCGATTCCGCTAATGCGCCGCGACAAGGGTGGGGCCATCGTTAACGTTGCGTCCGTACGTTCCGTCGTCGCAGGCGGTGGCAACCTGCAGTATGACACCACAAAGGCCGCGATCGCGGGCCTGACGCGGGCGCTCGCCGCCGACCACTCGCCGGAGGGCATTCGTGTGAACGCCGTCGGCCCGGGCCCGATTTTCACGCCGTTCCATCAGCGCCGCATCGAAGCGGCAGGCCAGTCCGTCGCGCAGTACGACGCCAGCGCCGCGAAAGGCACCATGCTGAAGCGGCCGGGAAGGGCCGAGGAGGTCGCTGCGGCGATCCTGTTTTTGGCCTCCGACGATGCCTCCTACGTCACCGGCGCACTGCTGTTCGTGGACGGCGGTATGACGGCGATGTGAAGAATGTTCAGCCGGCGCACCCATGGCGCCCGGTTTCCGTGCGCCGCTCCGCGATCCGGGTTGGCTTCCTCGCCATTGTTATGTATCGCTGGACGCGCAACCGACCTCTCGAGGGAAAAGCCACATGTCGTTGACCCGCCGCGTCATGATCGCGACCGCAACTGTCGCCGCCGCCCATCCGGCTGCCGCGCAAACTCAAGGAAAAGTCATGACGACCCAGACCGGCCTGAAAATCATCGATACGACCGTCGGCACGGGCGCTAGCCCCAAGAGCGGCCAGACCTGTGTCATGCACTACACCGGTTGGCTTTCCGAAGGAGGTGCGAAAGGCCGAAAATTCGATTCGTCCGTAGACCGCGGGTCGCCCTTCGAGTTTCCCATCGGCATGAAGCGCGTTATCGCCGGCTGGGACGAGGGCGTCGCCACCATGAAGGTCGGCGGCAAGCGAACTCTGATCATTCCGCCGCAACTTGGCTATGGAGAGCGTGGCGCCGGCGGTGCCATTCCGCCCAACGCGACGCTGATTTTCGACGTCGAGCTGCTGGCAATCAAGTAAGCCCCCGATTTTGCGGGGGTGGAGAGCATTGGAAATTGATCACACTCCCTCCGCCACTACCACATGAGTGAACAGTCTCTCCCGCCCTGGTTTCGAATGTGCGGGCAGTCGGGCGGCGGGGACTGGGAGCGAACTGCGGATCCGGGAAGCTGGTATCGGAGTTGAAGAGGCGGGCCGAGGTCGGCAACGAATTGAGCGCCCTCTCGCCCACTTGAGGTCGGCAAGGGGATGAGCCGGTTCCAGACCTCGGCTGCTAGCTCGCCGATTCGGCGGTGCTGTCTGCCAGTCGTGTTCGACGATCATCGGCTTGGTGACGGATCGCCGAGGCGAGGGCTCCCCGGCCGGCGCTCAGCGCCCGGAAATCGTCGCGGGCGAGTACCGTAAGATCGCACGCCGTGCGGCATTGCACCGTGGCCGTGCGCCTGACGTCGCTCAGCAGGGCAATCTCGCCGAAGCAATCGCCATCCGAGAGCTCGGCCACCTCGATGCCGTCCTTGAGCACGGCCAGCCGGCCGGTGTTGACGATGTAGGCGGTGTCGCCGACATCGCCCTCGGCGATCACCACGTCGCCGGCCGCGTGGTGGCTGCGCTGCAGGCGCTCTGTTCGATCGGGTGCAACCACCGCGATGTCGTTGCGAAACGGGATGTCGAGAAGCCAATCGATCAGAATGCGCAGGTTACGTTCCAGGCCTGGCAGTTCTGCGAGGTTGCTCAAGCGTGAGAGCAGCCACGCCGGCATCCCGGAAAGCAGCCATCCGCCAACGCCGTAGAGCGACCGCCGGCCCATATTGTACGGTTTCAGTAGTCGTCGGCGTAGCCGATGGTGACGCGGGGAGTAGCCTTGCGACCGCGCCCATGCATTGTGGCCAGCGGCACGTCCTTGCGCCGCCAGATCCGCCAGGGTGAGGAAGCGGTGCCGATCTGCCTCGTCGGTTGTCGGTACCCAGATGTCTGGATATCCAGTCAGGGACAAGTTACCATCGATACTTGGGGGCCAGCGGACATTCCCCCCGTCCACCTGTACGGACGGCTGGCGGAAAGACGCGTTAATCACCAGCCCTAGCGGCCGCCGCTCGCCGCTCGAAAGCAGGAGGGCGCGGTCAGTGAGGCTCGCCACCCGATCGCTGTGGCCAAGTCGGACCCCCGCCTTTACCAATTCTCGATTGCGACGTGCGTGGATCAATGCCTCAAAGTCGCTGTAAGGCGTATCGGTGTCCTCGTATTGCCAGACCTGCCAGCCATTCTCCTCCAGTACTGGGTAGGATGCTGCCGCGGTGCGCAGCCAGGCGGCGACCTCGACGGCTGTGGCGCAGGCGCGTTGGCCTGAGCCGATCACGGCGATGGTCAGCAGCCGGGCTCGCTCGGCCGGGTCGTCGGCGAGTTCGGCATCCTCGATTAGGTGGACGATGCGCTCGCGAATGTGCAGCGCGTCACCGACCGAGTCGATGTTGCAAGCATGCGCCATGATACCCGGCGCGAAATCGAGATTGGGCTGGAGGAACGGCGCCAGGATCAGCTGGTCGTAGTGCAGAGTCAGAAGGGTCCCCTGTCGTCGCCTCACGATGATCCGATGGGCGCCGGCCTCCACCGCTTCGAGGCGCCCACTGACGACTCGGCATTGTGGCAGTATGCGGCGGATGGGATTGATCACGTCACCCGGCTGCATGATGCCGCCAACTACCTCAGGCAGCAGGGGATGGAACAACAGGTTCGAGGCATCGTGCACCAAGGTGATACTCACTCGCGTGTACGGGCCGACGAGTTTCTCGAGGCGCATGCCGGCACTGATGGCCGAGAGGCCGCCACCGGCAATGACGATGTGGGCAGCCCTGTCCCGCGCTTCTGGCACGCGCCACTGCCCCGCTCCGTTGAACAGCAACGAGAGGACGACGCCATAGAACAATGCGTGCGCCATGTAGCTCTCGGGCAGCAGGCTGGCGAAGAATAAGAAAGCCAGCATCAGCACGACGGCCAACGGCCGCAGGAGGATACCGGCGATAATCAGGAGCCCGGCCGAGACTTCGACCAGCATCATGATCAGTGTGAAGGTTTCGGGAGCTTTGGACAGGATCGGGAGATGGTAGGTCTCGATGATGCCAATCATCAGGTTGGGGTGCAGCACTTTGTAGGAGATGCCCATGTAGAGCACTGTCGCACCTGTCAGGATGCGCAAGATGGCTTGGGCGCGCTGACGCGGCTGGGCGGCGAGCCATGCCTGCACGGGGCCGAGCGACGGTGCCACGGGCAGCGGTACGACGTAGCGCCCTGGCCCCTGCAGCAAGAGGTAGACAGATGCGCCGATCAAGGCGCCGACATAGGGCAGCGTCGCGGTCCCGAACAGGCCGATGCCGAGAACTGCCAGGAAAATGAGAACGGCAGCGAAGAAGCGGACGTAGAGCCCGATCAGCAAGGCGAACGCCGTGACGATCTCGGCGACCTGCAGCCAAGCCCAGGCGGATGGTAGTTCGTGCAGCAGCAGGTCGGGCGCGAACATAGTCGGCATGCTAAAGGGCGGCACCCCGACACGCGGTTCCGCGCCAAGCCCGGACGACAGCAGCAGCCAGGCCAGGCAGAACCGCAGGATCGGCGCGACCAAGTCGCCGTAGGAGGCCAGCCGCACTTGCAGGTCGGGGAACAGCTCGCGCGCGCCGGTGAAACCGAGCCGGATCCAGCCAGCGAGAAAGGCCAAGAAGGCGAGAATCGGGATGACGTTGCCGGCCGACCAGGTGGTGAACAGTTCGGGCAGGGGTTTGGCGCCCCACTCCAGCATTTGCTCAGGCGTCAGGATCCACTGCTCGTGCGCCAAGGAAGGGCCCGGAAGGAAGAACCCCGGAAGGGCTATCAGCAGGAACGGGCCGAAGGTCGGCACTCGGAAATATCGGCTTCTACGCGGACCCATCGAAACTCATTTGGTTAAGTGCCCTTTACACTCGATGGGCGGCAATTGGCGACCAAGTAGTGACGCCTCAAGCAACGCGCCGTCGCCCGTGAGCATCACCACTCGGCCGCCACGCCGGTTGAGTGCGGGCTGCAATCGCTCAGCACGCACTCGGCGGAGACGCGCAACGGTGCCTGTCTCGTCCCAGCCCATCTGCTGCGAGTATCTGGCAGCCGAGAACCGCATTCTGACGTCCCAGAAGAAAGATCGGCCGAAGCTCTCGTACGCCGAGGCGCAAATTATGCCCGCGCAGCCCTCCGTCCGCCCAGGAGACCGTTGGATTTCAAGTCCTTTCCTTGCGCCATTGCCTCCCGCAACAACTCTCTTCTGCCCCCGTCACAATCCTCGCAAACAATGCACACCTTGCCCACCGCGTGCAAACAAACCAGGTCGCTTGGGTGTTGACCAGGCAGGGTACTTTCAGCCTCAGCAGCCTACCGAAGCCGCCGCGTCTCTAATGCCGCGCCCGTGAGGGCGCCGGCACCACGGAGGGCAGGTGTCGATGTGCAAACGGGAGCCATCGGACGCGCGTAGCCACGAAAGCAGAACCGCCGTCGGGTCCCATCGCCATCCGAAATACCGCCGAAAGGGATCAGAACTGAATCGCCTTGCCGCCCTTGCCGGCCCTTGATTCAAGGCGCCGCTTGAGTTTGATAGGGACCCATCCGTTCGTGAGATAGATGCACCAGGCGAGAGGTACGACCATGCGACAGAACAAGATCAAGCAGAAGTGGCGTGCCGGGCAATGGGTGTCGCTCGGCTGGCTCTCGGTGTCCCATGGACTCACCGCCGAGGTCATGGCGCGCCAGGGATTTGATGCCCTGTGCGTCGACTTGCAACACGGCACGTCAGAAATGAAGGATGTGGGACCAATGCTGCAGGCGATCTCGCAGACCGACACGGTGCCGGTCGTGCGGGTCGCCTGGAACGAGCCGGCGGCCATCATGAAGGCTCTGGACCTCGGCGCCTATGGCATCATCGTGCCACTGGTGAACAATGCCAAGGAAGCCGCCATGGCGGTGGCCGCGTGCCGCTTTCCGCCCGTCGGCATGCGCTCCAACGGCCCCGTGCGCGCTGTGCACTATGGCGGCGCTGACTATGTGGCCAATGCCAACGAC
>CALDNT010000096.1 GCA_937915145.1 uncultured Reyranella sp.
GCCGACCCGGCACCAGGAACAGGCTCTGCTCGAGGCCGCCGCCACGCGATATGGCGTGCGCGACCTCGCGACGATCGTGCCGGCACCGGGCACGCAGTCCCTGATCCAGCTCCTGCCGCGACTGGTTCCAAAGTCCCGCGTCGCCATCGTGGGTCCGACCTACGAGGAACACGAAGCCTGCTGGACCCGACAGGGGCACGACGTCAACGTTGTCTCCGGCCTCGATCGGGCCGCCGGCGCCGACGTCGTCGTTGTCGTCAACCCGAACAATCCCACCGGCCTGCATCTGCCACCGGCCGCACTCCACCGTGAAGAAGGCCTCCTCGTTGTCGACGAGGCCTTCGCCGACCTGTTGCCGCCAGCGGCAAGCCTCGCCGGCATCCTGCCGAGCAACACCGTCGTCCTGCGCTCGTTCGGCAAGGTTTACGGTCTGGCCGGGATCCGGCTGGGCTTCGCCATCGCAGCGAAACCCCTCGCCGCCCGGATTCGCGGCGAACTCGGTCCATGGGCGGTATCGGGCCCCGCACTGGAGATTGGCCGCCAGGCGCTTGGTGACTCGGACTGGTTGCAAGTCGCGACGACCCGCCTTGCAGCCGATCGGCGGAAGCTCGACAGTCTTCTTGTCCAGGCGGGATTTGAAATCCTGGGCGGCACGTCGCTGTTCTGCCTGACCCACCACCGCGACGCGGTGGATTTGGGCGACCGACTGGCACGGCAGGGCATTCACGTTCGTCGGTTCACCCGCGAACCGCACTGGCTTCGGTTTGGAATACCCGCCAACGATGGCGAGTTCGACCGCGTCGCCGCAGCGCTTACCTGACGGTTGACGGCAGAACCCCGATGATCGACAGGACCCATATCTCTCGATGCCGAACAAGGACCTTCGCGGGACAGGCCACGGAATGAAACACGCACTGCTCGTTATCGACATGCAGCAAGGCTCGTTCACCGACCAGGCTCCGAAACTCGACGCCAGCGGGCTGGTTGACCGACTGAACATCCTGGCTGACGCAGTGCGTCGGGCGAATGGCCTTGTCATCTTCATTCAGCATGATGGACCACCGGGCGACCCGCACCACCCCGACCTGCCGGGATGGAGGTTGCTGACCGACCTGACGGTCCGCAAAGGCGACACCACCATCAGGAAGCGGTCGTGCGACGCCTTTCTCGGCACTGGGCTCGATGAATTTCTGCGTTCGCACGCGATCGAACGGCTGATCGTCACCGGGTCGGCCACGGATTATTGCGTCGACACGACAGTGCGCAGTGCCCTGGCGCGCAGCTACCCGACCATCGTTCCGCTCGACGGCCACACCACATCGGACAGGCCTCATCTGCCGGAAGAAAAGATCATTGAACACCACAATGCGATCTGGTCCGACTTCATCGCGCCAGCCGGACCCGCCACGATCTGCCGCTGTTCGGAGATACGGCTTGTGGAAAGTGAACCGGCAACCGGACGTTGATCGTCGGGACATGGCACGACGCCGGACGATTGATCCATTTGCATACCAGCCTGGCAGTCGAGACCGCGAGACAACAACGATCGACGCGCGCGATCCCGTGACGGAAGGCAGCGCCTCGGAGCCGGATAGCGCCTCAGGATGCGCCGCGAATGTGCAGCTGTTCATCCAGTGACTCCAATGGGTTGAAGGATCCAAGCTGCCTCCGGAACCGATCTCACCACCGCCCGCCTGATACGCTGATGCCACACCCAACCAGCGATCGGCGCTCCGCCGCCCGACGACAGTTCCAATTCCGATGCAATTCCCTCCGATGTGGAGATTTGGCGGCGCGCGTCGCTCCGCGGCGGACGCATTCGGACGGACTCCTCAATACTTGTCGGACCATAGTCCGCGCGAGAACGAAACATGGCGTCGATTGAACTTCCACCGAGGTTGAAATGTCTCCGAACTTGCACACCGCACCACTACGGCGATCAATCCTCGGAGCCTTCGCCGCTGTCGTTCCCTGGTTGCCTGCTCCGGGCGCCCACGCCGCGATCATTTCAGTCGACACAAAGACGACCTCGGGCTCGAAATCCGCGCCGCCGGTCGTCACGCATAAACTTCGCCTGACCGGCATGCTCGAACCAGGCGACGCCGACAGGTTGCGCGAGGCGCTCATGCGGCTGGGACCTGCAACTCGCACCCCCTCCGGCAGACCGACGACCACCATCGAGCTGAGCAGCAAGGGTGGAGATTTGAGCGAAGGTTTCCAGATCGGGCTTGCCCTCAAGAAGTTCAACGTCGTCGCCGTCGTCCGGAAGGGCGACTTCTGCCTGTCTGCCTGCGCACTGGCCTTCCTCGGCGGCGCCGTCGGCAACGTGCAGTCGCCATCTTCACAGAACTGCAATCTGGAGATTGGAGGCAAGGTCGGATTTCACAATTTCTCCCTCAAGCGCAGCGGCTTGCGGGAAGTGACCGCAGACGACCCCGTCGCGAGCCGGCTCCAGGGCTTCAACGACGCCAGGGGCGGCACCGCGATGCTCGTGGGCTATGCCGGCGAAGTCGGGATGAGCACCAAATTCATCGCCAGCATCGTGGGGCGGCCGGTAGAAGATTACACGTACATCGCGACCGTCGGCGATTTTCTGTCGCTCCGCGTCTGTCCGATCGGGCTCAAACGTCCCACCGCCACCTTGGATGTCCAGGCCCGCAACGTGTGCAGCCACTCGACCGGCTGGCTCGAATCAAAAACGCCACTGGAGGTCATCGCCATCCCCGCACAGCAGGTAAGGCGGCGATTGCTGGAGCGCCTCCAGGCCAACATGCAGCCATTCAAAGCCAAGGGCGCGCTCGCCAGTCAGCTCGCTTCGGCCGCGGTCATGCGCGTCGACGAAGCCGTCGATCAACTGTACGACGATCTTCGTGCCGCCGGTGTCGGCCTTCCCAACATCGTCGGTCCGACGTTCAAAGTGGGCCGGAACCACGCCGGCAAGTTCGAAACCGCCTGCTACGTCAGCCTCTCGCCCAACGATCCGGATCGGTTCGACGTCGCCCTCCAAGGTCCCAAAGGCCTGTCCCATCCCCTCCTCTCACCGCCGGAGAACTCACGTCGGCTGTTCCTCTTCGACCGTGAAGATGTGATCAACCCGCGCCCATGACCGGCCGCCTGTTCAGGCCAGCACAGCGAGCTTCGACACGACGGGTAGCTGAACCTCGAACCGGGCACCGCCACCCGGCCGGTTCGCAGCGGCAATGGTGCCGCCCATTTCCTCGACGATCCGCCGGCACAGCGGCAGGCCGAGGCCAGTGCCCTTGCCACGTTCCTTGGTCGTCATGAAGGGCATGAACAGGTTCGCAAAAGCATCGTCGGCAATGCCTTTCCCTGTGTCCTCGACGACAATCCGCACGAACTCGCGGCCGTCTTGCTCCGTCATCTCGGCAAGAACCGTGATCAGTTTCTCCCGATTCTCGGCTTCCGCCTCCTCCAGGGCATCGCGGGCATTGTTGATCAGGTTGATCAAGACCTGCTCCAACCGGGTGACGTGGCCGAGGACCGGCGGCAGTGCGATCGGCACGGCAACCGCAAGCGTGGCGCCGGCCTGCTGGACCAGGTGATCGGTGAGATCGACGGCGCCGCGCACCGCGATGCCAACATCGAATTCAGCGGCAGCGTCGGCAAGTGTGTTGCGCGCGTGGGCGCGCAGTCCCTTGACGAGGCGGCTTGCGCGTTCGACCTGCGTCACGATGCGCTCGAGCTTGCCCTGGACAAAGGCAAGGTCAAGCGCCGCGCCGCTCGACTCGGCCTCGGCGATCTCCTCGGCGGCCACTTCGGCGGCGATATGGATCACCTGGAGCGGCTGGTTGACCTCATGGGCCATGGTCGCCGCCATCTCGCCGATTCCTTTCAGCCGGTTGGCATCGAACAGCTCCAGTTCGGTGTCCCGCCGCGCCGTATCGTCGACGCCGACGAACACGATGTTGCATGTCATCCCCGATTCATCGTGAACAGGGGTCGCCGTCACGCTGAGAATCATCCGCCGCCCCGACGGATCGGTAAGGGCGTTGGAGTACTGCACCGGCTTGTGGTCTTGAAGGTCCGTGGACGGATCGAGCCAGCCGGCCAGCACGGCCGCATCGAGCGGACAGGGGACCACGTCGGTCAGCAGGCGGCCGACCGCATCGAACTCGCCGACGCCCGTGAGCGCCGCGAACTCGCGGTTCACCACGACGATGCGGAGATCCCGGTTGACCATGACGATCAGCGCGCCACCGGCCTCGACGATGGAGCGCAGGAGCTTCATCTCTTCATCAAGCCGCTGCGCCAGCACCGCGCGTTCCTCTACGTCCTGGATGACGCCGGAGAGCGCCACATTGGGATCAGCGGAATGCAGTGTCTTTCGGAACTTCAACTCGACATGCCGGCGTCCGCCGCCGGCTCCCGTCAACGGGAATTCGATATGACCAATATCGGAGTCCGGCGATGCCAGCGCCTCCGCCCCGACATCGCGCAGGCGAGCCCAATCGGCAGGGTCCATATATTCCTTGAAGCGCGTCCCGACCAATTGCGTCGCCGGCATGCCGAACAGCTTGGCGACGCCGCCGCCGGCGAACGTGAACTTGCCCTTTGTGTCGACCGCGAAAACCACATCCGACAACGAATCGACCAGGATATGATACGCATCGCGGGCTTGGGCAATCTCCAGTTCGCGGGTCTGGCGCTCCGTCACATCGACCCTGAGACCGACAGTGCGCCCGGACGGCGTCGCGTGTTCGTACATTTCGAACCACCGCCCATCGGGCAACTGCCGCAGCCCGCGCCGTCCCTTGCTGCGGAACCGCGCCAACTGCTCGACGATCCACGCCTCGGCCGAGCCCAGTCCCGCCGCCTCACGTTCCCGGCCGTTTTCGGCCGCGAGGTCTGTATAAGACGACCCGACGATACCTGGCCGCTTCAGCGACGGCGTCACCGACGCGGCCAGCGAATTGAACATCATGAGCCGGTCCTGGGCATCGTAGAGAACCATCCCCGCCGGCAGCGCCTCGATGGTCTCGGTGAGCAGATCCCGCGCCTCGGCGGCCGAGGCGGCGGCCGCCGAGGCGTCGCGCCACTGATCGTAGTGCCTCATCGAGCCGCGACCGACCAGGATGATCATCATTAACCCGGCACCGGCAAAGCCGGCTGTGCTTATGGTCAGAACAAGGATCGCCGTCCGGTACTGCCCGGCCATATCGGTGGCGAAATCTCTCACACTCAAATTTGCGGCTGCATTCAGTTCGTGAAGGGCGCGCCCCATTTGGCGCATTGCCTCTTCGACCTCGGGAATCATCGGACGCGCCGGTGGTTCGTAGGCATCGAGTTCCGCCTGGACCAGGCTGCGGAATGCCGGGAGCCCGGCGCAGATCGACGACAACAGATCAGCCGTCGCGGAAGGCCGGTAGCCGTCTGCGCAGGCGGCCGTGAGCTGACTGTTGAACTCCCGCCAACTCGCCAGAGCCATTCGACGGCCCTCAACCCCAGCGGCACTGAAACGCGCCGGTTGCAGGCGTCGCACCAGTAAGCGGTACTCTGCCGCGATCTCTGAAGTCTGATCGGCTTCGTAGACCTCGCCGGCGATGTTCGTCGTGTTGATCGCCGACGCGATCACGGCAAAAGCCACCAGACAACTCACCACGCCGACGATGCCGGCGGCGCTCGCCCACACGACCCCTCTGATTCCCAGCGCAACTCTCACTTGTCGGAGGAAGGTGCCGAGGACAGCGGCGGCCTTACCGATGATCGAGGTTGGCAACGAACGCGGGGGAGCAGGAGTAACCGAGGACATGAAATTTGCCCTTCTTGACGTCAAGCCGACCGGTGCCGGCCGAGGAGGGCAGCGTCGCGACGCATCGCCCCGTCGTTCAGGGATCGCAGGTCAGGGGGAGGCCGCCTGCCCGTCCTAGCCATTGAACAGCGAGCGGAAAAAGCCCGGCTGCTTGTGTCCTGCCACCGGCGGTGCGCCGCTCTTGGCTGTCTCCTGCAGAACCTTGCGGACCGACGAGCGCAGCAAGCTGAGAGACACCGGTTTGTTCAGGAAGGCATAGACCCCCATCTCCATGAGGGCGACCTCGGGCAGCTGCTCGATGCGGCCAGACATCAGAATCATGCCAGTGGCAGGGGACAGGCGGCTGATCCTTTCGGCCACCTTGCCGCCGTCGAGATCCGGCAGATTGAAGTCGATCAGGGCAAGACGAGGCTTCATGGCGCCGACGCGGTGGATGGCTTCAGATCCCGCACTCAGAGTGCGAACAACCAACCCGGAACGGGCGAGGAACTCGGAGAGTTCGGCCGCCAGCATGGCGTCATCCTCGATGATGAGGACGTCGCAGGGGGCCTCCTTGTGGGCGCCCGCGTTCGAGGAGAGATCGGACATACACCTGAGTATGCCTTGGGAATCTGCAGCGCTACCGCATTTCCCTCCAGTTCGGATCGAATAGTCGGGCCCGCCGGAGCTCAGCCCCCCCGGCGCGACAGAAAGTTCTCGAAAAAGCGCTCGCCCGCCTCCACGCCCGCCTCCGTCAGGCGGATGATGGTTCGCCGCTTGTCGTCTCCATCTTCGTTGCGATCGATCAGGCCATGTTCCTGGAGCGCCTCCATGCGCCGCAGTGCCGTTGTCAGGGGCACGCCCGAAGCCGCGCCGAGGCTTGTGACGGTTACCTCGACGCCGGCGAGGCGGGCGTCAAAAAGGTCGAGAAGCATTTCCCAGCACGGATCGGAAAAGAGGTCAGCCGGGAAATACTTGCTGCGAACGCCGCGGACAGCTCTCAGCTCCTTGAGTACCCCCCGCCGCCGTTCCGCAGAATCGGGCCTTTTCCCGGGCGCCAGTTCGGCAGCAGCCGAAGCCGTCTCCGCCAATTTCGCCGAATGGCGGTGCTGCCAGGCAATCTGCGCCGACTTGACAGCGCGAACCAGCGCTTGGCCGTTGACCGGTTTGGTCAACATGTCGCGCGCACCCAGCCGGATCGCCGCAACTGCATCGTCGAAGCCGGCGGCGCCGCTGGCAAAAATAATCTCCAGACGGTCGGCACCGCCCAACTGCCCCAGCCGCTCGACGAACTCCATGCCATTCAGCTCCGGCATGCGAAGGTCGGTGACGATGACATCGGGACGCAACCCGTCGGCCATCAGCTTGAGTGCCGCCCACGCGTCCCCGGCAGACTTGCACGTCAAGCCCGCCCTGGTGAGATACCCGACCAGTTCCACGGCAACGTCAGGGTCGTCGTCGACGACCAAGACATCGACGGTTTGACCGTCAGCGAAATTCCTGCCTTCGGGACTCATGTGACCTCGCTATGGGCAATCGATGC
>CALDNT010000097.1 GCA_937915145.1 uncultured Reyranella sp.
CAGGTGGGCGCTCAACCTGTGTCACAACATTTGTCTCAACTTGGTGTGACACCTTGGGGTGTGACAGAAGGGCGGTCGGGCACTTTTCTCGATCGGGCCTGAGGTGAACCATGAACGACGACATCGGCCGTCTGGCGACGCGCGAATACGCGGTGATGCTGCCGGACGGCACCACCGCCCGGCTGGCGTTCGCGCTGTGCGATCCCGGCCGCGACAACGCGCTGGCGCGGCATGCCCGCAGGCGCGAGGCCGTGGCCTTCGGCCTGCTGGGGTTCGAGGGCTTCGCCGAGGCGCCGGCCAACCCGGTGCTGTGGGTCCAGACGACGGCCGGGATGGAGATGACCGTTTCGGACAGCGACGACCGGCCGGGGCCCGAGCTGCAGCGGCTGATTGCGCGTCACTTCGCCCTGTTCTTTGATGCTATCAGTGACGTGGCGCCGGGACTGTCGGTGCTGCCGCTGCGCGCCGGGGAGGACCGTCCATGCTGATCGCCCAGATTTCCGACATGCACCTGAAGGGCGAGGGCGAGCTGCTCCATGGCCGGGTTGACACCACGGGTTTCCTCGAACGCGCGGTGGCGCATCTGAACGCGCTCGACCCCCGGCCCGATATCGTGCTGGCGACCGGCGATCTGGTCGAAAACGGCCTGCCGGCGCAATACGCCAATCTCCGGCGCGTGCTGTCGGCGCTCGCCATGCCGGTCTATCTGATCCCGGGCAATCACGATCTCCGCGACGCGCTGCGCGGGGCGTTCCCCGACCATGGCTACCTGCCGGGCGAGGGCTTCCTGCAATACACGGTCGAGGGAATGCCGGTGCGGCTGATCGCGCTCGACACGCTGGTCGAGGCCAGGAACCACGGTGAACTGTGCGACGTGCGGCTCGACTGGCTGGAGGCGCGTCTGGCCGAGCAGGACGGCCCAACCCTGCTGTTCATGCATCATCCGCCGTTCGACGTCGGTATCGAGAGGATGGACGGGATGCGCCTGACCGCAGGCGGCGAGCGGCTCGCGGCGCTTGTCCGGCGCCATCCCAATGTCGAGCGCGTGGTCTGCGGCCATATCCATCGCCCGATCCAGATGCGCTGGGCCGGCACCCTGGCCTCGATCGCCCCCAGCACTGCCCATCAGGTGACGCTCGATCTGCGGGCGGGCGCGAAGCTTTCGATGCGGATGGAACCGCCGGGGGTTGCGCTGCACCAGTGGCGGCCGGGCAGCGGGCTGGTGACGCACCTCAGCTACGTCGGCGACTATGAAGCGCCGCAGAAGTCCGGTTGAGGACGTGCAGGACATGAAGCTTTTCTCCGGTCCACTCAGCATGTTCGGCGCCAAAGTGGAAATCGCCGCCCGCGAGAAGGGGCTCGATTTCGAGCTGGTGATGGTGCCGTTCGAGATGAAGACGCTTTACGAGCCCAAGCACCCCGAGGTGTCGCGCATCAATCCCAAGCGCCAGGTGCCGGTGCTGGTCGAGGGCGATCTCGAGCTCTTCGATTCGACCCAGATCTTCGAATACCTCGAGACCTTGAAGCCCGAGCCGCCGCTATGGCCCGCCGATATCAGGGAGCGCGCCCGGGCGCGCCTGCTGGAGCACAAATCCGACGAGGTCTATTTCCCGCACATCGTCCGCCTGATGGGCAATCCCGAGGCGGCCGGCGCGCATGATGGTGCCGCCCGCTTCTACGACGAGATGGAACGCACCCTGGGCAGCCGCGAGTGGTTGGCCGGCGATTACAGCTACGCCGACATCGCCTTCTACATGGCGCAACTCTTCGGTGACCGCATGGGCGCGCCGATGGGCGAGGCCCATCCCCGGCTGCAGAAATGGCGCGAGCGCATGGGCGCCCGTCCGCCGGTCCGCCAGGTGGCGGGCGCCATGGGCCGGTATCTGCTGTCGATCGGCCGCAAGCTGCCGGATTTCATGGCGAGGCTCAGCGCCTAGCGATGCCGGACATCCTCTTTCTCCCTGGCGCCGGCGCTTCGCCGGAGTTCTGGAAGCCGGTCGGGTCACTGTTGCCCGCGGACTGGCCAAAGCACTATTTCAGCTGGCCGGGCCTTGGCCATCAGCCGCACGATCCTGCGATCAACGGCATCGACGATCTCGTGCAACTGGTTGCCGCACGGATCGACCGGCCGGTCGACCTGGTGGCGCAATCGATGGGTGGGGTGATCGCGGCGCGCATCGCGCTCGAACGGCCGCAGATGGTGCGCCGGCTGGTGCTGTCGGTGACTTCCGGCGGCGTCGACATGGCCGGGCTCGGCGCCGCTGACTGGCGGCCCGACTACCGCCACTCGTTTCCGCAGGCCGCCGGCTGGATCACGGCGGCCAGGTCGTCCGCGAGCCTGCCGGTCGAGGGTATCGCGGCGCCGACTCTGCTGATCTGGGGCGATTCCGACCCGATCAGTCCGGTGGCGGTCGGCCAACATCTCGCTGCACGCCTGCCCAACGCCCGACTTGAGATTGTGCCGGGCGGCAACCACGACGTGGCCGCTACCCACCCGGATCGGGTGGCGGCATTGATCGCCCGCCATTTGGCCTGACCTGCTTTTCCGCACACGCGTCGCGCAATGAGGCGGCGCGCTCTAAGCCGTGTCGAGGCGGCCCGTGACCGAGAGGCCGCCATCCGGCAGGCGGCGCATGACCACGATCTCGCCGCTGCCGGGAAAGACTTCGCTCAAGGCGGTGATCACGACCTGGTGCGTGACCAGCACCATCGGTTGCGCGAGGTCCTGCTGGCCGAGCCATATCCGCAGCGCCTGGGTCTGCTGGAGTCCGCGCTCGCGGTCGCGCACGAACGAATTGAGCAAAGGCTGCGGCGTCACCGCGCCCAGTCCGAGCAGGGTCGCCGTCTCGGTGCAGCGGCACCACTGGCTCGACAGGACGCGGGCCTGGGCGATGCCGTTGCGGCGGAACAGGTCGCCGATGCGGACGGCCTGCGCGCGGCCTTCGGCCGAGAGGATGCGTTGGGTCAAGCAATCGTCGAGACGAAAGCCCGGTGGATCGTTGTTTCCCGGCGCCAGCGCGTGGCGGATGAGGGCAAAGTGGCCGCCGCCGCGGAGGGCAGCCCAGATGTCCGTCGCCGGCTGCGCGCGGGCGGCGCTGGCGAGCGGCAGGCCGAGCAGGGCAGTGACGAACGCCCGGCGCGCGAACCGGGCGCCCGCCGCCGTCATGGCTTGATCGTCCGCCCCAGGACCTTCTCGTAGACCCGCAGGATCGACGCACTGTCGTCGGCACCGAAGCCCATGCTGCGCGCCATGCGTTGCAAATTGTGCGTGGCGGAGCCCTGCGGCAGCGGCACGTCCAGCTCGTCGGCGAGTTCCATCGCCAGATGCAGGTCCTTGTGGGCGAGGTTGAGCGCAAAGGACGGCGGCGAGAACTCGCCCTTCAGCGCGCGCTGCGAGAACATCCTGAAGGCGTTGGAATTGCCGCTGGCGTTGGAGATCACCTGGATCAGCTTCTCCGGGTCGAGGCCGGCGGTGACGCCCAGCATCAGCCCCTCGGCTGCCGCTGCCATATTGCAGAACGACATCATGTTGTTCACCAGCTTGGCCACGGTGCCGGTGCCGAGTTCGCCCATGTGGATCACGTTGGCGCTGAACGATTGCAGCACCGGCAGGGCGTCGTCGAATACCTTCTTGTCGCCGCCGACCATGATGGCGATGGTGGCGGCCTCGGCGCCGACGACGCCGCCGCTCACCGGGGCGTCGAGCATGGCGATGCCCTTGGCGGCCATGGCGGCCCCGATCTTCTTCACCATCGAAGGCGCATTGGTGCTGAGGTCGATGTAGGTCTGGCCCTTGCCGATGTTGGCGAGAATGCCGTTGTCGCCCAGCGTTACCGCCTCGACGTCGCGCGGCATCGGCAGCGACGTCATGACGATATCGGCGCCCTTGGTCGCCTCCGCCACCGACTTGGCCGCCGTGGCGCCGAGGTCGGTGCAGGTCTTGACGGCCGCCGGGTTCAGGTCGAACACGGTCACGGCGTGATTGCTCTTCTTGATAATGTTGCGGCACATGGGACCACCCATGTTGCCGACGCCGATGTATCCGACCTTCATCGATTCCTCCCCAAGAGAATGTGCCGAATGACTATACGACAGATTTGGCGGCGCCTAATGTTGCTGAGCGGAAAGCGTGGCGAATGATGGCAAGAAAAAAGACCCAGACGCAACGTCCGCGGCGCTTGCCGCACGGGCTGGAGGCCGAGACCTTCTCGATCAAGGAGGCGGCGGCGATCGCCGATCTTCCCGGCAAGACGGTGCGCAACGAGATCTACCTCGACCTCTTCCGCGTCGAACTCGACGACAAGTCGCACGTGACAATCAGCGCGCGTGGCGTGATCTATCTTCGCCTGTTCCGCCTGCTGCCGGTCTATCTCGGCCCCAAGGACCGCAACGCACTGTCACGGATGCTGGCCGAGGGGTGGCCGGGTGCCGAGGGCTGGGTCCGCAAGGGCGACCTGATGTCCAAAGGCATGGTGACGCTGGATGTCGGCGCCGCCGAACGCGAGGCAATCGAACGTATGCGGGTCTTCGTCCGCGGTCGCCGGCGCATCGAGAGCGATACCGGTGGGCCGGCCGGCGAAATGCTGTTCAAGGATACGGCCATCCGTGTCCGCGTCGTCGGTGCGCTGCTGGCCCGTGGGGCCGATCCCGTGCGGACGCGCGATGCGTTCCCTCCGCTCGATGCCGATGACATCGCATTTGCCGCCATGTTCGCGCGCCTCAACAAGGGGCCGGGTTCGGCATCGTCCGGCCGTGCCCGTGCCGCGCGCGAGTTCCGCTACCGGCCGATCGGCGAGCGCTGACGGCTTCCGCACGCCAACCTGGAACGGCATCCTGCCGTCGATCGCGAGAGGTCCAACGGCGAATGGCCGATAAACCGCTGCATCCGGGTGCTTGACGATTGAGCGAACAACCCGCCCGCGACGCCGAGCGCGCCCGCGACCTCCGCCGTATCAAGCTTGCGGCGACATCCCTGCTTGTCGTCATGGCGGCTGTATTCGGCGTCGCACGGCACTTCGAGTCGGCGCACGCGGCGTGGGGCTACGTTGCGGCCTTTGCGGCGGCGGCGATGATTGGCGGCCTCGCCGATTGGTATGCCGTCGTGGCGTTGTTCCGGCGCCCGCTGGGGCTGCCGATCCCCCACACTGCCATCATCCCGCGCAACCACCTGCGCATCGCCGATACGCTGGGTGAGTTCATCGAGCGCAATTTCCTCGCCCCCGAACCGGTCGAGGCAAGGCTGCGCGAGGTCGATTTCGCCGGCCTGGTGGCGGAGTGGCTGGCCGATCGCGAACATAGCGCAGCGCTTGCGCGCTTTGTCCTGCGACTGCTGCCACAGACCCTGGCCGCCATCGACCAGTCCGGCCTCAAGGGCTTTATGGGCAGGCGCATCATGGCCGAGCTCGAGCGCATCGAGCTCGCGCCGCTCGCCGCGGGCTTGCTGAGCGCCGTCACCGAGAAGGGCCGGCATCAGCGCCTGCTCGACGAGCTTCTGGGTGCGCTCGAAAAGGTGCTGGCCAACGAGCAGGCGCTGGCGGCGCTGCGTGAGAAGATCCGCAACGAGCTGCCGGCACTGTTCAATCTCTACCGCGCCGATGCCTATCTGCTGCGCAAGATCGTGGCGTCGAGCGGGGCCTTCATCCAGGAAGCGCGGGTCGACCCGCATCACCCGCTGCGCCGCGAGTTCGACGGTTTTGTGACGAACTTCATTGTGCGCCTGCGCGGCTCGGACGCGTTCGCGCGCCGGGCCGAAGAGGTCAAGCGCGACCTGCTGGCGCGGCCTGAGGTCGCGGCCGTGGCTGAGGGTGCCTGGGAGAGCTTGCGCTCATTTCTGGAGAAGGATGCCGTCGCACCCGACAGCCAGATCCGCCGGCAGCTCGAAGCCATGCTGGTAGATATCGGCAGCCAACTCGCGCGCGATCCCGAGATTCGCGCTGAAATCAACCGTGGCATGGTACGGGTGCTGGCTGACTTCGTGGAGAGCCAGAAGAACGGTGTCGGCCGCTTCATCGCCGATCAGGTCAAATCCTGGGATATCGACATGCTGATCGGCCGCATCGAACTCACGGTCGGTCGCGACCTGCAATATATCCGCTTCAACGGTGCCATGATCGGCGGGCTGGCCGGATTGGCCTTGCACGCCCTTGAGCAGGGGTTGAAGCTGTACCTCTGACCGAAGGAGGTTCGCATGGCCGACCCAGCAAAGAACTTCACCGACATGTTCAAAAGCCTCGGTGAGCAATTCAAGGTCCCAGCTTTCGACATGGCGAAACTCATGGAGAGCCACCAGAAAAACCTCGAGGCCATGACCAAGTCGTGGCAGGCGATGACGGGCGGCGCCAGCGCGGTTGCCACCAAGCAGCGCGAGATTTTCGAGGCGGCCATGAAGGACATGGCCGAGGTGGCGCAGGCCTATAAGCCGGGAGGCAGTCCGCAGGACGCGATGGCCAAGCAGGCCGAGTTCGCCAAGAAGGCGATGGAGGCGGTGATGGCCAACACCCGCGACATCGCCGAGCTGGTGCAGAAGTCGAGCACCGAGGCCTTCAAGATCGTGCAGGATAGGATGAAGGAATCCTATCAGGAAATTCAGACCAGCGTGGACAAGAAGTCGTAGGGGGGCCTGCCAGCCTGCCGATCCGGCGTTTCCCGCGGGTTTTGGGTGACGAATGTGCTCGCGTCGACGGTCGCGCGGGCCTTTCGGGGGGCGCATGATTTCCGCTATGATGGCTCCGGAATTTCGCCAGCCTTGATGGAAGCATCATTTTCCGGCGGTGGCGTGAATATTGGGGAAGCCAATGGCTACGAAAATGCTGTTTGCCACGATGCTGGGGGGGCTGGCGCTTGCCGCCTGTGATCCCTTGCCCAAGCCCCTTTACACAGAAGTGACGCCGCCCGCCTCGTTCCGGACCGAAGCGGACGGGGTGCGTGTCGACAACGAAGGCTATCAACTCGATGCCGAAGGCTACCGGATCAACAAGCGCGGCCAGCGGATCGGCATGGTCGATGTCCAGGCGAAGACGGCCGGCGACAAGTCCAATGCGGTGGCCGGGTACTGGATCAGTGCGAGCGGCGAGACGGCACCGGGCAGCGTCGCGACGCCCAGCGGCGGAGGCGCGGGCAGTGGCCCCGGCAGCATCATGAACTCGACGCTGCCGACACCGGCGACCATGCCTCAGCAGGCACCGATCTCGCCGACGTCGGGCAACGTCGCGCCGCCGCCGGGTTATCGCTGAGAATTTCGGCTGATCGATCCTGATGTCGGTGGCCGCAAGGCGCGCTTCGTCGACCTCCTTCCGGGATCCAAGGACATCGGGCGCGGAGACGCCGACGGAGCCGGCTTGACCCGCCAACGGCCTCTCGTCACAAGTCGGCTCCCATGATCGCTCCAATTGTCCGCTTTGCGCCGAGCCCCACAGGCTTGCTGCATGTCGGCAACATTCGTGCTGCGCTGTTCAATTGGCTGTTTACCAAACGCCACGGCGGCACGTTCATTCTGCGCCTGGACGACACCGACCGAAGCCGCAGCAAGTCGGAGTTCGAGGTGGCGATCGAGCGCGATCTCCTGTGGCTCGGCCTCGACTGGGCTCGCAAGGAAAGACAGTCCGACCGAATCGGACACTACGACGCGGCGCGCGAAGCGCTCATAGCCACCGGACGCCTCTATCCCTGCTACGAGACACCTCAGGAACTCGACTTCCGGCGCAAGCGCCTGCTCGCGCAGGGGCGGCCGCCGGTCTACGACCGCGCCGCGCTCAAGTTGTCGGATGCCGATCGTACGCGTCTTGAAAGCGAGGGCCGCCGGCCGTACTGGCGCTTCAAGCTCGCGTCGGAAGAAGTGCGCTGGGACGATCTGGTGCGCGGGCCGCAGCACATCGATGAGGCAAGCCAGAGCGATCCGGTGCTGGTCCGCGACGACGGCACCTATCTCTACAGCTTCACGTCGGTGGTCGACGATATCGCCTTCGGTATCACGCATGTGATCCGCGGCGAGGATCACGTCACGAATTCAGGCGCGCAGATCCAGATGTTCCAGGCGCTGGGTGCCAATGCGCCGGTCTTCGCGCATCTGCCGTTGCTGGTCGACGCGACGGGCGGCGGCCTGAGCAAGCGCGCAGGTTCCCTGGCGGTCGCCGATCTCCGGGAACGCAGCATCGAGGCGCTCGCCGTTTGCGCGCTTCTGGCGCGGCTCGGCACGGCCGATCCGGTGGAGCCGGTGGCCGCGCTCGACACGCTTGTGGAGACGATCGATTTCGCCCGCGTTGGACGCGCCGCCGCGCGCTTCTCGGAGGAGGAACTGGCGCAGTTGAACGCGCGGACCCTGCATATCCTGCCCTACGAAGCCGTACGCGCACGCCTCGCACAAGATCCGGGCGAGGCCTTCTGGCTCGCGGTGCGCGGCAACCTGGTGACGCTCGCCGATGCCGCGGGTTGGGCCGACGTCGTGCGCGGCCCGATCGAACCCGCGATCGAAGACGCTACTTTTCTGACCGACGCCGCGACCAAGCTGCCGCCGGAGCCATGGGACGACACGACATGGAAAGCATTTACGTCGACGCTGGGCCGCAAGGGCCGCGCGCTGTTCCATCCGCTCAGGCTTGCGCTCACCGCGCGCGAGACCGGCCCGGAGATGGCGAAGCTGTTGCCGCTGATCGGGCGGGCGAAGGCCGAGGCGCGCCTCAGGGGCCAGAGGGCATAAAGATCGCGGCGATCCCCAGTGCCGCGAACAGGCTTGCAGCGATCAGGCGCACGACCTTGAGCGGCAATCGCTTGGCGATGGCGTCGCCGAACAGCACCACCGGTGCGTTGGCCAGCATCATGCCGAGTGTCGTGCCAGCGGTGACCAGGATCAGCGAATTGAACCGGGCGGCCAGCGCCACGGTGGCGATCTGGGTCTTGTCGCCGATCTCGACGATGAAGAAGGCGACCAGCGTGGCAAGAAAAGCGCCGGCCCGGCGCGCGGTCTGCGGACCCTCATCGGCCTTGTCGGGGATCAGGCACCACGCCGCCATGCCAAGGAACGCCGCGACCAGGATCCAGCGCATCGTTTCTGCACCGACCCAGCCGGCGACGGCGGCGCCTGCCCAGGCGGCCAACGCATGGTTGGCCAGGGTGGCGATCAGGATGCCGAGGATGATCGGCACCGGTTTGCGATAACGTGCCGCCAGCACCAGGGCTAGAAGTTGAGTCTTGTCGCCGATCTCGGCCACGGCAACGACGGCGGTCGAGGTGAAAAACGCTTCCATTGGCGGCCATTTGCACGACAAGAACGCTTCGGATAAACTGAAAAAATGTCGCTCCTTCCGTTCCCCGGCGCATATAGCGCGCGATGTAAGTAAATCCCCCGCCCAGCCAGGGCGTCCGGATTTCGTATACGTTTGATCGGGGAGAAGGGGACCATGTCCCTCGTCATCTACAACACGCTGTCGCGCGAGAAGGAAGCGTTCGCACCGCTCGACGCGGGGCACGTGCGCCTCTATGTCTGCGGCCCGACGGTTTACGACTACGTGCATATCGGCAATGCCCGTCCCGTCGTGGTGTTCGACACGCTCTACCGGCTGCTGAAGCGCCACTATCTGCGCGTCACCTACGTGCGCAACATCACCGACATCGACGATCGCATCATCGTGCGGGCGGCCGACAATGGCGAAAGTATCGAAGCGCTGACCGACCGCACCGCCGATGCCTACCGGAGCGACATGCGCCGGCTGGGGGCGCTGGCGCCCGACGTCGAGCCGCGCGCGACGCAGTACGTCGCCGAGATGATCGGCATGATCCAGCGCCTGGTCGACAACGGTCATGCCTATGCCGCCGACGGTCATGTGCTGTTCAGCGTGCCCAGCATGGACGACTACGGCCGCCTGTCGCGGCGCTCGCGCGACGAGCTGATCGCCGGTGCGCGTGTCGAGGTTGCGCCCTACAAGAAGGACCCGGCCGACTTCGTGCTGTGGAAGCCCTCGACCGAGGCCCAGCCGGGCTGGAAGAGTCCGTGGAGCCGTGGCCGCCCGGGCTGGCACATCGAATGCTCGGCGATGAGCGCCAAGCACCTCGGCGAGACCTTCGACATCCACGCCGGCGGCCTCGACCTCATCTTCCCGCACCACGAGAACGAGATCGCGCAGAGCCGCAGTGCGTTCGGTCATCCCTTCATGGCGACTTACTGGATGCACAACGGTTTCCTCAACATCTCCGGCGAGAAGATGAGCAAGTCGCTGGGCAATTTCTTCACCGTGCACGAACTGCTCGACCAGTTTCCCGGCGAGGCGATCCGCCTGCTGTTGCTGTCGGCGCACTATCGCCAGCCGCTCGATTTCACCCATGAGGGGTTGATACAGGCCAAGGCGACACTCGACCGCTGGTACGGCGCACTGCGCGGCAGGGAGGTACGGCCTGCCGACGCCGTGCCGCGATCTGTCGAAGACGCCCTGAACGACGATCTCAACACACCCATGGCAATCGGCGCCATCCATCAACTCGCCGATCCGGCCGAACTGCGCGCCGGCGCGAACGCGCTGGGTCTCCTGCAGCACGATGCCGAAGCCTGGTTCCGCTGGACGCCGGCCAATTCATCGGGACCGAGCGAGGCCGATATCGAGACCGCGATCACCGCCCGTCAGGCCGCGCGCAAGGCCAGGGATTTCAAGGAGTCCGACCGCATTCGCGACGATCTCAAGGCCAAGGGCGTGATCCTTGAGGACGGACCGAAGGGCACGACCTGGAAGAGGGGGTGATCTTGTCATCCTGAGCGAAGCGAAGGATCCTTCGGCTTCGCCGCACGATGATACGGATCACGTGTTGGGCATCTTTCGCTCAGGCCCGAGTTCGTAGCACTTCACCATGACGGACTTGGGCCGGAGGTCGCGCAGCGCCTTCAGGAATGCCGCCATGTGCGGCGTGGCGAAATGATCTTTCAGCGCCTGCTCGTCCTTCCACCATTCGCGCACCCGCATCAGGTCGGGTTCGAGCAGGTCGAAGGCGTAGTCGTAGCCGGCGCAGCCGGGTTCGGCACGCGACGCCTCGATCATCGGCCGTGCGACGGTGCGGACCTGCTCGGCCTGTGCCGGGTCGAAGCGGGCATCTGCAAGAACGATCAACATGGCGGGCTCCCTCAACGCTTCTCGAAGATGACGCTCTGCACGGCGCGGCCGAAATAACCTTTGATATCGGCCAGGCGTGCGGCGGCGATGCCGACAGAGTCCGGCCCGACCCAGGTTTCGGCGTCGAGCAGTATCCACTCGCCGACGGGCTCGCGGCCGAGGCTGACAGTGAGGTCGGCATTGATGAACGTCCAGTCGCTCATGCTGAACACCGACGACGTGCCGTTGCAGAAATCGGCGGCGATGGCGGCGCGCATCAGCGGCGAGATCGCGCTCTCGGCGACGATCGGCCGCGTCGCCTGATACCAGACGGCGGCCGGCCCCGGGACGCGGAAACTACCCTTCGCCAGGCGCATCTCGATCCCCTTGAGAAACGGCGTTTCGGTGGCGAAGAAGTCGGGTGGGCTGCAGAGGTCCGGAAACGGAAGCTCGACCGCCGGTCCGCTGGCGATCGCCGGCACCTCGCGGGGATCGGTGCGGATGCGTAGTGCGCTCGCGCGTACGACCTCCACGCCATCTGCCAGCAGGCGTACCGAGACGAGCTGGATCTTGCGGCCTTCGCGGACAACCTCGGTCTCGACGGCGAGCGGCGCTACCGGCACCGGTCGCATCAGGTCGACGGTGAGCCGGGCCACGCGCATCGGGACGGGCGACGGCAACCTCTCCACCGCCCAGCAGATCAATGACGAAGGGGCGGCGCCATGTTGCAGTCTGGCGTCCCATGGACCGCCTGCGGACGCGCTGGTCTCGGCGGTGGCACCTTTGACGCGATAGATCGCTTCCATTCACTCAACTCCATGCCTGCCCGGTCGGCGCGCTTTCATAGGTATCGCCCGGATATCCTGCAATTGCGATGACGCGGCGGGTAATGGCTTGACGGTCTGATTTGTATTTAACATAATAGTTAAATATGGATCAGCTATCCCAAACCTTCGCGGCCCTGGCCGACCCCACCCGCCGCGCCATCCTGGCGCGCCTTGCCGCGGGAGCGGCCACCGTTGGCGACATCGCCGAGCCGTTCGACATATCGCTGCCCGCGGTGTCGCGGCATCTGAAAGTGCTGACAGAGGCAGGTCTGATCGAGCGGCACACTGAAGCGCAGTGGCGGCGTTGTGAGCTTCGCGGTGAGGGAATGCGGGCGGCCGCCGACTGGATCGAGTTTTACCGGCAGTTCTGGGAGAACCAGCTCGACCGGCTGGACGACTTCCTCAAGCGCACCGCACCCGAAACCACGAAAGGAAAGAGCCGTGCCCGACACAAGCCTTGATGCCAACGCGCTTCGCATCACGCGCACCTTCGACGCCACGCGCGAGCGCGTGTTCGACGCCTGGGCGAAACAGGATCATTTCGTCCAGTGGATGTGCCCGCCCGGTGTGGAGATAACGGTCTGCGAGATCGACGTGCAGCCGGGCGGCGCTTGGCGCGTCGGCGCCCGCCACGACAGCGGTCGGGTCTTCGCTTCGTCAGGCAAGTATGTCGAGGTCAAGCGGCCCGAGCGTCTGGTCTTCACCTGGGCGCATCATGCCGATGGCGACTTTGCCAGGCCGCGTGGTCACGAGACGACGGTGCGCATCGAGTTGCGCGCGGTGGGCGACAAGACCGAGTTGACCCTGATCCATGGGCCGTTTGCCGACACGCCCGGCATGGACGACCACAATGCCGGCTGGACCGGCTCGTTCGACAAGCTCGCGGCTTTTCTCAGGAGGGCAGCATGACCATCTCACGCATCGTTTCCCACGAGGAGTGGCTCCTCGCCCGCAAGGCCTTTCTCGTGAAGGAGAAGGCCTTCACCAAGGCCCGCGAAGACCTGGCGCGCGAGCGGCGCGAGTTGCCGTGGGTGCGAATCGACAAGGCCTATTCCTTCGATGGACGCGAAGGCCGGCTTGCCCTGGCTGACCTCTTCGGCGGTATGAGCCAGCTCGTCGTCTATCACTTCATGCTCGGTCCCGACTGGAAGGAGGGCTGCCCGAGCTGTTCCTTCTGGGCCGACAATTACAACGGCGTCGACGTCCATCTCGCCCATCGCGATACGGCACTCGTCGCGGTTTCGCGGGCACCCCTGGACAGGATCGAGGCCTATCGGAAGCGCATGGACTGGAGCTTCCGCTGGGTATCGTCGGCCGCCAGCGATTTCAATTTCGATTTCGCCGTGTCGTTCCCGCCGGAGAAGGGCGACGACCCCAACTACAATTTCGGCACCGTCAAGTTCGGTGGCGAGGAGGCTCCGGGCTTCAGTGCGTTCCGGCGCGGTGACGATGGCGCGATCTATCGCACCTATTCGACCTATGGGCGCGGTCTCGACGCCATCAACGGCACCTACCAGATGCTCGACCTGACATCGAAGGGCCGCGATGAAAGTGGTTTGCCCTGGCCGATGGCCTGGGTACGCCGCCACGACCAGTACTGATCCAGGAGAGAGCCGATGGCGGAGATCGGTATCCTCGGTCTTCGTTGGCATTTCACGGACGATCGCAATCTCGTTGGTGATAATGTGACTGCGGAGGACTTGTTCCTTGCGCAGATCTGCGTCTACTTTTTCGAAGTTCCCGAGTTCAGGGCGACGGATCCTCAGTTCAAGCCGCGGTTGGCGGCTTAGGAGCGGGCGGCATGAAGGCAGTCTGGCACGGTCAGGTGATCGCGGAGAGCGACCGAACTCTCGAGGTCGGCGGCTATCGCTACTTTCCGCGCGATTCAGTTCGCATGGATTTGCTGCGGATGGCACCCAAGAGCGCCAGTGACCTCGAATGCCCCCACGGTGTGCAATTTTACGATGTCACCGACGGAGTGGCAGCCAGCAAACGCGCAGCGTGGTCCTACGAGGAACCGCAGCCCAAGATGAAACCGGTCGATCACTGGATGGGCTTCTGGGAAGACGTCGAAATCGGCTAGGGTCTTTCCGACGCCGCTATGGCCACTGGCGGACATAGCGCCGACCCGCTGACGGGGGAGGAAAGCGATTCTGATCCAGCCCGAAAGACTCTAGCGGGCTGCGGCGATCGCGGTGATCATCAGCGGAGTCGTCATGCCGATTACCACGTCGCCGACCTTGATCTTCTTCAGCATGTCCTGCTTGGCGATCGAGGTCGCGGAATAGGTGCGAACAGCGCCACCGCGACCGTCGATCACCGAAACCGTGTTGTTCGCCAGATCGACAGCGACCACGGTGAGCGTGAACCGTCCGGTTTCGATATCGAGCTGATTTGGCTTGGGGCTCATCTGGTCCTGGCGCGCTTCCCGCGAACCCGGACCTTTCTGGCGCAGGTTCAGCATGGTCACGACTTCAGTATAGGTCACGTTGGCCAGGGAACCGTCGTCAATGGCGGCGAGGTTCGGTACGCCTGCGGCGACCGGCAGGAGCAGCAACCGGCCGGTGGGGAGGGTGAAGGCGACGGTACGGGTGTCGGGGTCAATCGTCTCGACCGTTACGCGGGCAGTCACGGTGTCGTTGAACGATACGCCCTCGCGCGGCACCGCCTGTATCTGTGCCGTAGCCTGCCGCTCGGGCAGACCGATGCCTACCGCCAGCACCGCTGCAAATGTGGAAAAGCTCGCAGTCCACTTGATCGAACGGATAGTCATCGGCGTGTACCTCACAAAACCCTACCGCGCCGGACAATAGCGATCCGAAGCGGGCACGCAACACCGAACGCCGAGCCGGATTCATGCGAAATATACCCCACAATATGGAATTTCCGCCGGCGGCGGGTAATTTTATTGTTTTCCCCCTGCGTCATTCGTTCCGATTCGTATTTTGTGCATTGCACTCTCGCTGTTGCAGCAATAGTTTCGCTGCATCGCAGGAGGCTTTGCCATGTCAGTTGTCGCTTTCGCGGCCCGCCCGCACCCGACGGCCAACCAGCCGCAGAAAGAACTCTACGAGGTCGGTGAAATTCCGCCGCTCGGCCACGTGCCGAAGAACATGTACGCTTGGGTGATCCGGCGTGATCGCCACGGTCCGCCCGAGCAGTCCATGCAGCTCGAGGTCGTGCCCACGCACACCATCGGCGAAGACGAAGTGCTGGTCCTCGTGATGGCGGCCGGTGTCAATTACAACGGCGTCTGGGCGGGCCTCGGCCTGCCGATTTCGCCGTTCGACGTCCACAAGCAACCGTTCCACATCGCCGGCTCCGATGCCTCGGGCATCGTCTGGGCGATCGGCGCCAAGGTGAAGCGCTGGAAGGTCGGCGACGAGGTCGTGGTCCACTGCAACCAGGACGATGGCGACGACGAGCAGTGCAACGGCGGCGACCCGATGTTTTCGACCAGCCAACGCATCTGGGGTTACGAAACGCCCGACGGTTCCTTCTCCCAGTTTTGCCGGGTGCAGGCGCGCCAGCTCATGAAGCGGCCGCAGCATCTCACCTGGGAGGAGAGCGCCTGCTACACGCTGACGCTGGCCACCGCCTATCGCATGCTGTTCGGCCATCGCCCGCACATCCTGCGGCCCGGGCACAAGGTGCTGGTGTGGGGCGCAGCCGGCGGCATCGGTTCGATGGCGGTGCAGCTCATCGCGACGGCCGGCGCCAACGCCATTGGTGTCATCTCCGATCCCTCGAAGACGGATTTCGTGATGTCGCTCGGCGCCAAGGGTGTCATCAACCGCAACGACTTCGACTGCTGGGGCCAGCTCCCCGACGTCGACGATCAGAAGGGCTACGCGGAATACATGAAGAAGGTGCGCAAGTTCGGTGCCGCCATCTGGGAGCACACCGGCAAGGGCAACGACGTCGACTTCGTGTTCGAGCATCCCGGCGAGCAGACCTTCCCGGTGTCGTGCAACATCGTGAAGCGCGGCGGCATGGTGGTGTTCTGCGCCGGCACGACCGGCTACAACCTCACCATGGACGCGCGCTTCGTGTGGATGCGCCAGAAGCGCATCCAGGGCAGCCACTTCGCCAACCTGCTGCAGGCGAGCCAGGCCAATCAGCTGGTGATCGAGCGTCGCATCGATCCCTGCATGAGCGAGGTCTTCGACTGGGCCGATATTCCCAAGGCCCACACCAAGATGTGGAAGAACAAGCACAAGCCCGGAAACATGGCCGTGCTGGTCTCGTCCAAGCGGCCCGGCCTGCGCACTCTCGAAGACGCGCTCGAGGATTGACCGGCTGATGGTCGTTGAAAACCTGCTCGGCCTCGCCGCCGAGGCCGAGACTGCTGCCGACCGCTACGAGGCGGCGGCGCGCGAAGCGGTCCGCAAGCTGATTGCGCCCAAGGGCAAGGTCGATCCGGAGCTGCTGGAGCGCGAACAGTTTGCCGCCCACGGTTTTGCCTGGATCGCGACCTACGTCTCTGCAATTCGTCAGATGCGGCGCTGGGCCGAGGCAAGTGCGGCGGGCGAACTCGAGCAGCTCATCCTTCAGGTGGCTCTCGGCGAGTATCTCACCCAGCTCCAGGGCGGCATCGCCATGAGCCAGGTCGAGATTGTACGGCCGGCCGACCTCGGCGCCGACGCAGAGGCGCTCGATACGCCTGCCGTCCGCAAGTTGATCGCGGCCAACACGTCGACCGCGAGGTTGCGCATCGCCGAACTGATCGCCGACGGCCTCGATACCGGCGACTTCGGTGCGCTCGCCCTTGGCGACGCGGCGCTGGAGGAAGTGCGCCGCCAGTTTCGCCGCTTCGTCGACGCCGAAGTCGGGCCGCATGCCCACGGCTGGCACCTGCGCGACGAGCTGATCCCGCTGCCGGTGGTGCAGCAGATGGCCGAGCTCGGCGTCTTTGGCCTTACCGTGCCGGAGGAGTGGGGCGGCCTCGGCATGGGCAAGCTCGCGATGTGCGTGGTCACCGAGGAACTGTCGCGCGGCTATATCGGCGTGGGCTCGCTCGGCACGCGCTCCGAGATCGCGGCCGAACTGATCCGCGCCGGCGGCACCGAGGACCAGAAGAAGCGATATCTTTCGCGCATCGCCTCGGGCGAGATTTTGCCGACGGCGGTGTTCACCGAACCCAACACCGGCTCCGACCTCGCGAGCCTGCGCACCCGCGCCGTGCTCGAGGGCGACACCTACAGGATCAACGGCAACAAGACCTGGATCACCCACGCCGCCCGCGCCGATATCATGACCTTGCTGGCGCGCAGTGATGCGTCGAAGCCCGGCTACAAGGGCCTGTCGATGTTCCTGGCCGAGAAACCCCGGGGCGACGAGGCCGATCCGTTCCCCGCCGAGGGCATGAGCGGCGGCGAGATCCGCGTGCTGGGCTACCGCGGCATGAAGGAATACGAGATCGGCTTCGACGGTTTCGAGGTGCCGGCGGCCAACCTGCTGGGCGGCAAGGAGGGCCAGGGTTTCAAACAGCTCATGGCGACCTTCGAGAGCGCGCGTATCCAGACCGCGGCGCGTGCCGTCGGGGTGGCGCAGAATGCGCTCGAACTCGGCCTGCGCTACGCCAAGGACCGCATCCAGTTCGGCAAGCCGCTCTATGCCTTCCCGCGTGTCGCCGGCAAGATCGCCTGGATGGCGGTCGAGACCATGATCGCCCGCCAGCTCACCTACTTTGCGGCGCGTGAAAAGGACCAGGACCGCCGCTGCGACATCGAGGCCGGCATGGCCAAGTTGCTGGCCGCGCGCGTCGCCTGGAGCAACGCCGACAATGCGCTGCAGATCCACGGCGGCAACGGCTATGCGATGGAATATCCCATCAGTCGCGTGCTGTGCGACGCCCGCATCCTCAACATCTTCGAGGGTGCGGCCGAGATCCAGGCGCAGGTCGTGTGCCGCGGGCTGCTCGAGGGCCGGAACTAGGGACGAAGCCCGAAAGATCTTCCTAACGCCGGGTGTTTTCGTCGAGCCATTTCCGGGCGGCGTGGATGCTCTTGAAGGTTTTCACCGGCCGGTCGCCTTCGGTCATTTTGGCGAATTGCTCGACGATGTCGCTGCGCGCCGGATCGACCACGAACGCGGTCGGGCCGCGGGGCATATCCTTGGCATTCGATCGCGCCAGTGTCGCCAGCGCTTCCAGAGCCGTAGCGTCGACAGTCGAAACGCCGATCGAGACATCGATGATCTTGCGGTACGGCCAGGCGCCGGTTGCGACGAACTGCTGCGCCGCACCGATGATGTCGTCGACGGTTACCGCGCCCTGGATGACCGCGACCACCATGCGGTTTGGATGGGAGATGTCGAGATAGATTGGCATGGTGCGAGTCTACACCGGCCGCGATCGAATTCCCCCCCTTGTTTGATGACAGTCGAGTTGCGCCGGTTCCGCGCCGGTTGGGAAGCAAAGACCTCGAGTGTCGGTTGTGTTTTCCCCTGGCGATCGTTCCAAGCTATAGTCGGCGGGAAAATTCGGAGGAAGGTGAGCCATGGAAGGATCGCTGCGCGGCAATGCTGGCCCTCGCTATCGCGCCGTCGCCGACGAAAGCGCACCGTACGAGACCATCACCGTCGATAGGCTGACGCCGATCGTGGGCGCGGAAATCGCCGGTATCGACCTCGCCCAGCCGCTCTCCAACCGCCAGCAGGACGAACTTCACCGCGCGCTGGCGGAAAACCTCGTCATCTTCTTCCGCGATCAGCACATCACGGCCGACCAGCACCTGGCCTTCGGCCGCCTGTTCGGCAACCTGCATGTTCATCCGGCGGCACCGTCGGAGCCGGGCAAACCCGAGTTGATGATCATCCATGCCGACAAGGACTCACCGCGCGCCAACGGCGAGGGCTGGCACACCGATGTCAGCTGCGATCTCGAGCCGCCGATGGGCAGCATCCTGTATATCAAGACCTGTCCGCCCAAGGGCGGCGATACGCTGTTCGCCAGCATGTACGCCGCCTACGAGGCGCTGTCGGATCGCTTGAAGGCCTATCTCGAGGGCATGACGGCGATCCACGACGGCGAACAGGTCTATCGCGGCCTCTATGCAAACCACGGCGTGGCTGACAAGCCGCAGTATCCGCGGGCCGAACATCCGGTCGTGCGCACGCACCCGGTGACGGGTCGGAAAGCACTCTACGTAAACCGCGGCTTCACGCGTGGTCTGGTCGGCGTGCCGCGCGACGAGAGCGACGGCATCCTGCGCTATCTCTACGAACACCTGGAGAATCCGTTGTTCCAGTGCCGCTTCCGCTGGCGTGAGAATTCGATCGCCTTCTGGGACAATCGTTGCGTCCAGCACCGTGCGATGTGGGACTATTGGCCCCATACGCGCAGCGGCAATCGCGTGACCGTGGCCGGCGACAAGCCCTTCTGAATTTTCGCGTGCTGGTCATCTTCGACTGCGACGGCGTGCTGGTCGACAGCGAGCCGCTGTCGAACACCTGCTTTGCCTGTGCGCTGGCGCGCGAAGGCCTCGACTGGAGCGTCGAGGAGACGATGCGGCGCCTGATGGGACGGTCGATGAAGTCCTGCGTCGAGATCGTCGAAGGCGTGTTGGGGCGCAGGTTGCCGGACGGCTTCGTCGATCGCCTGCAGGCCGATACGATGCAGGCCTTTCATGATTCACCGCTCCAGCCCGTGCGCGGCATCGCAGACGTCGTCGATGCGATCGAAGCGGCCGGCGCGGCCACTTGCGTGGCGAGTTCGGGCGGACTCGACAAGATGCGCGTGACGCTCGGCATCACCGGCCTGTGGAACCGCTTCGAGGGGCGTATCTTCAGCGCCTCGGAGGTGCCGCGGGGAAAGCCGTTCCCCGATCTCTTTCTGTACGCCGCACTGCGCATGAACGAGCCGCCCTTCGCCTGCACGGTGGTCGAGGATTCCCTGCCGGGGATCGAAGCCGCCCGCGCGGCCGGGATGCGCACGATTGCCTATATCGGCGCGCCGTATGCCGACGCTGCTGCGTTGCAGACGGCGGCCGGCGAATGGGTCGACGATATGCGCAAGCTGCCCGCTCTGGTCGGACGATGACCGGAACATGGTCGATGGGATCGGGCAAGGCCGAGCGCATCGTCGTGGTCGGCGCTGGCATGGCGGGACTGGTGGCGGCGCGCCTGCTGCAGGATTCGGGGTTCGTCGTCACCGTCCTCGAAGCGCGGGACCGGCCGGGCGGCCGCGTCTGGACCGACGATCGCCTCGGCGCGCCGCTCGATCTCGGCGGCTCGTGGGTCCACGGAGTAGATGGCAATCCGCTGACGCTGTGGTGCGAAAAGCTCGGTATCGGTCTCATCGAATCGCAAGGCGAGCGCCTGCTGATCGACAGACGTGCCACGGCGACGACACGCGAGGGCCAGCGCCGTCGCGCGATCATGGGGCGCCTGGCCTTCAAGGCCGCCATCGAGTGGGCGAGCTGGAAGAGCAAGGCAATGGCTCGCGTCTGGGGCCCGCGTTCGGTTTCGGTGAAGCAGGCGGTGGAGCCGCTGCTGCATGCCCGGTGGTTGCCGGAGATCGACCGGCTGGTGGTGGCGACTTTCATCGAGATGAGCGAAGGCGTGCAGGGCGCGCCGTGGGACATGGTGTCGGCCGAGGAGTGGTTCCCGACCGAGGGGCTCGATCGCAACGCCCAACCCAGGGGCGGCTTCCAGCCACTGATCGCCGATGCAGCACTTGGTCTCGACATCCGCTACGGCGCGGCCGTCGAGCGGGTCGGCTGGACTGGCTCAGGGGCGACCGTGGCCCTGCAGGGCGGCGAGAGCCTGGCGGCGGACCGGGCGGTGATCGCCGTCCCCGCGGGCCTGCTGCGCGCCGGTTTGCCGCTCGTTGATCCGGCACCGCCGGCAGCGCAACGCGCCGCGCTCGACCGGCTGGGTTATGGCGGCGGCATCCTGGCCAAGCTCTACCTGCGATTTCCACGGCGTTTCTGGCCCGAGCAACCGAAATGGTTCGGACGCCTGCCGGACGCGCCCGACCGCCGCGGCACCTTCAATACCTGGGTCAGCCATGAACAAGAGACCGGCCTGCCGATCCTTCTGAGCTTCGCCAATGGCGACACCGCCATCCGGCTCGACCGCACCGCGAGCGACGAGGAAGTCACGGCCGTGGCGATGCGTTCGTTGCGCGCCATGTTCGGCGATGACATTCCCGCACCCGAAGCGATGGCCTTCCCGCGCTGGCTGAGCGATCCATGGTCGCGTGGCGGTTATTCTTATCCCGGCGTCGGCAGCGATCCGGATGACGGTGCCGCCCATGCGCGGCCGCTCGGCGGGCGCGTGTACTTTGCCGGAGAGGCGACCGAGCCGGTGGAATACGGCACGGTGCATGCAGCGCTGTGGTCGGGCGAGCAGGCGGCCGAAGCGATCTTCCGGGCGGCGACCGGGGTTGCAGCGACGCGCGGGGCGCGGCCGTGGGCCACCGCTCGCGCTGGTGCCGGCCGTCATAATGGGAGATAGAACGGGGCGGAGGGAGATCTACGATGAATATCGCCGGGGTCCTGTTTGTTCTGGTGATCGTTTCGGGGCTGGCCACGCTCGGCATGCTGTTCGCGGGCCTGATCAGCATGAGCCGCAACGTCGACGGATCGGTCGACGGTGCCAGGCGAAGCAACCGCTTCATGTGGTGGCGCGTGCGTCTCCAGTTCCTGACGATCGTCTTCATCATCCTGTGGTATCTGGCTAGCCGGGGCTGAAGCGATGGCGGTCAATCTCACCCGCATCTACACGCGCGGCGGCGACGCCGGGCAGACTTCTCTTGGCCGTGGCGAGCGCGTTGCCAAGCACGATATCCGCGTCGAGGCCTATGGGACGGTCGACGAAACCAATTCAGTCATCGGTCTTGCCCGCAGCGCCATCGCCCATGCCATTCTCGGCGATCCTCGTTTTGGCGAAGCGGCCGCGATGCTCGGCCGCATCCAGAACGATCTGTTCGACCTCGGCGCCGATCTTTGCACGCCCGAGGGCCAGGCCAAGCGCGGCGAGGGCGCGCTGCGCATCGTGCCAAGCCAGGTCGAGCGTCTGGAAAAGGAGATCGACGCCATGAACGCCGAACTCGCACCGCTCAAGTCGTTCATTCTGCCCGGTGGCAGCGAGGTCGCGGCCCGGCTGCATCTTGCCCGTACGATCGCGCGCCGCGCCGAACGCTGCGTGACCCGTCTCGCGGTCGAACAGGCGATCAACCCTGAGGCGATCAAGTACATCAATCGTCTCTCCGATCATTTGTTCGTGCTGGCGCGGCGGCTCAACGACAATGGTGCGGCCGATGTTCTGTGGGTGCCGGGGGGTGGGCGTTAGACACCTCAAGTTGTTGAAAGATCAAGGAAAATGCTTCCACTCTGCGGTTTTGTGCAGCGCGACATAGTCTTGACATGATCGCCTGAGGACCCGTACACGAAAAACCCTTCGCCGGGCGGGTGGTCCGGCCGCAACTCACCAATAGGCGCAACGCGATGAAAGTGCTGGTCGCGGTCAAGCGGGTCATCGACTACAACGTCAAGATCCGCGTAAAGGCCGACAACACGGGTGTCGAGACGGCGAACGTCAAGATGTCCATGAATCCCTTCGACGAGATCGCCGTGGAAGAGGCGCTCCGCATGAAGGAGAAGGGCCTCGCGACCGAGGTCATCGTCTTTTCCGCCGGCCTTGCCCAATGCCAGGAAACGATTCGGACCGCCTTGGCGATGGGCGCCGACCGTGGTGTTCTTGTCCAGACCGATACTGAACTGCAACCGCTGGCGGTCGCCAAGCTCCTGAAGGCCGTGGTCGACAAGGAACAGCCCGGTCTGGTGATTGTCGGCAAGCAGGCGATCGACGACGATTCCAACCAGACCGGCCAGATGCTGGCCGCGCTCCTCGGTTGGTCGCAGGGTACGTTTGCCAACAAGCTCAACATCGCCGACGGTTCGGCCGAGGTGAAGCGGGAGGTCGACGGCGGTCTCGAGAACATCAAGATCAAGCTGCCGGCGGTGATCACCACCGACCTGCGCCTCAACGAGCCGCGCTATGCGTCGTTGCCCAACATCATGAAGGCCAAGAAGAAGCCGATCGAGGTTCTGGCGCCCGACGCGCTGGGCGTCGATATTGCACCGCGCCTGAAGACGCTCAAGGTCGAGGAGCCGCCCAAGCGCAAGGCCGGTATCAAGGTGAAGTCCGTGGCGGAACTGATCGACAAGCTGCGCAACGAAGCGGGAGTGATCTGAAATGGCCGTTCTCGTGGTTGCCGCACATGACGGCAAGACTGTTCGCGCCAATGTCGCCAACGCCGTGACGGCGGCGGCGCAGATGGATCCCGACGTGCACGTGCTGGTCGCCGGCAGCGGTGCCGACGAGGCTGCGAAGTCCGCTGCAGCGCTCCAGGGCGTCGCCAAGGTGCTTCACGTCGAGGACGCGGCCTATGCCAACTGGCTCGCCGAAGATATCGCACCGCTCATCGTCAAGCTGGCGCCGGCCTACGGCCATGTCGTGATGGCCGCCGACTCTGTCGGCAAGAACGTCGCACCGCGCGTCGCCGCGCTGCTTGATGTGGCGCAGGTTTCCGAAGCCATCCAGGTCGTCTCGCCCGACACCTTCGTGCGGCCGATCTATGCCGGCAACGCCATGGCGACGGTGCAGTCGGCCGACAAGATCAAGATCGTGACGATCCGCCCGACCAACTTCAAGGCGGCCGCTACAGGCGGTTCGGCGGCGGTCGAAAAAGCCGATGCTGCCAGCGCTGCGGGCCTGTCGACGTTCGTCGGTGCCGAGCTTTCCAGGAGCGAGCGGCCCGAACTTACCAGCGCCAAGATCGTCGTTTCCGGCGGCCGTGGCCTGGCCAGCGGCGAGAATTTCAAGATGCTCGAGACGCTGGCGGACAAGCTTGGTGCAGGGCTCGGCGCCAGCCGCGCCGCCGTCGATGCCGGCTACGTGCCGAACGACTACCAGGTCGGCCAGACCGGCAAGGTGGTCGCGCCCGACCTCTATATCGCCATCGGCATCTCCGGTGCGATCCAGCATCTCGCCGGCATGAAGGACAGCAAGACCATCGTTGCCATCAACAAGGACGAGGAAGCGCCGATCTTCCAGGTGGCCGACTATGGCATCGTCGGCGATCTGTTCCAGATCGTTCCGGAACTGACAGCAGCGGTCGAAAAGAAGTAAAGCAACCCCAGGGGTACCCACCATGATCAAGCGCATCGGCATCATCGGTGCCGGCCAGATGGGCAGCGGTATCGCCCACGTCTGCGCGCTCAAGGGGTTCGACATCCGTCTTGCCGATGTCGACCAGGCGCATATCGACAAGGGCATCGATGCCATCAACCGCAACATGGACCGGCAGATCGGTCGCGGCATGATCCGGCCGGAAGACAAGGACGCGGCGCTCAAGCGCATTTCGACGGCGCTCGATTACAAGCCGTTTGCCGACTGCGATCTGATCGTCGAGGCCGCGACCGAAAACGAGGCGGTGAAGCGCGAAATCTTCAAGAAGGTCTGCGTCGACCTGCCGTCGAACGTCCTGCTTGCCACCAACACCTCGTCGATCTCCGTGACGCGCCTGGCGGCGGTGACCGACCGGCCCGGCAAGTTCATGGGCATGCATTTCATGAACCCCGTGCCGATGATGGGGCTGGTCGAGCTGATCCGGGGCATCGCCACGGAGGAAGAGACCTTCCGCACGGTACGGGAGGTCGTGGTCAAGCTCGAGAAGAAGCCGGTCAATGCCGAGGATTTCCCGGCCTTCATCGTCAACCGCATCCTGCTGCCGATGATCAACGAGGCGGTCTATGCTCTCTACGAGGGCGTGGCGAACGTCGAGGCGATCGACACCGGCATGAAGCTCGGCGCCAACCATCCCATGGGCCCGCTCGAACTGGCAGATTTCATTGGCCTCGATACCTGCCTGTCGGTCATGCAGGTGCTGCACGAGGGCTTGGCCGATTCCAAGTACCGGCCGTGCCCGCTGCTGACGAAGTACGTCGAGGCCGGGTGGATCGGGCGCAAGGTCAAGCGCGGCTTCTATGACTATTCAGGCGAGCGTCCGGTTCCCACTCGATAGCGGTTTCGGAACATGAAGCGGTTGATGGTTGCCCTGGCCGTAGCCGTCGGTCCGCCTGCTGATGCAGGACCCTGGCCAGCGGCGGCTGCAGATCGCCGAGGGCGATCGCACGGCGACGCTGAACGTCGTGCCGTTCAACGACGACATGTCCCAGCTCATGATCGCCGGCCACGCCGGTCCGGGTGAAGGTCTGACCTCGTCATTGGTCGTTCAGGCGGTGCTTCGCATCTGCAAGGAAATGAGCAAGCATTGCGAAGTCGGCGGCTGACGCGTCAGACAGTTGGGCGCGTCGGCGCCAGGGTGGGCGTCTTCTAGCTTTGGCCGGCGATCGCCGCCTTCATGAGAGCCACCCCTTCGGGCATGTCCCAATCGGCATCGCCTTCCAGGCGGCCCAGTTCGCGACCGGCCGGATCGACCAGGATCGATGTCGGCAGCAGCGACACGTCGAGCCCCTGCATGGCCTTGCGGCCCTTGTCGAAATAGATGCCGAGGTGAGTCAGCTTCCGGTCCTTGTAGAACGGCGCAACTCTGGGCCGCGACGCTCCATCGATCGACAGCGGCAGGACGAGAAACTTGTCCTTGGGGAACATCGCCTGCAATCGGTCGAGGCTCGGCATTTCCTTGACGCAGGGCGTACACCAGGTCGCCCAGAAGTTGATCAGCAGCGCCCTGCCGCGGAAATCGGCGAAGCGCAGCGGCTTGTCGTTGGCATCCTGGAATTCGAGGTCGGGCAGGGGCTTTGGCGTCTGGGCCTTCTTGAATCTGCTCATTTCGCCCGCGGCCCTTGCCGGCAACGCCACGGCCGCCAGGGCGCCCGAGAGAATGTACCTCCGGCCAGGGAGGAAATTGAGAGCAGGATATGCCATAAGCCGCGTTCCTACAGGATCGATGGTACGAATTCATGGCACGAAAGAACACGGCTGCGCGAGCGCGCAAGAGCGGCTCCAACACGATGTGGGGCGGCCGTTACAAGCTCGGACCGGCGGAAATCATGGAGCGGATCAACGCTTCCATCGGTTTCGACCGCCGGCTCTATGCGCAGGACATCGCGGGCTCTCTGGCGCATGCCGATATGCTGGTGGCGCAGGGCATCATCACGGCCAAGGACGGCCGCGCCATCCGGCGCGGGCTGCTGAAGGTTCGCGAGGAGATCGAGAGCGCAAGGTTCAAGTTCTCGACCAGGCTCGAGGACATCCATTTCAATGTCGAAGCGCGGCTGACCGAACTGATCGGACCGGCCGGCGGACGGCTGCATACCGCGCGTTCGCGCAACGACCAGATCGCGCTCGATGTGCGGCTGTGGGTACGCGATACGATCGACCGGTTCGAGTTCATGCTGCGCGACCTGCAAGCCGCGCTCATCGACCGTGCCGAGCAGTATTCGGCCACGATCATGCCGGGTTTCACCCATCTGCAGACGGCGCAGCCGATCACCTTCGGCCATCATCTGCTGGCCTATGTCGAAATGGTCGGCCGTGACCGCAGCCGCTTCGCCGATTGCCGGGCGCGGCTGAACGAATCGCCGCTTGGCGCCGCCGCGCTCGCGGGCTCGCCGCATCCAATCGATCCGCGCAAGACGGCCAGGGCGCTGGGCTTCGACCGGCCGATGGCCAATTCGCTCGATGCCGTGTCCGACCGCGACTACGTGATCGAGTTCATTGCTGCCGCTTCGACCACGGCGGTGCATCTGTCGCGCCTCTCCGAGGAGATCGTGATCTGGTGCTCCGCGCCGTTCCGTTTCATCTCGCTGTCGGATGCCTTCACCACCGGCAGCTCGATCATGCCGCAGAAGCGCAACCCCGACGCCGCCGAACTGACGCGCGCCAAGGTCGGTCGCATCGTCGGCGCCTTCGTGGCGCTCTGCACCATCCTGAAGGGCCTGCCGCTCACCTATGGCAAGGACATGCAGGAAGACAAGGAGCCGCTGTTCGACGCCGCCGACTCGCTGGAGCTCGGCATTGCCGCGATGGCCGGCATGGTGCGCGACCTCAAGGCCAATCCCGAGCGCATGCGCGCCGTGGCTTCGGCCGACTATTCGGTGGCCACCGACCTCGCCGACTGGCTGGTGCGCAAGGTCGGCCTGCCGTTTCGCCAGGCCCATCACGTGACGGGCCGGCTGGTCGGCGTCGCCTCCGACAAGGGCGTCGATCTCGACAAGCTGTCGCTGGCCGAGATGCAGGCGATCGAACCGAGTATCGATCGCAGCGTCTACCGCGTGCTCACCGTCGAAGCGTCGGTCGGCGCCCGCAAGAGCTTTGGCGGCACCGCACCCGCCAATGTCGCGCGCTCCGTCGTGGAAGCGCGCCGGCGGTTCCTCGGAGCCGCGAAGGGACGCAGCCGATGAGCTTCTTTGCCTACAGGAACGGCGAGATGCACGCCGAAGGCGTGGCGCTAGCCTCGGTCGCCGCTCAGGTCGGCACACCCTTCTACTGCTACTCCGCCGGCGCCTTGCGTGCGGCGTGGAAGGAGTTCGCCGACGGCATCAAGGGCATGAACGCCCCCCACAAGGTTGGTGTCTGCTATGCCATGAAGGCCAACAGCAGCCTGGCCGTCATCCGTCTGTTCGGCGAGCTGGGTGCCGGAGCCGACATCGTCTCGGTGGGCGAGATGCGCCGTGCGCTCGCGGCCGGCATTCCGGCTGCCAACATCGTCTACTCGGGGGTCGGCAAGAAGGCTTCGGAATTGATGGAGGCCCTGCAGGCCGGAGTCGGCCAGATCAATGTCGAGAGTTCGGCCGAGATCGAAACGCTCAATGCCGTCGCCGGCCAGGTCGGCGCCAAGGCCGTCGTGACCATTCGGGTCAATCCCGATGTTGACGCCGGGACGCACGCCAAAATCACGACCGGACGCAAGGAGAACAAGTTCGGCATCGACATCGATCTCGCGCGTGAGGCCTTTGCGCTGGCCGGCCGCCAGCCCAACCTCAGGGTCGCGGGCGTGGCCATGCATATCGGCTCACAGCTCACCTCTCTCGAGCCCTACCGCGCCGCCATCGTGCGGGTCCGCGAGCTGATCGGGCAGCTGCGCACCGACGGCCATCATATCGACCGTTTCGACCTCGGCGGCGGCCTGGGGATTGTTTACTCGGACGAGAAATTGCCATCGATCGCGGATTTCATGGCGGTGGTCGCCAGGGAGACCAAGGGACTAGGCTGCGAACTGACTTTCGAGCCGGGCCGGCGTCTCGTCGGCGAAGCGGGAGTGCTGGTGGGCGAGGTGATCCTCGTTAAGCCCGGCTCGGCGAAGACTTTCATCATTGTCGACGCGGCGATGAACGACCTCATCCGGCCGACGCTCTACGAGGCCTGGCACGATATTTTGCCGGTTCATCAGCCACGCCCCGATGCCGCCACGATCCGCTGCGATATCGTTGGACCGATCTGCGAATCGGGTGATTTCCTGGCACAAAACCGTGATATGGCGCCGCTGGCTGCCGGAGACCTCGTCATGATACGCTCGGCCGGAGCCTATGGGGCGGTCATGGCGTCGAGCTACAACAGCCGCCCGCTGGCGCCGGAAGTGATGGTCGATGGCACGCGATTTGCGGTTACCCGGCCAAGACCGACGGTCGACGAGATGCTCCAGGCCGAGCGGTTTCCGCCCTGGATGGAGCCGGTGAAGGCCTAGTCAAGGGGAAGCGATGGACGCCAGCCAGACCTCGACGATCGAAGCGCCCGGCTTGCGGCGCAAGATCGCCGTGGCGTGGGCGGCGCTTGCGTGGGAAGGGCTTTGGCCGCGGCTCGCGCCGCTGCTGGCGTTCGCGGCCCTGTTCGTGGCCGCCGCCCATTTCGACCTTTTCGCCGGTCTCGAACCTTGGGTTCATACAGGTCTGCTGGCCGTTCTGGCGCTCGCGCTGGGCGGGTTGGGCTGGTGGCGCCTGCGCCGGTTTGCCTGGCCGGAACGGGAAGCCGCGATCCGCCGTCTCGAGCGCGACAGCGGCGTGCCCCACCGTCCACTGGTGGCGGTACAGGACCATCTTGCCGCCGGCGAGGGCGATCCGATGGCCGCCGCCCTGTGGGACGCTCACCGCCGCCGCGAGGCGGCGCGTCTGGCCGGCCTGGAGAACAAGGCCGCACACCCCGGGCTCGCCGCGCTCGACACCTGGGCGCTGCGTCTGGTGCCGGTGCTGCTTTTGATCGTGGCCGTCACCAGCGCCGGCGGTTGGCGCAGTGATCGCATGGAGGCGGCTTTCACGCCGGCCTTTCCGCCGCCGCCGCCGGTGGTCGCCAATCTGTGGATCGCCCCCCCGGCCTATACGGGCAAGGCACCGATTTATCTCGACGTCAACGATCGCGACAAGCTTTTGCGCGTCCCTGTCGGAAGCAAGCTCGCCGGTTTCGTCGACGATGTCCGCGGTCGCAAGCCGCCGCAACTCGCGATCGACGGCAAGGCGACCGATTTCGCCACCGTCGGCAAGGGCAAGTATCAGGTCGAGCAGGTCATCACCGAGGGCAAGCAGATCTCTCTGCAGGCCCGCGGCGACGAGCAGGCACGCTGGAAACTGCACGTCATTCCCGACCTTGCCCCGACCATAGAGTTCGCCCGCCCGATCGGCGTCGACAAATGGTCGACCAAGATCGAATACATCGCCGGCGACGATTTCGGCATAACCGGCGTTCAACTCCAGATCCGCCTGCATGGCAGTGTTCTGGGCGATGATGCCTTGAGTGACGACGCCGAGCCCGAGGTGCTGCGCATCGACCTGCCGGTCGCGGGCAACTCCAAGAAGGTGTCAGACACGTTCGTGCGCGACCTCACCAGCCACCCGTGGGCCGGACTCAAGGCCACGGTGATGCTGTTCGCGTCGGATGCCATCGGCCAGAAGGGCCGCAGTTCGGTCGAGACCTTTCTGTTGCCCGAGCGGGTGTTCAACGACCCGACGGCGCGCGCCCTGATCGTCTTGCGCAAGGCGTTGACGCGCGATCCCAAGGGCTTCCAGGTCGATGTTGCCGATGGCATGCGCATGATCCAGATCCGGCCGGAAAGCTATCGCGACGATCCGGTGGTGCAGCTTGGGCTTCGCGTCGGCGCGGCGCGCCTGGCGCCGAACGGCGACAAGACCAACGTCGTCGACAAGGAAAACATCACGGAGATGCAGAAGCTTCTCTGGGATCTTGCGATGCATCTGGAGAATGGCGCCACGTCCGACGCCGAACGGGCGCTCGAGCAGGCGCGGCAGGAACTGCGTGACGCCGTGCAGCGCCAGGCCGGTGACGAAGAGATCGAGCGCCTGATCCAGCAGCTCTATGACGCGATGGCGCGCTGGCAGCGCGAACTCGCCGAGAAGATGAAGGATCCCGAGGAACGCCGCCGCATGCAGGAGCAGGCGGAAAAAATGGATCCCAACAACACCATCACCGGCGACGACCTTCAGAAGATGCTCGACAAGATTCGCGAGATGGCCAAGAACGGCGATCGCGAGGGCGCCAAGCGGGCGCTCGAAGAGCTGCGCAAGATGATGGAAAACGCCACGCCGATGATGGCCCAGCCCGGCCAGCAGCGCCAACCCGGCCAGCAGCGCGGCGAGCAAGGTCAGGGCAATCAGCAGGGCCGCGAGATGATGAACCAGCTCGACCGGCTGTCGCGGCGCCAGAACCAGCTTCTGGGTGAGTCCGAGCGCGAGGGCCGCCAGGGTCAACAGGGCCAACGCGGCCAGCAGGGGCGTCAGGGTCAGCAAGGTCAACCGGGCCAGGGCCAGCAGGGCCAGCCTGGCCAGGGCGGCGGTCAATGGGGTGAACAGCAGCGCGGTCAGCAGGAAGGTCTGCGGCGCCAGCTTGGCGACCTCATGAACCGCCTCGACGAGAACGGCATGCCGATGCCCGAATCGCTCGGTCGGGCCGAACGTTCGATGCGCGAGGCCGAGGAATCACTGCGGCGCGGCGATCCGCGTGACGCAACGCGCTCGCAGCGGCGTGCTCTCGACAACCTCCAGCAGGGAATGGGCGATCTGGCCGAACAGATGCGCCAGCGCGGACCGGGCAACGGTCAGGACCTCGCCGAGATCGAGGAGCGCGAACGTCGGAGCGAGGATCGCGATCCGCTCGGCCGTTCCGACGGCAACTACGGCGATGCCGTGGATACCGGCACCGACAAGATTCCGCTCGAACTTGAGCGTCAGCGCAGCCGCGAAATCCTTGACGAACTGCGCCGCCGTGCCGGCGAACAGCTTCGGCCGAAGGACGAACTCGATTACATCGACCGTCTGTTGAAGACCTACTAGGTGTTTGATCCCGGACGCGGGATTTGGCCGACCGTTTGATGTCGTTTACCGGAAACGATGGCTAAGCTGTCTTCTCCACCACGCCGATGTACGGCAGGCCGCGAAAGCGGTGAGCCCAGTCGAGCCCGTAGCCCACGAGGAATTCGTCGCCGGCCTCGAAGCCGACGAAATCGGCCTTCAGTTCCGTGCGCCGTTTCATCGGCTTGTCGAGCAGCGTGCAGATCGAGACGCGCCGCGCGCCGCGCTCTTCCAGCAGGTTCTTGGCGAAGCTGAGTGTCAGGCCGGACTCGAGGATATCGTCGACCAGCAGAACGTCGCGATCCCGCACGTCGTCGACGATGTCGCGCACGATCCGCACGCTGCCGCTGCTTTCCATTCCGGTGCCGTAGCTGGACAGGGTGAGAAAATCCATCGACCAGTCGGCGCCGGCCAGGCTGAGTGCCCGGATCAGATCGGCCGCGAAGACGAAGCTGCCCTTGAGCACCGAGACCACCAGCGTGTCGGCCGGCAGCTTTGCCGCCAGGTCCGCGGCCATTACGTCGACGCGGGCCGCGATTTCAGCCGCGGAAAAGCGGATCGAGACGGTGGGGCGGTCGGGCATGGCTGTGCTCGCTATTCGATGGCGGGGACGATGTCGGTGGTGCCGGTTGGCGGATCGTCGAGCGTCTGGCTGAAACTCAGCCGCGCACCGGGTCCGATCGGACCTTCGATCAGCACATAGCTGCGCTCGCCCAACAGGTCATCGTTCTTGCGGAAGATCACGCGCAGTTTGCTGGTCGACCCCGGGCCATTGCCGGTATTGACGACCTCGCCGCGCACGACATAGCGGCCGTCGACAAGCTCAATCTTGCTGGCGTCGAGGTCGATCTCAAGCCGCGCCTTGGCGGGAGGGGCCGGGCGGATTTCCTTCGATGGCGCCACCGACAGGATACGCAGCGTGTCGAGGTTGAGGAGCGGCCGCCATTCCGGCGGCAGCCGGTCGACGATCCGGTCCCGGTAGGCGAAGGCCGCGACGCCGAGCACGACGACCAGACCTATGGCGGCCGCCAGCCACCGGCCCCAACGGCTATTCGGCTGCGGTCGTGTGAGCGTCGGCAGGTCTGCGCCCTGGGTCTGTGGGTGGATCGCGAAATCCGGTACGGCCGGCTGTTCCGGCGGCTTGGGGGCCGTGGGCTCCGCCGGCGTCGCCCCGAGCTTCTCGAACCAGCGATGGTCGCATCGGGCACACTGGACCGTGCGGCCGGACGGGCCGATCGCCACCGGATCGACGGCGTATCGCGCGCCACAGTTTGAACAGGTAACTTGCATGATGAGAGCGGGGAAGTTCACTAGATGTGCTTGCGGCTGGACGTTAGGCCACTAAAACTGGCCTTACAAGCAACACCGGTTTTCTCGCAACTTACATTCCCATGATTCCTGCCGTCACGCTCGAACGCAGCGCCTTCACAGTGAGACCGTTGTGATCGGTCTTGGGGTCCGTTCGTTTTTCTTCAACGTCGGCTGGTATGTCGGATCGGCCGTGATCGCCATCGTCGGCGCGCCGATCCTGCTGCTGCCGCGCCGTTGGGTGATTGCCTGGTCGCATTTCTGGATTGCCTTCTGTCTTGGCTGGCTGCGACTGACCTGCCGCCTCACGCACCGCCTCAGTGGTCTGGAGAACATGCCGACCGGCCCCGTCATCATTGCCTGCAAGCATCAGTCCACCTGGGAGACGCTGGCCTATGCACTGCTTTTTCCGGATGCCGCGATCATCCTGAAGCGTGAGCTGCTGTTCATTCCCGTCGTTGGCTGGGCGATGGCGCGGGCCGGCCACATCGGCGTCGAGCGCGGCGACGGCGCCAAGGCGCTGCGTGGATTGGTGCGGCAGGCCAGGGCGGCGCTGGCCGAGGGCCGCTCCGTCCTGATCTTCCCCGAGGGCACGCGCACGCCGGTTGGGTCTCAGCCCCCCTACCAGGTCGGTACTGCCGCCCTCTATCGCCAACTCGGGGTACCGGTCGTGCCGGTGGCACTCAATTCGGGTGTCTTCTGGGGGCGTCGCAAATTCATCAAGTGGCCGGGCGTCATCGACGTCGAAGTATTGCCGGAGATCCCGCCGGGACTCGACCGCAGGGCCTTCATGGCGATCCTGCGGGAGCGGATCGAGGGCACGACGGCCCGGCTGGTGGCCAAGGCTCAAAAAATACAACCATAGATATATTTCTATGAAGTTCTTCAACCGCTAAAATGGGCCTTGCTCATCTGCGATTGGAGAGACGACATGTCGGTTGAGATTCACGTTTGTTGGCAAGGTGATCTGGCAGCGGATAAGGCGAAGCTCAAGACGGTGCTTGGCAGTCTCGGCTTCGAAGCGACGGTCCTCTACGAATTTAGCGAGGCTGAAGCGTTCTGGCCGATTGATCTGGCGGGACTCAAGACCGGAGTCGAAATCTATCTCGATGAAGATTTGACTGCGATTCGAGAGGACTATCCTGTCCTGGCGGCCGCTCTCGAGGGTCGGGACAAGATGGCAACCTTTCGGTTCCGCGGAAATGCTGCCGAAGCAGGGACGGCGCTCGCCCTGGCGGCTGCCCTCACAAGACTCGGCAACGCAATTATTTACGACCCGCAAGGCGAAGCTTTCATGTCGGCCGACGAAGCCGTG
>CALDNT010000098.1 GCA_937915145.1 uncultured Reyranella sp.
TCTCGAGGCATCGGTGGCAAGCAAGGTGCTCTTGCCCATGCTTCGAGACGCCCCGCTACGCGTGGCTCCTCGGCATGAGGTTTACCTGAGGATCAGCCGGCCGCCGGCCGGCTCTCGTCGGCCTTGGCGAAGTGCGCCAGCTGGTCGGCGCGCACGTGCCCGCGCCGTCCTCAGACCGGGCGGTGCAGGGTCGCCAGCCGCGAGACCAGCACCTTGTCGATGCGTCTGCCGTCGACGTCGATGACCTCGAAGCGCCACGCGCCGAACACGAAGCTTTCGCCGACCGACGGCAGCCGTTGCAGGCGGTGCAGCACGAAGCCCGCGAGCGTGTGATAGCTGTGCGCCGGCAGCTTGATGCCGAGCCGCTCGCCCAGCTCGTCGATGGGGAAGGCGCCGTCGATCAGCAGCGAGCCGTCGTCGCGCTCCGTCACACGGGGCCCTTCCACGTCCGGCTCCATGTTGGCCACGATCGCCTTGAGGATGTCGCCCTCGGTCGCGAGGCCCATCAGGCTGCCGTGCTCGTCGATCACCGCCACCAGGTTGAAGGGCGATTGGCGAAGCTGCTCGATGGCGCCGATCGCCGAGAGGCGCTCGCTGACCACCGGCACCGGGCGGACGAGGGCGCGCACCGCCGCGGCACCGCCGTCGCGCTCCGCCAGCAGGGCGGCCCGGATGGAGATTGCGCCGACGATCTCGTCGATCGCGCCGGCGCACGCGATCAGCCGCGAGTGCCCGGCCTCCCGTACGCTCTGCAGGATGGCGGCATCGTCGGACTCCACGTCGAGCCATTCGACCTCCCGGCGCGGCGTCATGATCGCCCCCACCGGCCGGTCGGCCATGCGCATCACGCCGGAGATCATCGACCGCTCCTCGGCGCTGACCAGCCCCGTGCGCTCGGCCTCGTCGATCATGGTCCGGATCTCCTCGTCGGTGACCGGCGTGTCGCGGCGGCCGCCCTGGCCCAGCAGCCGCAGCGCCGCGCGCGAGGAAATATCGAGCAGCGCGACCAGGGGACCGGCCACCGTCGCCAGCGCCCTCATCGGCCGCGCCACCGCGATGGCGACCGTCTCTGCATTGCGCAGGCCGATCTGCTTGGGCACCAGCTCGCCCAGCACCACCGAGAAATAGGTGATGGTGCTGATCACCAGGACGAAGGCCAGCGGCTCGGCGACGCGCGTCGCCATGCCATGGGCTTCCAGCCAGCTGTCCAGCCGCTCCGCGATGGTCACGCCGCTGAAGGCGCCGGCGATGATGCCGACCAGGGTGATGCCGATCTGTACCGCCGACAGCATCCGGCCGGGTTCGCGCGTCAGGTCGAGCGCCGCGGCGGCGCCGCGCGAGCCGTCGCGCGCCTTCTGCTCCAGCAGCGGTCGGCGGGCCGACACCAGGGCGAGCTCGGACATCGCCAGGAACCCGTTCAGCGTGATCAGAGCCAGGACAATGGTCAGTTCGATGATGAGCATGAGGCATTTGACGGAGCCGGGCGCGGCCTGGCAAGCGACCGGACCGTCGAAGGCGCGCACGCCCGGCCGCGGGACGGCGATGTGCGCTAGCCGGGCCGGCTCGCGTCGGCCGCCGCGAAGTGCGCCAGCTGGTCGGCGTGCGCCTTCCTGAATGCCGGCCGCCCGGTCACGCGGGCAACGTAAGCCTCGCTCGCCGGCCGGTCGCCGAAGGCGCGGAGCCTGGCCACGCGCAGCACGTCCGCCATCAGCAGGTCCGCCACGGTGAAGCGGTCGGCCGCCAGCCACTGCCGCTCGCCAAGGACCCGTTCGAGCTGGGCGAGGCGGTTGCCCATCCAGCCGGCCAGGCCGCCGTCGTCCTTGCCGGTCACCGTCAGGAACCACCACGGCACGGCGACCATCTCGATCGAGTTGAGCGCGGCGAACAGCCATTGCACCGTGGCCGCCTCGCCGGCCGCATCGCGCGGCATCAGCGCCTCGCTCTTGCGCGCGAGATGCAGCAGCCCGGCGCCGCTCTCGAACATCTCCAGCCTGCCGTCGCTCAGGAAGGGCACCTGGCCGAACGGCTGCTGCGCCAGGTGATTGGTCTCGCGGCCGTCGAACGCGACCGTGCGCACCGAATAGGCGAGGCCCGCTTCCTCGCACGCCCACCGCAGCCGGAGATCGCGCACGAAACCGCGGGGCCCTTTGGGCACCCAGCCGTAGGTCCAGATGATCAGGTCGCTCATGGTGGCCACCCTGTCCGCGAAAACCGCATGATGCGCGCGGCAGTATCGATGAATTTGACACCGTGCGCGATCTCGCGGCCTCCGCGCCCCTCTGCGCGGCGCTGCCGGGGGTCCCGGGCGACTTCAGACGATCGTGACCGGCGGCGGCATGTCCGCCGGATCCAGCAGCGCGCCCTGGCTGGCGAGAACCCTGCGCACCTCCGCGGCATCGAGGCTGCCGCCGCGCGCAAAACACGCCGCCGCCACGCCGGCCGCCTGGCCGGTCGCGAAGGCCGTGCCCATCACCCTGAGCGACGCGCCGGCCTGGCGGTCGCCATCGGCGGTGCGGCCGGCCGCAAACAAATTCGCCGTGTCGACGCTCCTGAGGCAGCCCAGCGGAATGTCGTAGGTCCCGCCATCCGGGGGAAACACGAAGCTGCTCTCGAAACTCTCGCGGTCATGCCATTCCACGCCCCACGCCCCCAGCGCCACGCAGTCCGCCGCGCGGCGGCCCTCGGTCACGTGGCGCCACGTGATCTGCTCGACGCTGTCGATATGCCGGCTCTCGCGCGTGCCGAAATCCGGCCCGGTCGAGGCCAGATAGGCGTGCTCCCAGCCCGGCAGCTCCCGCAAAATCTCCAGATACCGCCAGGCCTGCGCCCGGCCGGCGCTCTCGGCGCGCGAAAGACTGCGGACATCGCGCGGGTCGTAATCCTCGCTCGCGAGATACGCGACGACATCGCCCGACAGCGGCAGGCGGGTGACGACGCTGCGGTCCTTGCTGATCGGCCCGGCGCCTTGCGCCCGGGCCTTGCGGATCGCCTCCGTGACCGCCGCCGCCGACACCTCGGCATCGGGCGCCACGCCGCCGAACCGCGTGCCCAGCGTGCCGAGATTGACCGCGCCGTCGTTGCCGTAGCGCGTCGCCGCCCCGGCGAGGAAGGCGAGATCGCCGTCGCCGCTGGCATCGACGAACGCCCTGGCCGTGACCTCGTGAACGCCGGCATGGTTGGAGAAGCGCACGCGCGCCACGGCATTGTCCTCGCGGTCCGCGCCCATGACGAAGGCGTGCAGCAGCACCTCGACGCCGGCCTCGGCACAGACCTCGTCCAGCGCGCGCTTGGCCGCCTCCGGATCGAACACCACGAAGACGCCGCGGTGGCGCTTGGGCGGTGTCACCGCGCCCCAGCGGCGGAGCCGGGCCAGCACGTCGTCGGCCACGCCCGACACCGCCTGACGCGGCGCGTCGCCCAATGTGTAGAGGCCGCAATAGGTCAGCACGTTGCGCATCGTGCCGGCGCCGCCCAGGCAACCGGCGGCTTCGATCAGCCCGACGCGGGCGCCGGTCCTGGCAGCACCTACGGCGGCGCCGACGCCGGCAGCGCCGCCACCGACGATGAGGACGTCATAGGTGTCTGTTGTGATCATTCTTTCTTACTCGACGGTCTTTCCCATGAGCATGTAAGTGCGAAACTGGATCTATTCGTCGTGGATCGGGGTGCGTCGGTTATCGATATCGCAAAGTCTCCAGCATTGGTTGATCGTGTCGCGCCGGACACGGGACGCTGCGGAGGATACCCCAGCCGTTTCTAGGCGACCAATTTCGTCGCGACGATCGTCCGAGCGCCTTCTGGGCTCCTGCCGCCTGTCTGCTCTCGGTGGGGTTATGGAGGCCTATAGCCCCTCCACTGGCTCAGCAGATCGCCATCCTCACAGAAGCTCGCTATGCAAATATTCGTGCTTTCAAATGAGTCGAGTTGAGCCGCTACCTTTCTCAAGAATTCCCGATGACCATGATTCAAGGATTGAATCGCGGTGTGAACCTCGGCGCGAAAGAGACCAATGGCGTGACGAAACTCTGAGGTGTCATTGAGGTACGTAAATTTCGTAAGGCGGAGCGACTTGCTCTCGATGATTCCTCTAGCACCGTCCAATGACGTGTAATGGAATAACTCCTTCGGCGGGGACGACATGAACAGCGCGCTCGCACTCGAGTCGAGGTCCCGTAGTTGAAGCGGGATGGTCCTAGTGCCGTCCGATTTCCACTCTAGAGCGGCTGGATCAATTTCAATCTTCATTGCGGTGGCCCTATAAGTCCCATTTCAATGAAGTGGCGACGCGATGCGCACGCTAGACCGGCCGAAGCGAAATACTAGTACCTGATGATTGTAGCAAAGTTTGACACGTTCAGCCGGAACCGATCGCCACCAACGTCACGCCCCTTCGAGCAGGCCGACAGCAACAAGACCGGCAAGGCCGAGGGCGAGGGCGGCGGCTGGGCCCGCCAACCATAAGCGGTGTCGCCGGCGCCCTGGAGCGCTTCGCCAGACGTCGCGCTCGTTCTCATCGACGACCCGCGCGCCGGTCGCGGCCTTCCCGTCGAGACGCCGCAGCGCTTCGTCGATCGATGGCTCGAGGCTGAACTGCCCGTCGAGGGTTGTCTCTCGGCCGGGGAAGGCCTTCCGGAGCCTGATCTGATCTTTCAGGGGGCGACGTGCTTCAGGCCCGAGGATCATCGGGAGAGTGAGGGCATGCGAGGTGATCCCCGGCCACTATCCATGGCCCTTCCTACTGGGGCCGTGCTGGCAAAATGCTTGCACCGAAGAATCTTTGAAGAAAATTTGACAAGTTCAACAGGATTTGACAGGATTTTCCTATAAACTGGGCCGAGTGCAGCCCGGTCCTACACTCTCGAAAACAGGCCTCGCCGCCGCCGGAACTTCCGGCGCCCCCGGCCCTTTGAACCACACGGAAACCGGAGTCTCCGATGGCAGTTCCTGCAGATCAGGGCGCGCGCCTGCGCGGCGTCGTGCATCACATCGACCTAAGCGTGCGCGATCTCGCAGCCTCCGCGCCTTCTACGAGGCGCTGCTGGGGTTCCTGGGCTACACGCGCGTCAAGCACGAGGCGGCCCTTCACGTCTGGGATCTGGTCCGCGAGGGCACGATCCTGGGCGGCGTTGCGCTCCGGGCCGCGCACTCGGCGCGGCCGCACGATCGTTATAGCGCCGGGCTGCATCATCTGGCGTTCCGCGCCACCGCCACCCTCGTCCGGGGCGCGCCGACGTCGATCGCGCCCATCTCGTGATGAAGGAAGCGCTCATGAAGAAGAAGGGCGCCACCATCCTGGACGCGCCGGCGGACTATCCGCAGTACGGCGCCGGCGACGCCGCCGTGTTCGGGACCGATCCCGACGGGCTGAAGCTGGAAGTCGTCCACTTCCCCGGCTGAGGGTCTGCCTCGCCGGTGGCGGTGCGAAAAGCTCGGCCGGCAAATTCAGGCCGACGGTGTCGACGGCAGCAGGCGTTGAACCGAGCCGACCCAGACAGCGCGGGCATCGTCGAAAGACAGGCCGAAGGAGTCCCGCATGCAGGACCAGCTTCCGGCATCGGTCAAAATCCCGAGGGCGACAAGCGTCTGCCTGCGTTCGGCGTCGGACAAACCGCCAAGTTCCGGGCGAAAGGCGTCCTCAAGTCGACGGAGCCTCAGCTCTTGAAATTTGGCGATCTTCACTTTGAGTTCGTCGGAATCGCCCCGGTTCGCCAGGAGGCTCTGCCACAGCCGGCCCCACACCTCGCAGAGCCGCGCGCGCAATTCGACTTCACGCTCGATACGGGCATTGCGGTCGCCGTCCGGCTGCGCCGGCGGGGCCAGCACCGCCACCTGGTCCATTGCGTAGCCGGCAGCGGCAACCTGAAGGTCGTGCATGTCCGGGAAGCGCTCGAACACGGAGCGAACGGAACAGCCCGCCCGTTTGGCGGTCTCCCTGGCCATCGGCATTCGAGGAGACTGTTCGAAGGCCAGCCCGAGGTAGGCCTCGATGATCCGTTGACGGGTCCGTTCGGAACGCAGGCGCCGGCCGTCCGGCTTTCTCACCACGGCAGCGGAGACCGCGGATGTGCGGTCGATTCTCTCAGCCTCGCCCGCTCGGATCGGTACATGATCTCTACCAACATTTCCCAGGCGACCTCCAGGACAGCCTGAAGTGTAGCATGCGGTCGTTCCCTTCCCCGGCTGAGGGGCGGGGTGAATTTTCGGACAGGCCCGCCATTTGGGCCGTCGTTGAAAAGAACCGTCCGGTTCAGACGGGCCGGCAATCTGCGAATTTTCAGACAGACAGATTCTGGACAACCCGTGTCTGAGAAATCGAGGGCGAATGGTCCACTCAGGGCGCCGACTGCCGTGCGTAACGATCCGCCAGCCCGTTCAGCGCCGCCGCCCCGTCGCCGGGCTATCTCATCCACTGTTCCTCGATCCGGGGATCGATCTCTTTTGCCATCTTGCGGTCGGCCGCCGCGCCGGCACTGTCGCCCAGCTCCTTTCGGCACTCGTGGCGCGACCAGTAGGCGTCGGAGTCCCTGGGATCGTATTTGATCGCTGCCGTGAAGTCGGGGATGGCGAGCTTGCAGCGGCCGGTCTGGGCGTAGGTCAGGCCGCGATAGAAGTGGGCCATGTTCATGCGTTCGGCGTTGTACTTGCCCGAGGTGATCATCTGCGTGCAGGCGCTGATCTGGACGTTGTCCGGCACATGGCCGCGGCCGTCGCACCATTCCTCGACCTTGGGATGAAGGGCCTGGGCCTGAGCCGGGCCGCCCGGAAGGGTGGCGGCCGCTATCGAGATGCCGAGGGCAACCGCGCGAATGGTCGTGAACATGTCATCTCCCGGAGGGCCGGATGCCTCTGGTTAGTCCTATCGCACCCGGCGGCCTTGATCGAGGTCAAGTGGCGGCAAGCGCCGTCAGGCCAGCGGCTGCCAGATCGTGCTGCGCACCTCGCCGAACTCGCGCGGCAGCTTGGTCCAGCTCTCGCCGCCGTCGGTCGAGCGGAAGAGCTGGCCGAGGTTGGAGCAGACGAAGATCAGCCTGGGGTCCGAGGGATGGGTGGCCACCGTCCACGGCGTCGAATTGAGCGTGCCGGGCAGCCCGGCATCCTCGAAGGTGGCGCCATGGTCGCGGCTCCTGAGCAGGCGGCCGGTCGAGCCCGGCGGGCCGTTGCCGTTGGTCAGGAACACCGTCTGGTCGCCGTCGGCGCGCGGCACGATGGTCCGCGTGTACTGCCAGGGCGAGTCGAGTTCCTGGAAGCTGAAAGTCTCGCCATTGTCGCGGCTGACGTTGAGGCCGCGGTTGGTGGTGGCATAGACCAGCTTGCCGCCGTTCCTGACTACCGAGAGGCCGTGGATGTCCTCGGAGTTGATGCCCTGGCCCACCTTCTTCCAGCTGCGGCCGCCGTCGGTCGAGCGGTGCACGCCGTCGATTTCGACGCCGGCCCACAACGTGTCCCTGTCGATCGGGTCGAAGATGATCTGGGTGACGCGGGGCTTGCCGACGAAAATGCAGGCCTCGGCGAACGAGCCCTTGGCGGCGGTAAAACTCTTGCCGCCGTCGGTGGAGACGAAAATGCCGGCGGGTTGCGTGCCCACCACGATGGTGTCGGGATCGTCGGGCGCCTGGGCCATCGACCAGATGTCGTAGTCGTCGAGCACCGATGGCAGGTGCGTCCATTTCTGGTCGCCCTCGTTCCAGCGGTAGAGGCCTGAATCGGTGCCGGCCAGCACTTCGCCGGGGCGCTTGGGATGGGCGGAAAGCGCCCAGACGCGGGCTTCCAGATAGAGGCCGGATTCGATGTAGGGCCGGATCCAGGTCTCGCCGTCGTCGCGGCTGAACCAGACGGACATGCCGGCGGTGCCGACGCAGAGCAGGTTGGACATCTTTGCCTCCCTAGGTGTCGTGTTCTTCAACTGGCGCGCGACAGCATATCATCGAGCAGGGCCTGCGAGCGGGTCCGGTCGAACAGGCGCTGGTGCAGCATCTGCTTGTTGCGCGCCGCCGAGGTCAGATAGAAGCGCTCGTAGAGGAAGCCGCGTCCGGCAAGCGCCGAGCCGACGAAATCCCAGGCGAGGCGGAACAGGGCCGCGCGATCGTCGGCGGCCGCGCCGTCGGCGCCGCCCAGCATTTCGTCGATCAGCGGCCGCAGCCTGGGGTCATCGAGCTGGGCCCGGCTGGGCGTCGTCAGCAGGTTGTGGCTGCCGATCAGCGTGATGATCTCGGCCACCCGCGGCATCCAGACCGGCAGCATCGAGCGCATCGGGTCGAGCACCGCGCCGTTGGGAAACCACACGCCGTCCTCGCGCTTGGAAGCCTGCTCCAGCGACAGTTCCAGGGCGTTGGCGGTCAGGCGCACGTAGCAGGCCAACTCGCCCAGCATCTCGGTCGTCGCCGGCGAATGATCGCCGATCGTCTCCGCCATGCGGGTGGCGAGGCCGTAGGCGAACTCGAGCTTGGTGAGCGCCCGGACGGTCGACTGCGTGGTCATGCTGATGGCGTAGCCGGTCTGGCGCATCGAATTGTAGATGTCGACGTCGCCGTCGATGAAGATCCGATCCCACGGCACCAGCACGTCGTCGAAGATGCAGAAGGCATCCTGCTCGTCGAAGCGCGACGACAGCGGCTTGTCGAACGGATCGGCGCCCGGTGCCGCCACCGAATCGCGGCACAGGAACTTGAGGCCGGGCGTGTCGAGCGGAAGGGCGAAGGCCAGCGCATACTCGGTGGCGCCGGCCGGGATCGGCTGGCCGGGATACACCGTCTGCTCGTCGGCGTAGGGCGCGAGGGTGGCCAGCACGCGGGCGCCCCGGACGATGATGCCGTCGGCCGTCTGGCCGACTTTTCGCACCGTGACCTTGTTGCCGAGGATTCTGGCGTCGGTCCGTTTGTCGATGGTGGGCTGGATGATCGTATGGGTGAGCGAAAGGTCTTTCTCGGCCAGGCGGCGCTGGAAGGCCACGAGGTTCTGCGCGCCGCGTTCGTTGCGTCCGTCGGCGCCGGCCCACACGCCGGGTGCCGACGCGAAGGCTGCGAACTTCATGTTCATGTAGTCGGGGGTGCGGCCCATGATGCCCATCGAACCTTCCGACAGTCGGACCAGTCCGGCATGGCGGCGCCGGAGCGCCTCCCTGTCGCGCGGGATCATGTGGCTGACATTGGTGGGCAGGCCGCTGTCGGGGTCGGTATAGAGGCAGTCAGCCGCATAGTCGTGTTGCCGGTCGAAGATCGCGGCCAGGCTCTCGGCGCCGCCCCTCAGCTTGGGATGCGAGGTGACGTCCTCGATCTTCTCGCCGTCGACCCAGATCTCGCGCTTCGTCTTGCGCAGCCCTTCGAGAAACTGCGAACCCGTGCGTGCGCCCATGTCCGTTCCTCCGCCAATCGTTGCCCCGCTCAGGGCGACAGGACCGCGATCAGCTTCCTGTTGAATTCTTCGGCGGCCTCGTAGGCGACCCAGTGGCCGGCGCCGGGGATGACGTTCATTTCGAAATCCGGTTTTAGCGCCCGGAACAGGTCGATGCGCTCCTGAATGTGAGGATATGTCGTGGAATCGAATTCGCCCCAGATGCCGGTGAACGGCGTTTTCACCCGCGGCAGCACTTCGCTCAATTTGAACGCCTGGCCCATCTGGCGGCTCCGGGTCTTGGCCCGCGTGGTGTTCAGGATCTGCATGTGGATCGCCACGCCATCGACGTTCCTGGGATCGTGCAGCATCAGGATTTCGAGGTTCCTGCGCGCCTCTGTCGCCAGCGTCTCTGCCGGCATGTCGGCCAAAAGCTTGCGCAGTTTTGGGCCGGGCTTGCGTGTCGCCTTCAGGCCGCCGGCGCCGACGAACACGATCTTGCGGAGTTGCTCTGGGAAGAGGGTGGCGATGTGGCCGCCGACCATGCCGCCGAACGAAAAGCCGGTGAGGGCGAATTGCTTGTCCCTGGGCAGGAGTTCCTTCATCGCGTGTTCGACGCCGTGCGTCACCGACCAGATGTCGTTCACGTCGTCGGGCGGGTCGCTGTCACCCAGGCCCGGCAGGTCGGCGGCATACACCGCGAAATGTTTCGACAACGGCTGGACATTGCGGATCCAGTGGATCCACGAGCCCGAGCCGCCGTGGAACAGCAGCAGGATCGGCTTGTTGGCGCCGTCGTCCCAGACGTGCCAGGTCATCTTGCCGCCGTTGCCCATACAAACCCGAACAACTTGTGACGCAGTGCTTTCGATTGTCAGAATGTGTTCGGCGGCGCTGCGGCCGTCCGGCATTTTCGGCACGGCCGAGTAATCGAGGCTCATTTTCCGATCGCCCCCAGCAGGCGTTCGACGAAGCCTGATGCCTTCTTGCGGTCGATCCAGCGCAGCACGGTGACGAGGTCGTTGTCGGGGTCGATCCAGACGATGTGGCTGCCCCAGCCCAGCGCAAAGTAGCTGCGCTCGGACGCCGCCGCGAACTGCCGCCGGTCGGTGTTGAGCCACCACATCAATCCGTAGAACGGCGCCACCGGGCAGGGTTTCACCAGCTCGGCGGTCCAGCCCTTGGGCAATATCTGCTTGCCCTCCCAAACGCCGCCGGCCGCGACCAGTCTTCCCATCAGCGAGAGGTCACGGGCCGAAATGACGATGCCGCCGCCCCAGTGTCCGCCGCCCGGCACCGACAGCATCTGCTTGCCGTCGATGGTGACGGTCGAGGTTTTGTAGCCATCCCATTTCCAGCCGCCGGAAGCACCGATCGGATCCATGATTCGGCGCTTCAGGACCTGGGGCAGGGGTTCCTTGAAGACCTGCAGCAGCGAGTAGCTGAGGCGGTTCACCCGCACGTCGTTGTATTCGTAGAAGGTGCCGGGCTTCTTCAGCGCGCGGCGCGTGCCCTTGGGGGCTTCGGCCACGGCGAGACCGACCACGCGGTTGTGGTCGATGCGGTCTTCCTTGCCGAAGACATCGCCCGAGCATTCGCTGGTCTGCGTCATCAGGTGGCGCCAGGTGATGTCCCTGTTCTGCTCGCTCTTGAAGCCGTCATCGAGCGCGTAGTCGCCGGCCTTGTCGTCGAGGCTTTTGATCAGGCCGTCGCCCAATGCCAGGCCCGCGAGCAAGGCCAGGTAACTCTTGGCGACGCTAAAAGTCATGTCGGCGTTGTCGACATCGCCCCACTCGGCGAGTTTTGTGCCACCCTGGTAGACGATGCCGGCATGGCCGCCCCTGGGGGTTACCGGCCCCAGCACCTCGTTGTCGGGGGCCTTTTCGCCGGAATCGTAGGTCATCACGAACTGCCCGTCGGGCATGTACATGCTTTGGGGCCAGTGGGATTCGATGGATTTGGCGAAGTCTATGGCGTCGTTCAGCTTATTCGTCTTGTTCATGCCCGCAATCAACATTGGTGCCCGGCCGGGAGCAAGCTAGAAAGCGCCTCATGCCCATGCCGAAAACAATCACCATCCGCCGTCCCGACGACTGGCACGTCCATCTGCGCGACGGCGCGTTGCTGGCCGTCTGCGCCGTCCACACCGCCCGCCAGTTCGCCCGCGCCATCATCATGCCGAACCTCGTGCCGCCGGTGACCAAGGTTGCCGAGGCGGTGGCCTATCGCGAGCGGATCCGCGCTGCGGTGCCGGCGGATCTCAAATTCGAGCCGCTGATGACCTGCTACCTGACCGACGGCACCGATCCCGCCGAGCTGGCGCGCGGCAAGCAGGAAGGCGTGTGGGTCGCAGCCAAGCTCTATCCGGCGCACGCCACCACCAATTCCGCGCATGGCGTGACGTCGATGGATCGCGTTGCGAAAGGACTCGAGGCGATGGAAAAGGCCGGCATGCCGCTGCTGGTCCATGGCGAGGTGGCCGATCCCGAGGTCGATATTTTCGACCGCGAGGCGGTGTTTCTGGACAAGGTGCTGGCGCCTCTCCTGAAGCGGCATCAGGGTCTGAAGGTTGTGCTGGAACACATCACCACCCGCGAAGGCGTGGCCTTCGTCGAGGCGAATCCCGGCCGCATGGGGGGCACGATCACGCCGCATCATTTGAGCTACAACCGCAATGCGATCTTCAAGGGCGGTATCCGCCCGCACTTTTACTGCTTGCCGATCGCCAAGCGGGAGGAGCACCGTCTCGCTCTGCGACGCGCCGCAACCTCCGGCAACCCGGCCTTCTTCCTCGGGACCGACACGGCGCCGCACACTGCCGACACCAAGGAGTGTGCCTGCGGCTGCGCCGGCATTTTCAACGCCCCGGTGGCGATGCAGGTCTATGCCCAGGTCTTCGCCGAGGAAGGCGCACTTGAGAAACTGGAAGCCTTCGCTTCGCTGAACGGGCCACACTTCTATGGTCTACCGGCCAACGAAGAACGCGTCACCCTGCGGGCCGAAGCCCTCGTCGCGCCGGAGAGCGTCGACGTACCGGGCATGCAAAAGACCATCGTCGTATTTCGCCCCGACACACCGGTCGGCTGGTCGTTCTAGGGCCGCTGGTCTATCGTGGCGGCATGAGCAAAAAAGGCATACCCGCCGGCGCCATCGTGCGCGGCACCGACAAAGGCTACGTCCACGGCGATCTGAAACCCGGCAGCGAACGCCCGGTGGAGCAGATCGAGAAGACCTACCCCTACATGCGGCCGCGCGATGCCGCGACGCTGATCCTGGTGCGCATGAGGGGCAAGACGCCCGAAGTCCTGATGGGCTGCCGCGCCGCCGCACACGCCTTCATGCCCAACCGCTACGTGTTTCCCGGCGGCCGCGTCGATCGCGCCGATGCCCATGTTCCGATCGCCACGCCGCTCGATCGCTACGTGAACGCCCGCCTGCAAAAGGCCGCGACCGCGTTGCGCGCCCGCGCGCTGGCCGTCGCCGCGGTGCGTGAGACCTTCGAGGAAAGCGGCCTGATGCTGGCCAAGCCCCTGAAGGGCGGTGCCCCAGACAAGGACTATGGCGAGCACTGGAAAGGCTTTCTCGACACGGGCATGGCCCCCGCGCTCGACTGCCTCGACCTGATCGCACGTGCCGTGACGCCGCCTGGCCGGCCGCGCCGTTTCAATGCGCGCTTTTTCATGGCGCGGGCCGAGGACGCGACGGGCGAGATCCGGCATTCGAGCGAGATGGGCGATATCCGCTGGGTCCGTCTCGACGAGGCGCGCGAGCTGCCGCTGCCGACGATCACCGGTTTGATCCTGGGCGAGATTGGCCGTCTCGTGAAGGAACCGCCCGATCGCAAGAAGCAGCGCAGGATCCCGCTGTTCACCACGGTTCACCGCAAGCACCTGATGATCGAGGAATAGCCGGATGACGGTACGCGCCGAGATCGCCTCGTCGCCTGCCGCTCCAGGGTCCTCCAAATCCGCGGCCAAACCCGGATTGCCGCCGCGGGGTACGGTTCGCCTGCGGGCCCTGGTGCTGATCCGATGGGCCGCCGTTGCCGGCCAATTCTTCACCGCCGCCGTCGCCCATTGGGGCTTGGGGTTCGGCTTGCCAGTGTTGGCGGTGGGCGGGACGATCGCGCTCTCGGCGTTGCTCAATCTCACCGTCAGTCTCGGTCGGCCGGCATCGGCGCGCATCGACGATCGCGAGGCCGCGATCTTCCTCGCCTTCGATATTCTTCAACTCGCCGTATTGCTCTACCTCACCGGCGGACTGACAAATCCGTTCTCGCTGCTGCTGCTGGCGCCCGTCGTCATTGGCGCCACCATCCTGTCTCTTGCGAGCAACATCGCGTTGTCGTTGCTGACGATCGCCAGCATCGCGGTGCTGGGGCTCTTTCATCAGCCGCTGCCATGGCGGGGGCCGCCGCCGGAGTTGCCGGAGATCTACCAGGCCGGCGTCTGGGCGGGCCTTACGCTCACGACGTTGCTGATCACGCTCTACGGCTGGCGGCTGGCCGAGGAGGCGCGGCAGATGGCGGCCGCGCTCGCCGCGGCGCAGGAAGCCCTGGCGCGCGAGCAGCGCATGTCGGCGCTCGGCGCCCTGGCCGCTGCGGCGGCGCACGAACTCGGCTCGCCGCTCTCGACCATCGCCGTCATTGCCAAGGAAATGCTACGCGAGATCGAGTCCGACGATCCCTTGCGCGAGGATGTCGAATTGTTGTGCGCAGAGTCCGAGCGTTGTCGCTCGATTCTCGCGCGCCTCTCGATCGACCCGGCGGGTGACGTGTCCGACGCCTATGTTCTTGTCCCGCTGCCGGCCCTGATCGAGGCTGCGGCGCAACATTACGATCGCGGCACTATTGCCATAACCTATGAGTCGGGTCCGGTTGGGGTCGATGTCCCGGTCCAGGCGCCGATCCAGGTTCGCAGTCCGGAGATCATGCAGGGCATTGGCAACATTGTGCAGAATGCCATTTCTTTCGCGCGCCATGAGATCCGTATCGCGACACGCTGGACGGCCGAGTGGTCTGAGGTCGAGGTGATCGACGACGGGCCGGGCTTTTCCGATGCACTGCTTGACGAACTCGGCACGCCCTTCATTTCGACCCGGCAAGGCGAGGAAGGCCACATGGGCCTGGGCGTATTCATCGCCAAGACGCTTCTCGAGCGCACCGGAGCAACGGTCGTCTTCGGGAATCGGGCCGCCGCCGGGGCAGTTTCCGGAGACGGTGCCGCCGTCTCGGTGCGCTGGCCAAATCCCGTCTTCAAGGCTACATAGCGGCCGATGTCGAAGGAATCGTCATGAGCCAGGACTCAGGTGCCGGCCACCCGGTGTCGCCCGTGATCGCCGGCGCGACGTCGAACAACGACCGGACGCTGCTGATCGCCGACGACGATGCCGCGTTCCGGAACCGCATCGCGCGGGCCTTGGAATTGCGCGGCTTCATTGTGACGGCCGTCGGCTCGGTCGCCGAGGCGCTGACCCAGACGGCGCGCCCGCCGGCATTCGCCGTGCTCGATTTGCGGCTGGGCGACGGCAACGGCCTCGAACTCGTGGGTCCATTACGTCAGGCCCGTCCCGACATTCGCATCGTGGTTCTGACCGGCTATGGCAATATCGCGACTGCGGTCGCTGCCGTGAAGGAAGGTGCGGTCGACTACCTCGCCAAGCCGGCCGATGCCGACGCCATCGAACAGGCCCTGATCGCGCATGGCCGCAAGCTGCCGCCGCCGCCCAGCAATCCGATGTCTGCCGATCGTGTGCGCTGGGAGCACATTCAGCGCGTCTTCGAGCAGTGCGATCGCAACGTCTCGGAAACGGCGCGCCGGCTTAACATGCACCGGCGCACCTTGCAGCGGATCCTGGGCAAGCACGCCCCCCGCGAACACTGACGCGCGAGCACTGATCACCTTTCAGCTCTTGCTCAACGCCACGGCGCTGGGCATGGCCTATGCGCTGGTGGCGCTGGGCTTCGTATTGGCACTCAATGCCGCTGGTGCGGTGAACTTCGCACATGGCGACCTGGTGGTGCTGGGTGGCGCCGTGGCCGTTGTCGCAGGCCAGATGACGGGACTTCCGGCGCCTCTGCTACTGCCGCTGGTGGCGTTGGTGCTCGCCGCCGCCGGGGTCATTGCCGCGCGGATTGCGATCCTGCCGCTCGCTTCGCGGCCGCCTGAAGCGACATTTGTTGCCACCATCGCGCTCGCCGCCATCATCGAACAGGGTCTTACCGTCGGTCTGGGTGCCGCGCCGCGCACGGCGCCGGCCCTGGCCGGCAGCGGCACGTTCGACATCGCGGGTCTCGCGCTCGGCCGCCAGCCACTTGCGATCGTCGTGGTCGGCGGTGTTCTCGTTGCGGTCGTCTGGTTTCTGCTTGAACACACCCAAACCGGGCGCCGCATGCGCGCCGTATCGGCCGACCGCTACATGGCTCGCGCCGTCGGCATTCCCGTCGGCCGCTACATCCTGCTGTCGTTGGCGCTCGCCGGTGCCTTGGCAGGTATTGCCGGCATGCTGCTGGGGCACCAGTTCCTGGTGGCGCCGACGCAGGGTGCCGGCCACATGCTCAAGGCCTATATTGCCGTCGCACTGGGCGGTTGGGGCAGTGTGCCGGGCGCGCTGCTGGGCGCGTTGGGCATTGGCTTCTTCGAAACCTTCGTGTCGGTGTGGCTGGGCGATGCC
>CALDNT010000099.1 GCA_937915145.1 uncultured Reyranella sp.
TCGCACGCACCCGCGTGACGGACATCATCCAGCCTGCCAACGAGGCACAGAAGAGCTACAAGGACCGCGCAATGAAGATCGGCGCGCATCATGTCGCCGCCGTCGTGACCGCGCTGTGTTCGCCGGCGGGCAAGGCGATCACCGGTCAGCTGCTGGGGGTACGCGGGCGCGAGGTATTCCTGTTCAACCAGCCGCGTCCCGTGGCCAGCTTCGAGGCTGGAACCCCGGCCACGCTGGCACAGGAACTGACCACCAGACTCGGCGGCCAGTTCACCGATCTGACTACCGATCTCGAAGCCTTCAACACCGAACCCCTGGTCTGAGGAGACCCGCCATGTCCGACTCGATCGTCGTAAAGACCGTCGAAGAGCTGAAGGATGCGCCCGAGGAGTACCAGGCCGCCGTCTCCAAGCTCGTCATCAGCCATGCCATCAACGAACTCTATGGCGCCCAGGTGTTCGACGAACCGGCCATCGCCTATGCCCCGACGCCCTATGCCAAATGGCTAACCTGTCGCGTAGCCATGGAAGAGTACGGGCATCATGTGCGCTTCAAGCAACTCGGCACCCAGATGGGAATTGCCGAGGATCGCATGTTGCCGGGCGCGGGCAAGAAGCCGCTGTCGATCTTCGAGTTCCCCCTCAAGAATTGGGAGGAATTCGTCGCCATCAAGCTGCTGGCCGATCTCGCCGAAATCCTACAGGTCGAAGACCTGCTGCATTGCACCTTCCATCCACTGCGCAACCTCGCGCGTGCAACGATGCCTGAGGAACGCTTCCACGCGCAGTTCGGCGAGGATTTCTCGGCCGAACTCGTCAAGACGCCCGACGGCAAGGCCCGGCTTCAGGCGGCGGTGAACGAATACTATCCCTACCTCCCGTCCTTCTTCGGCGGTTCGAAGTCCAAGAACAACGAGATCTTCCGCAAGTGGAAGATCAAGCAGCGTACCAATGACGAAATGCGCGAGGACTATGTCCGGCGTGCGACCGAAGTGGCCGCCAAGTACGGCCTCACGTTGCCGGAGATCCGGCAGGCTGCCTGAACCTCACGACATGAGCCCGACCGTCGCCGTGCCCGGCCCGCAATTTTTCTCCCTGCGCGCGGACGTTCGCGCCGCATCCTGGTTCGCGGCGCTCGGCGAGCCACTCACCGAGGGTGATCACAGCGACGCTGCGGCATACGCTACGGCGCTCGGGTTCAACGCCCTGGAGATCGGCCAGGCGCGCGACTGGCCCGACGCCGAGCGCCTTCTTAAAGCGCCGGACTGGGCGCCAGCCTGGTGGGATCGCGAGGAAACGCTTCGACAACAGTTGCTCACTGAAGCCAAGGGCCGCTATCCCGAGCGTGCACTGTGGTCGTCTCTCACCGAACTGACAACGGAAGCCGGCGAAGTGGTGCATGGCAAGGCGGCGACCGCGGCGGCACGGATGGGCAACGCTGCGCCGGCCTCGATCCATGTCGCGGCCGGTGCAGCGTCGCAGGCCGTCTATCACCTCGCACTGGCACGGCTTACCAAGCAAACAGCTTCACCTTTTGAAAGCAAGTTTCGCCTTTTCGCCGCCGGCCGCTGGCCGCTGGGTGTCCTGGAATCCAGGCTGGTGCTGTTCTGAGAGAACCGGCCATGACTTCCTGCCACGCTCCCAAACGCGCCATCGGCCAGCCGGCAGGCGAGGACGAGGTCTTTCCGGCCATTCTGGCAAGCGCCATCGCGGCAACCCTGCCCTGCGGCGAAGCCACCCTTGTAGCCGACGCCGGCTACTCGCCATGTTTCGAGCGGGCGGCTAGGTTCAATGAGCCGGTCGAGGCGTTTCTGCCCGCCGGCTTTAGGAGGAAACGTTGTCCCAGGACAACCCGCGAATTGCCATCCTCGGCTTCGCCATCGAGTGCAACCGCTTTTCGCCTGTCACCACGGCGGCCGATTTCGAGCAGGATGTCGATATCCGTGGCAACCGCATCGTGAGCGAAGCGCGTTCCGGCGCATCGATCACCATGCCGGACTTGCCCGGCTTCTTCACGGAGATGGATCGCACCGGCAACTGGACGCCGGTGCCGCTCCGCGTGTCGCTCGCCCAGCCCGGCGGTCCGGTCGAAGAAGGCTTCTTTCGCGATTACCTGAGCGAAATCGAAGCCGGCCTCAAGGCGGTTCTGCCGCTCGAAGCGGTGTTCATTTCCAGTCATGGTGCGGCACTGGCGCAAGGCACTGACGATCCCGACGGCGATCTGTTCGAGATCGTGCGCCGCGTTGTCGGACCCGACACCCCGGTGATCGCCGTGTTCGATCTGCACGCCAATGTGTCACGCCGGATGATCGACAATATCTCGGTGTTCGTCGGCTACCTTGAGAACCCGCATACCGACATCCATGAACGTGGTGTCGAAGCCGCCAGACACATGCGCGAATGCCTCGCCGGCGCCAGGACGGTGGTCGAAATGGTCAAGGTGCCGATCGTGCCGCCCCAGATCTCGCTGCTCACCGCCAGGGGGCCATACGCCGACCTGATCAAATACGGCCAGACCAAAGTAGGAGACGACATCCTCAACGTGTCGGTGATGGCGGGTTTCGCCTACAGCGACAGCCCGAAGAATGGTCTTACTGCCGTTGTCACTGCACGCAACGGCGCGCACCAGGCCGCGGCCGATCTCGCGCTCGACATCGCCACGCGTGCCTGGAACACCAGGGAGCGTTTCAAGCGAGCGATGATGTCGCTCGGCGACGCCGTCCAGCTTGCCGTCTCCGTCGGTCGCGACCGTCGTCGCAAACCGATCATTCTGGCCGACGTCGCCGACAACCCCGGAGGCGGCGGGCGCGGCAACACCACCTACCTGTTGCGCGCGCTGAAAAGCGCTGGCGCCCAGGACGTCATCTTCGGTGTATTCAACGACGCCGCCCTCGCGCAAAAAGCACACTCCCTGGGCGAAGGCGCCATCTTCACCGCATCGCTGAATACGCAGGAGCATCAGGAATTTTCCCTGCCCTTCGATTGCGAGGCCAAGATCGTGAAGTTGTCGGACGGCCGCTACGTCGGCCGCCGCGGTGTGCTGAGGAATGTTTCATCGGACATGGGGCCCTCAGCATTGCTCGACCTGGGCGGCATCCAGGTCGTGGTCATCAGCAATCGCTGCCAGTGCATGGATCCCCGTCAGTTCGAGATGTTCGACCTCGACATCGCACGAGCACGTGTCGTCGTGGTCAAGAGCCGTGGTCATTTCCGTGGCGGCTTCGACGAGTTCTTCAAGCCCGAGCAGATCTACGAAGTCGACTGTCCGGGTCTCACGTCACCGGTGCTGGCGAATTTCACCTGGACTAAACTGCCGCGCCCGGTTTATCCGCTCGACGAGGAGACAACCTGGACGCCTCCTCGCGCGCCATGAGTGCAATCAACGCTCCGGCAGGGGAATGAATTCCGGATCGCCAGGCACTGTGGCGAACCGGCCGTTCTTCCAGTCGGCCTTGGCCTCCTCGATCCGCTCCCTGGTCGAGGCCACGAAGTTCCACCAGATGTGGCGCGGCCCGTCGATCGCAGCACCGCCGCACAGCATGACTTTCGCGCCATCCGCGCCAGCCACGATCCCTACGTCGTGACCCGCAGCCAACACGGCGAGATCTCCCACCGCCAACGCGCGATCTCCGACCACGATGCCACCTTCGGCGACATAGGCCGCTCGCTCGGCATGTTCCGGCGACACGGCGATCCTCGCCCCCGGCTCCATCTCCACGGCAACGTAGAATATCGGCGAGAAATGCGTCGTGGGTGCGACGCGCCCGTCATAAGTGCCGACAATCAGGCGGAACGCGGATTCTCCTTCGCGCCACGCAGGCAAACGCGCGGCCGCGACATGCTCGAAGGCCGGTGCAGCGGCTTCATGGGCCTTGGGTAGCGCCACCCACGTCTGGACACCATGCATGCGAAAGCCTGTCCTGCGCATTTCCGGCTCCGTGCGCTCGCTATGCACGATGCCACTGCCCGCCGTCATCCAATTGACATCGCCAGGTTTGATCGGCTGGGCAAAGCCCAAACTGTCGCGGTGGAATATCCCACCCGTGAACAGGTACGTCACCGTGGCGAGGCCGATGTGCGGATGTGGTCGCACCTCCATACCGCCGCCCGGCGGTACATCCATCGGACCGAAATGGTCGAAGAAGATGAACGGACCAACCATGCGGCGCTTCGTGCTCGGAAGCACACGTCGCACCAAAAAGCCGGCCCCAAGATCGTGCGGGCGGCCCTGGATCAGAAGTGCGATTGGATCGGCCAACTTGTCCTTCCTCCCCGGCTGTGCTGCAACGGCATGTCATGACCCCGCCCGCCCGCGACCTCTCGCCGTTCTTCGCGCCGCGCAGCATCGCGATTGTCGGCGCCGGAGAGCGCGCCACGTCGTCCGGCGGTGCGATCATGCAGATGTTGCGCCAAGCCGGATATGGCGGCCGCGTGGTGCCGGTCAACCCCAAGGGCGGTACGATATTCGGTTACGACTCGGTGACCTCGATCGGCGCCATTGCCACGCCGGTCGATCTCGCGGTCATCGTGATCCGTCCCGACGCCATCCTCGACGCCGTCCGCGAATCGGCCGACCGCGGCATTCGCAACCTCCTCATTCTGCCCGGCGGCTTTGCCGAGGCGGGTCCGATCGGGATCGCACGCAGCGAGGCGCTGCTGAAACTCGCGGCAGAGCGCGGCCTCACCATCGCCGGCCCGAACTGCGCCGGCCTTATCCATCTCGATCCGGAGTGGCGCTTTGCCGCCACATTCCTGCGCGACCTGCCGCCTGGATCGAAGGCCGCCACCAGCAACGGCCTGGCGTTCATCTCTCAATCCGGGGCGCTCGCCGAGGAATTCATCGACAAGGCCAATGCCCGCGATCTGCCGCTGATGTCGGTGGTTTCGGTTGGCAATGCCGTCCATCTCGGTGTCGAGGACTACCTCGCGTGGCTGGGCGAGCGTCCGGAGATCGGAGCGGCGCTTCTGTACGTCGAATCGATCGAGGATCACGAGCGCTTCCGCCACATCGCCCGCGCCGTCGCAGCGGTCAAACCGGTGATCGCCCTGTTCGGCGGCCGGACCGAGATCGGCGGGCGAGCCGCCGCCGCGCACACCGGTGCCATCGCCAACGACGACGACGCCATCGACGCCTTCTGCACCTCTTGCGGCATCATCCGGGTAAAAAGCCTGCGCCGGTTACTGCTCGCAGCCAAAGCATTCGGCCGCTTTCCCGGAGGGCTGGGCAAGCGGACGTTGATCCTGTCCAATTCCGGCGGTCCCGGCGTGCTCTGCGCCGACCGCGCTTCGCTCGAAGGATTGGAGCTCGGTGCGCTGCCGTCCGCCATGGCCGAGGTGCTGCGCCAGCGTCTGCCGCAGGAGGCGTCGATTGCCAATCCGATCGACCTGCTTGCCGATGCCCGGGAAGACCGTTTTGGATTGGCCCTGGAAGCGGCCCTGAACCACGCCGCTCAAGCCTACGACATGGTACTGATGATCCATGTCGTGCCGTTCATGGTCGATGCCGCGCCGGTGATCGACCGACTTGCCGGCCTCGCCGCCGCGGCCCCGATACCGATACTTCACAGCATGATGGGAACCCTGCCCGGCAAGGCCGACTGGTTCGCGACCATGGAGCGCGCCGGGATTCCCATGTTCAATGATGTCGAGGAAATGGCCGAGGCCGCCGGCCTGCTTGCACGCTATCCCGTCCTTCAGCAAGCCACTCGCGTGGATGGCCCAACCCCTGCGACCTTTCGTGATCGGCGCCACCCTTAGGGCAAAAAACCGTCCGCCTACAGACGGTTACGGACATTGCACGGGTGTTGCATTTTTGCAACTTTTTGTTGGACTTGTGGATAGTGCGTAGCCAGTATCGCCCACGGTGAGGCATCGCGCGGGGTATCGACTTGGGGAAGTCGATGGATTCGCCAAGTAGCCTCCAAGCCGGTTTGTCGTATTGAAAATTGTGGGGAGAGGCCGATGGCGTTCAGGACTATGCGCGACCAGCGCTGGCGAACCGTCCGCGCTCTGGTAGCTGCAACCGTCGCCGTATCCACGCTTCAGCTTTTCTGCGCCGCGGCATCGTTTGCCCAAGCGAAGGCGCCCAGCAAAAAGCAACTCCGTGCGCCAGTCAAATCCGCACCAGCCGCTAAGACTGAACCAGGCCCTGACGTTCAGCCCTTCTCCATAGGCAGCGACGGCTCGGTAGTCGAACAACTCGTCGGCCTCAAAGTTGATCCGGCGGATGCCATGGCAGCCGCCGATGCCGTGAACAAAGCGCTGGACCAGCCGGAGGTGAAGGCTGCCAACTCGGGCCGGGCTATCCTGGAGTCACAAGGGTCGAACAAGCCGAAGCGCCTGGTCGCGCTGCAACTCTATTCCACCAGTTCCCTGGCCGTGGAACTGGAACGCGGTGCCGACGGTACCTTCGGCTTCAAGCTCGCCCCTGGCGCCACCGAGAACGACGATCAGCGCGTTTCGACCCTTCCCGGCGCAACTTCCGCATCGGGCCCGGGCACCCGAGCGATCGTCAACGGCTCGGTAACCGTCATCAAGGCGAGTACTGCCACGCTGGTCTCCAGCGTAGTGTCAACCGGCGCTAGTGCAGCGACGCTCAAGGAATTGACCCAGGCATTGGCAGGGTTCGCACCGGCGGCGGCCAAGCTTGAGATTGTTCAGGGTCGCACGGCCGATGGGGCACCGCGCCTGCTCCTGGCCAGCCTCGGCGATGGCCAGAACAAGCAATCCTTCTGGTGGTTCGCGCCGCCCAACCAGCCGGAAGGCTGGTTCGACAACGGCGGCCGGCGATTGGGCGGAACGGCTTTGACCGATCCGCGCCCGGGCGCACGCATCTCTTCGCCGTTCGGTATTCGCCGCTACTCGTTCGGTATTCGCCGCTACTACGGTCGCAAGAGCGGCGGCGGCTTCCACAACGGGATCGACTTCGAGGGCAAGACCGGCGAGCCGATCTTCGCTGCGGCCGATGGTGTCATCAATCATCAGGGCTGGTACTTCAACTACGGTCGTACCGTGAAGATCAACCATGCCGACAGTTTCGAGAGCCTTTATGCTCACATGTCGCGTTTCGCCGCAGGCATGGGACCCGGCAGCCGGGTTCACAAGGGTGACCTCATCGGCTATGTCGGGTCGACCGGCCGGTCGACCGGCGCACACCTGCACTTCTCCGTGATCGTGAACGGCCAGTTCGTCGACCCGGCACCGTACATTTCGGACAAGGGCGGCAGTGGTCCGCTGGCCGGCGAGGCGCTGGTCGCCTACCGTCAATGGCAGCAGGAAATCGTCCGCATGAGCCGCCGCGGCAGTCCGCGGTCGGACGAAGAGCGGTACCCCGGGTTGCAAGGGACCGAGCCCTGGTCGCGCAACCCCTTCGCATCGCGCAGCTCGGACCGTCTCTGATCGACGGTCCTTGGGGCTCATTGTCCGCAGAGAGGCGACGACCCGCGTTTGGCCTGTTGCCTGTCGGCTCGCCACAGTGGACAATCTCGAACGTCCAACCAATTAAGGGGGCAGCATGCGTAAGGTTATGATGGCGGCAACCGCCGGATTTGTCGCAGTCGTTCTGGGCACCGCGGGAACAGCCCATGCCGGCAAGGAACTCGACGCCATCAAGGCGCGCGGCCAACTCCTCTGCGGCGTTGGAACGGGTACCGCCGGCTTCCACTTGGCCAATACCCAGGGCAAGTGGGTCGGCCTGAATGTCGATGTTTGCCGCGCAGTTTCCGCCGCCATTTTCGGCGATGCCGACAAAGTGAAGTACGTGCCGCTGACCGCACAGCAGCGCTTCACGGCGCTCCAGTCGGGCGAAGTCGACATGCTGTCCAACAATACGACATGGACGCTGACGCGGGATACCGCGCTCGGGTTCGACTTCACCGGCGTCACCTATTATGACGGCCAGGGATTCATGGTTCCCAAGAAGCTCGGCGTGAAGAGCGCCAAGGAGCTGAATGGCGCCACGGTTTGCGTCGCGCCCGGCACGACCACCGAACTCAACCTCGCCGACTATTTCCGCGCCAACAAGATGACCTTCAAGCCGGTGGTCATCGAGAAGGTCGACGAGATCCGGGCGGCGTTCTTCTCCGGCCGCTGCGACGTCTATACCACTGACGCGTCCAGCCTTGCCGCAACACGGGCCGCCAATGTGCCGGCGCCGCTCACCGTCGAAGACTTCGTCATTCTGCCGGAGATCATCTCCAAGGAACCGCTGGGACCGGTCGTCCGCCACGGCGACAGCCAGTTTGCCGACATCGTGCGCTGGGCGCTGTTCGCTATGGTCGAGGCCGAGGAATACGGCATCACCTCGAAGAACGTCGACGAAATGCTGAAAAGCGACAATCCGACGATCAAGCGTATCCTCGGCACGACGCCGGGCATGGGCAAAGCCCTCGGGGTCGCCGACAACTGGGTCTACCAGATCATCAAGCAGGTCGGTAACTACGGCGAGAGCTTCGACCGCAACGTCGGTCCTGGCTCACCGCTCAAGATCGCCCGTGGCCAGAACGCGCTCTGGACCCAGGGCGGTCTGCAGTACGCCCCGCCGATCCGCTGACCTTGCCACGTACGCGGGCTGACTAGTCAGCAAGAATCGGACCACCGCCGCCCGCCTCGCGGGTCGGCGGTGGTTTGGTTTTGGCCGGTTGCAAGCATGGAATTCTCTCCTACACTGCGATCAATATCGGCCGAAATGAACGCCGAACAAACGCTGCGGTCAGGAAGAGGCTAGCGTATGGCTGTCGAGGCATTCGGCTCCGCGCCTCGCGTGAAGGTTGCGCCCTGGAACGATCCGGTTGTCCGCGGCTGGGTTTTCCAGATCGTCGTGGTGGGGCTGGTCGCAGCGCTGGCCTGGTATCTCATCGGCAACACTCTCGACAATCTGAATCGCCAAAAAATCGCCAGCGGGTTCGACTACCTCGGGCGCGAAGCCGGTTTCGAGATCGGCGATACGATGATCTCCTACTCACCCGCCAGCACCTATGCACGGGCGATCTGGGTCGGCATTCTCAACACCCTGCGCGTTGCCGTTCTGGGCATCATCCTCAGCACCATACTGGGAACGTTGGTTGGCATCGGCCGGCTCTCGCCCAATTGGCTGCTCAGCAAGATCTGCGAATGGTATGTCGAGGCATTCCGCAACGTGCCTCTGCTGCTATGGCTGTTCCTGTTCTACAAGTTGATCGTCGAGGCCTTCCCGGGTCCGCGCCAGGCGATCAGCGCGTTCTGGAATTCTGTGTTCCTCAGCAACCGCGGCCTCTATTTCCCGGTACCCGTCGCCGACCCGATCCACAAGTGGATGGGCGTCGGCCTGTTGGCTGGCATCATCGGTGCAATAGCCCTGCACCGCTGGGCGAAGAAGCGCCAGGAGGCGACCGGCCAGCCATTTCCGTCGATTTCAGCCGGCGTCGTAGTTGTCATTGGTACGCCGGCCCTGGTCTGGTTCGCCGGCGGTGCGCCAACAACCATGAGCTGGCCTGCGCTCAAAGGCTTCAACTTCGAGGGCGGAACGGTAATTCAGCCGGAGTTCACGGCGCTGCTGGTCGGGCTGGTGCTTTACACTTCAGCATTCGTGGCCGAGATCGTCCGCTCGGGCATCCTGGCGCTGCACAAGGGGCAGAGCGAGGCCGCAGCAGCCCTCGGCCTGTCACGCGGCCAGTCGATGCGCCTGGTGCTGCTGCCCCAGGCACTGCGCGTGATCGTGCCACCGATGACCAGCCAGTATCTCAACATTACCAAGAACAGTTCGCTCGCCATCGCCATCGGCTATCCCGACCTGGTGGCCTCGATCAACGTCACCATCAACCAGACCGGCCAGGCGATCGAGAACATCCTCCTCATCATGGCGGCCTACCTGTCTGTCAGCCTGTCGATCTCGGCCTTCATGAACTGGTACAACAGGCGCATCGCCCTGACGGAGCGCTGAGCATGACCGACTCCCTCCCCACCGGCGAACGCCGGCAACTCGCTCCGCCGCTGATTGAGCGCGGCGCGCTCGGGTGGATGCGCCGGAATCTGTTCAGCAGCTGGGCCAACGGCATCATCACCGTGGTGCTGGTGGTTTTCGTCGGCTCGATCCTGTCGTCGTTTCTCGAGTGGGCGGTATTCACCGCCAACGTCACGGCGGCGACCGGAAGCGAATGCCATGGCCAGGGCGCTTGCTGGGCGCTGATCGTCGAGAAGTACCGCCTGATATTCTTCGGGACCTTCCCCTACGAACAGCAGTGGCGGCCCCTGGTTGCCTCCATCACTCTGCTGGCAATGCTGGTCATGACTTCAGACCGGCGCATGTGGAACTGGCGGCTGCTCGTGATCTGGAGTGTCGGGTCGTTCATCACCTTCCTGATGATGTTCGGCCAGATCCACATCCCGCTCAGCCTTTTCCTCGCCATCGCGCTGCTGGTCGGCGGCGTCGGCATGAGCCTACGCAAGGCGATCGCGGACGCAGGCGAAATGAACGCCTATCGTACGCTGGCCGCCATAGGCCTGATCGGCCTCGCACTCCGCATCGCCGGCATCCTGCCGGCCTGGAGCCTCGACATCGCGCCGCTCAGCTACGTCGAGACCGGTCTGTGGGGCGGCATCCCGGTAACATTGATCCTCGCGTCGTATGGCTTGGTCTTCGCCTTTCCGTACGGCATCCTGCTGGCACTCGGCCGGCGCTCCGACCTGCCGCTGATCCGGGCCCTCTGCGTGGGGTTCATCGAGCTGATCCGCGGTGTGCCGCTGATCAGCCTGCTGATCATGGCGTCGGTAATGCTGCCGCTGTTCCTGCCAAGCGGCGTCACGTTCGACAAGTTTCTCCGCGCTCAGGTCGCCATCATCCTGTTTGCCGGCGCCTATATCGCCGAAGTCATTCGTGGCGGCCTGCAGTCGCTTCCCAAGGGCCAGTACGAGGCGGCCGAGGCGCTGGGCTTCAACTACGTGCAGAAGACCGCGCTGATCATCCTGCCGCAGGCGTTGCGTGTGGTGATCCCGCCGCTGATCAACACCTTCCTCGGCTTCTTCAAGGACACCTCGCTGGTGCTGATCATCGGCATTTTCGACTTCCTAAACACCGCCAACCAGGCGCTGGTCGACCCCAATTGGGCCGGCTTTCCCGCCGAGATCTACATGTTTGCTGCTCTCATCTACTTCATCTTCTGCTACTCGGTCTCGCGGTACAGCAAGCACCTCGAGGTCGAACTCAACAGGGGGACGCGCCACTAGGCGCCGTCAGGGAACACTCCATGGCAGCCAAGGCCGTCCGCGATCTGTCCAACATTCCCTCGGTCATCGAGATGAGGGCCGTGAACAAGTGGTTCGGGCAGTTCCATGTCCTGTCCGACATCAACCTCGACGTCAAGGAAGGCGAAAAGATCGTCATCTGCGGACCGTCGGGTTCCGGCAAATCGACCCTGATCCGCTGCATCAACCGCCTCGAGGAGCACCAGGCCGGCGACATCGTCGTTGATGGCGTGACGCTCAGCAACGACGTCAAGAACATCGAGGCGATCCGCCGCGAAGTCGGCATGGTGTTCCAGTCCTTCAACCTGTTTCCGCATCTCACCATCCTCGAGAACCTCACTCTGGCACCGATCTGGGTGAAGAAGATGCCCAAGAAGGATGCCGAGGAAATCGCCATGGGACTGCTGAACCGCGTGCGCATTCCCGAGCAGGCCCTGAAGTATCCCGGCCAGCTCTCGGGCGGCCAGCAGCAACGCGTGGCGATCGCCCGCGCGCTTTGCATGCAGCCCAAGGTCATGCTGTTCGACGAGCCGACCTCGTCGCTGGATCCGGAGATGGTCAAGGAGGTGCTCGACGTCATGATCGAGCTGGCCGGCGAAGGCATGACCATGCTGGTGGTGACGCATGAAATGGGCTTCGCCCGCGCTGTCGCCGACCGGGTGATCTTCATGGACTTCGGCGAGATCGTCGAACAGAACGAGCCGGAAGAGTTCTTCGCCAATCCGAAGAACGAACGGACCAAGCTGTTCCTCAGCCAGATCCTGCATCACTGAACGTGGCCGTCGCCTTCGGGAACGCTGCGGCATGAGGATACTCGTCACCGGCGGCGCCGGCTTCATCGGCTCCGCTGTCGTCCGCCACATTGTCCGCGATACCGACTGGTCGATCGCCAATGTCGATAAGCTGACCTATGCCGGCAACCTCGACTCCCTGGCCGAGGCCCGGACCAGCAACCGCCACCGCCACTTCAAGGTCGATATCTGCGATCGCGTCGCGCTCGACGCGGTCTTCCGCGAGGCGCAGCCGGAGGCGGTGCTGCACCTCGCGGCTGAAAGCCATGTCGACCGCTCGATCGACGGTGCCGCCCCCTTCATAGCGACCAATATCTCCGGGACCTACACACTGCTGGAAGCGACGCTGGCCTACTGGCGTGGCCTCGACGCCGCAGGGCGCGAAAAATTCCGCTTCCAGCATATCTCGACCGACGAGGTATTCGGTTCGCTGGGCGCTACCGGCCGGTTCACCGAAACCACGCCCTACCAACCCAACTCGCCCTACTCTGCGAGCAAGGCGGCCTCGGATCATCTGGTGCGCGCATGGCATCACACCTACGGGCTGCCGACGCTCGCCACCAACTGCTCGAACAACTATGGGCCCTACCATTTTCCCGAGAAGCTGGTGCCGCTGATCACCCTGCGCGCGCTGGGTGGCGAACGCCTGCCGGTCTATGGCAAGGGCGAGAACGTTCGCGACTGGCTGCACGTCGAGGATCATGCCGAAGCCCTGACCCTGGTGCTGCGCCACGGCCGGCCCGGCGAGACCTACAACGTCGGCGGCGACAGCGAGCGGCGGAACATCGATGTCGTGCGCGCGATCTGCGCCCTGCTCGACGAGATGCTGCCGCAGAGTCCGAACCGGCCGCACGAGAGGCTGATCGAGTTCGTCACCGACCGGCCCGGCCACGATGCCCGCTATGCCATCGATGCCAGCAAGATCAAGACCGAGCTTGGCTGGACGCCGCGGCACAGTTTCGACAGCGGCCTGCGCGACACCGTGCGCTGGTTCCTCGACAACCGCCCGTGGTGGGAGCGGGTCATGAGCGGTGCCTATCGCGGCGAGCGGCTTGGTCTGGCCGGCTAGGAGAGCGTTGCGCGGACTACGGCTACCACTTCGTCGACCGCTTCCGGCTTCAGGTGCGGCCCCATGGGCAGGCTAAGCACCGTCTCGGCCAGCGTCTCGGCCAGCGGGAACGAGCCCTTGGGCAATCCCAGGTCGGCATAGGCCTGCTGCAGGTGCGGCGGGATCGGATAGTGGATCAGCGAACCGATGCCTGCCTTGTCGAGCGCCTTGATCAGCTCGGCGCGGCGGCCGGTACGGACCACGTAGAGATGCCATACCGGTTCGGCCCACTGCGGCGCCCGCGGCAGGCCCAGACCCGGGATACCTGAAAGCCGGTCGGTATAGCGTGCGGCGACGGCACGGCGGCGCTCGTTCCAGGCATCGAGCCTGGGCAGCTTGACGCGCAGGAAAGCCGCCTGCAGTTCGTCGAGCCGCGAGTTGTAGCCGCGCTCCAGGTTCACGTACTTCACCCGGCTGCCGTAGTTGCGCAGCACGCGCAGCCGCTCGGCAAGCTTGGGGTCGTCGGTGGTGACCGCGCCACCATCGCCATAGGCGCCGATGTTCTTGGTCGGAAAGAAGCTGTGGGCGCCGGCATGTCCGATGGCGCCGGCGCGCCGGCCGCGCACTTTCGAGCCCTGCGCCTGCGCCACGTCCTCGATCACCCTGATGCCGCGGCGGTCGGCCAACGCCATGATGGCATCCATGTCGGCCGGCTCGCCGTAGAGATGGACCGGCATGATCGCCCGGGTGCGCGGCGTGACCGCCGCGGCGATGCGATCGGGATCGATGTTGGGGCCAGCCGGCGTCGGCTCGACCGGCACCACGGTGGCACCGACGGCCGTCACCGCAAGCCAGGTCGCAATGTAGGTGTTGGACGGCACGATGACCTCGTCGCCAGGTCCGAGATCCCAGGCGCGTAGCACCAGCTCCAGCGCCTCGAGCCCGTTGGCGAGGCCGACGCAATGTTTGGTCCCGCAGAACGCCGCGTACTCCGCCTCGAACGCCCCGACCTCGCTGCCAAGCACATACCAGCCGGACTCCATGACCCGGGCATAGGCCGCATCGAGCGCGGGCTTCAATTCCGCGTAGATCGGCTTCATGTCGAGAAACGGGATCATGCCGCCCTACCCGTTGCTTCGCGCTTGAAGGCCTCGTAGTCGCGCAAATACTCGGCCTCGTCATAGAGTGTCGAGGCGATGACCAGAACGACCGTCTGCGGGGCGAAATCAGTGAGTTCGTGCCAGACGAAGGGCCCGATGTGCAGCGCCTGGGCGGGATCGTCGAGCACCACCGTCTCTTTGACCGTGCCATCGTCGAGGTGAACCTTGCAGGCACCATTCAGGATCAGGGTAACGAGATGGGACTCGCGATGACCATGACGGCCCCGCCATTGGCCGGGCGCGATGTGATGGAGCCAGAACAGACGCCGCGGCGCAAAGCCCAGCCTGTCATCGAACGCCAGGAAGTTGACCTGGCCGCGTTCGTCGGCGGCACCG
>CALDNT010000100.1 GCA_937915145.1 uncultured Reyranella sp.
GCCGGGGTAACCGCTGAAGGCGATACCGGCGCGATTGACCGCGGTTTCCGAATGCGGGCAGCCGACGACGGCGTCGACCTTGCCGTCGCGTGCCAGCCCGACCGCCGCCTCGGCGTAGGCCACCGTCGCCTTGCCGGCGCGCGGATCGAGCTGGCCCGGGGCGTAGCCCGCGGGATCGAGGCCCGGTGCGTCGATGCTCCGGGGTGACGCGATGCCGAGTTGTCTCGCGGTGGCATCGATGACGAAGCGGTCGCCCACGAGCACGGGCTGGATCCTGGCGTCGGAGGCGAAGTGCGCGGCCGCCTTGATCGCGATCTCGGGTCCGATGCCGTTGGGATCGCCGAGGGTGATGCCGATCCGCATCCGGCTAGAGCGGGATGGCGACGAGCGTGTCGAAGCGGCCGCCGTCGCAGACCACGACGCGTTCGGCGAACCGGAGGGCGCCCGTGTCGTCTGCGGAGACCTTGTCCCGGTAGCAGCCGGTGGCAAACAGCGTCATCGTACCGTCCCCCATGATGCGCACGATCAGGAAGGGTGTCTCGACATCGGTCGCGGTGCCGTCGCGGCCCATCACGTGCGGCAATCCGACGATGTGGCGATAGCGCTGGCGCTCGTAGATGTTGGCCTTGCGCAGCGCCGACACGCGATCCTGCAGCATGGCGCGCGAATCGGCGTACATTATGCCTGACTCGAATCCCTTGGCGACGTTCTCGGCGGTCGTCACCTTGTAGAGGCAGGGATCGGCGAACAGTTCGGGCCATTGCTCGAACTGCTCATTGTCGATGGCGCGCGCGTAGGCGGCGTTCAGTTCGACCAGGCGCGCGACATCCATGCTGGTTGCCGCCTCAGTAGCCCATGTGCCGGCGATAGGCCTTCCAGAAGCCGCGCACCGACGCTTCGGTGGCGCGCGTTGCCTGGCTTTCCGCCGTGCTGCCGCCCATTTCGACGACGGAAATCTTGGTCCCGGCAGCAGCGACGCCGCGCTGCACGAAGCCGCCGACGCAACCGTCTTCCATCGACACGAAGCCGGCCGGTCCCACGAGATTTTGCTGCTTGAGGCGCCGCCTGTTCATTTCCGGCGTGTCGTCGGCGAAGCCGAAGTAGGTCCAGAGCAGGTCCATCCGGCCGGTGCCCCGCGGCACCACCTGGCGCACCGCCAGGCAATTGTGGATCTGCTGCAGGATGACGCCGGGGAAGATCGACAGGATCTGAAGCTGGATGTGGTCGCCGAATTCCTCGACCGGGTCGAGCAGGCTGGGATCGGCCAGCTTGTAGTCGTCGCGTTCCGAGCGCAGGTCCTTCTCGCGAAACGCCTCGGCCCCGGGCGCATCGGTGCTGCCGATGGTGTAGCTCGCATGATGCGCGCCGTCGGGGCTGACCAGCACGCCGCCGGCCTGGGTCAGCCGCGTGATCCGGAAGGTCGCGAAGAAAAGATGCAGCAGGCTGGCGTGGTAGGTGTCCTTGACGTTCTCGACGTAGAGCTTCCAGTTGTTGGGCAGCGGCTGGGTGAAGCGGCCCATGATGCGGATCGGGCGGTTGAGCACGCGGCGCACGCGGCCGAGGATTTCGCCGCCGAGATAGTCCTCGATCGATGGCGTATCGGGCGACAGGGTTGCGAACACCAGCCCGCAGAGCGTGGTGGTGCGGAACTTGCGCGGACTGTGGGTCTCGCGCTTGAAGTCCTTGGGCATGCCGCCGGCGCCGTTGATGCCGCGCTCGAAGGCGATGCCCTTGAGGTTGCCGGCGAGGTCGTAGCTCCAGGCGTGATAGATGCACTTGAAGTTGTTCTGGACGTTGCCGCCATCGTCGATGGCGATCAACGCGCCGCGGTGGGCGCAGCGATTCTCGAAGCAGTTGATAGTGCCGTCGGCGTCGCGCACCACGATGACCGGCATGGCGCCGACCTGGTTGGTGCGGTAGTCGCCCCTGTTCGGGATGTCGGCTTCGAGGCAGACGAAATTCCAGGTGGCGCCCTCGAAGACGCGGCGCATCTCGCGGTCGTAATTGTCCCGGTCCTGATAGACCCAGTAGGGCACGCGGGCGAGCGAGTCCTCGGGCCATGGACCGTGCGGTGTCGTTGCAGGCTCGTGAACGGACGCGTCGTGTCGGATGTCCATGACGGACCCTCCCGCTGATCGATCGCTTTGCCTGCCATGTTAGCCCATTTTCGTCGCGGGCCTACAGCAGGAAGGTGTGCGTCCAGTCGAGATAGTCGTGCATGTGTTCGATCATCTGGTCGGCTTCGAGCAGCGAGATGTCGTCCATGCGCCGCAGCCGAACCTTGAACGGCGGCACGAAATGGGTGTCGGTGACGTGAATGAATTTTTGCATGAGTCACAATCCCCGTCCGCGAGTAAGGGCATCCTCGCTTCGGGGCAACATCAGGACGCCATCGCCGGTATTTCGCTAGTAGAGCCCGTACTTGGTGGGCTTGCCGGGATGCTGGACGCAAAGCATCTGGGTGGCTGCGTCGCCGCCGATCTTGGCCCGCTCCTCCTGGCATTTATCGTAGGAGAAAGGTCCACCGAAGACCTTCGGCCCGCCAAGGACAACCAGGTACGACTTTTCCAGGTACCAGCCCGGCCCGGTATAAGCCTCGCTCGCGCCGGGGCCGGAGCAGGCCGGCAGGGTGACCGCCAGCGCCAGAGCGACAGCGACCGCCGACAGGCGACGAATAGACTGGAGCGACATCGCGTTCCTACCCTCAAGGACAACCGTGACGAAACTACAGGGCCTTTCGCGCCGCAACAATTGCTTTCGCCCGACCCAGCAGCCGGGCTAATAATGCCTGGACGGACGCATCCGGGGGGATGCGGCACCGGAACGCCAACAGGATTGAGTGGATGGGATTGCCCGAGAAACAGGGATTGTACGACCCACGCAACGAGCACGACTCGTGCGGTGTCGGCTTCGTGGCCGATATCAAGGGCCGGAAATCCCACAATATCGTGCGCCAGGGACTGCAGATTCTGGTCAATTTGGACCATCGCGGCGCGGTCGGTGCCGATCCGCAGATGGGCGACGGCGCCGGCTGCATGATCCAGACGCCCGACGCGCTGCTGCGTGCCTGGGCGCGCCAGGCTTCGGTCGACCTGCCACCGCCCGGCCACTACGCGGTCGCCATGTGTTTTCTGCCGCAGGACGAGGCGGCGCGGACCTTCGCCATCAAACGGCTGGAACATTTCGTCAAGGTCGAGGGCCAGAAGTTGGTCGGCTGGCGCGACGTGCCGACCGACCTGACCGGTCTCGGCAAGGCGGTGATCGAGAAGATGCCGGTAATCCGCATGGCGATCGTCGGTCGCGGGCCGAAGGTCCTCGACCAGGATGCCTTCGAGCGCAAGGTCCTCGCCATCCGCAAGCAGACGCAGAATCCGCTCACGGAACTCGAGAAGAAACACAAGCTGCCGGGCCTGTCGCAGCTCTACATGCCGTCCTTCTCGTCGCGCACCGTGGTCTACAAGGGACTGTTGCTGGCGCCGCTGGTCGAGAGTTTCTACCAGGATCTGCGCGACCCGCTGACCGAATCGGCGCTCTGCATGGTGCACCAGCGCTTTTCGACCAACACCTTCCCGTCGTGGAAGCTCGCCCACCCCTATCGTTTCATCTCCCACAATGGCGAGATCAACACGGTGCGCGGCAACGTCAACTGGATGTACGCCCGCCGGCGCACGATGGAATCCGACCTGATCGGCGCCGATCTCGACAAGATGTGGCCGATCATCCCGCACGGCCAGTCGGATACGGCCTGCCTCGACAATGCCCTGGAGCTGCTGGTTGCCGGCGGCTACTCGCTGTCGCACGCCATGATGATGCTGATTCCGGAGGCATGGGCCGGCAATCCGCTGATGGATGGCCATCGCAAGGCTTTCTATGAATACCACGCCGCGTTGATGGAGCCGTGGGACGGCCCGGCCTGCATCGCCTTCACCGACGGCCGCCAGATCGGCGCCACCCTGGATCGCAACGGCCTGCGTCCGGCACGCTTCATCGTCACCGACGACGGCCTTGTCGTGATGGCGTCGGAAGCCGGCGTGCTGCCGATCCCCGACGACAAGATCGTGCGCAAGTGGCGCCTGCAGCCCGGCAAGATGCTGCTGATCGACCTCGAGCAGGGCCGCATCGTCGAGGACGAGGAACTGAAGCGGACGCTGGCCGAAGCCGAACCCTACGAGGAGTGGCTGAAGGAAACCCAGTACAAGCTCGAAGAGCTGTCGGAACTTTCCGAACCGCCGCTGCCGGTGCCTCCGAACGACCCGACGACCCTGCTCGATCGCCAGCAGGCCTTCGGTTACACCCAGGAGGACATCCAGTTCTTTCTCGAGCCGATGGCCAGTCAACCCGACGATCCGATCGGCTCGATGGGCGTCGACACGCCGATCGCCGTGCTCTCGAAGAAGCCGAAGCTGCTCTACAATTACTTCAAGCAGAACTTCGCCCAGGTCACCAACCCGCCGATCGACCCGATCCGCGAGGAGCTGGTGATGTCGCTGGTCTCGATGATCGGTCCTCGGCCCAACCTGCTCGGCCGCCATGCCGGCACGCACAAGCGCCTGGAAGTGGCGCAACCCGTTCTGACCAATGCCGAGCTGGAGAAGATCCGCTCGATCGAGGAACTGCTCGACGGTGCCTTCCGGACCGCCACCATCGACGCGACCTGGCCGGTGTCGGAAGGGGGTGCCGGCCTTGAGAAGGCGCTCGACCGCATCTGCGTCGAGGCGACCGACCATGTGCTGGCCGACCGCAACATCCTGGTCCTGTCGGATCGTGCCGTGTCGGCCGAGCGGGTGCCGATCCCGGCGCTGCTCGCGACTGCTGCCGTGCGCCACTATCTGATCCGCCGCGGGCTGCGCACCCAGACCGGGCTGGTGATCGAGACCGGCGAGGCGCGCGAGGTCCATCATTTCTGCGCGCTGGCGGGCTACGGCGCCGAGGGGATCAACCCCTATGTCGCCTTCGAGACGCTCGAGGACCTGCGCGCCCGCCGCTTCCCCGACCGCGACCCGGCCGACGTGCGCCAGAACTACGTCAAGGCGGTCGGCAAGGGCATTCTCAAGGTCATGTCCAAGATGGGCATCTCGACCTACCAGTCCTACTGCGGCGCCCAGATCTTCGACGCGGTCGGCCTGCATTCGGGTTTCGTCGAGAAATACTTCACCGGCACCGCCACCACGATCGAGGGTGCGGGCTGGTCGGAGATCGCCGAGGAGACGGTGCGCCGCCATCGCGATGCTTTCGGCGACAATCCGCTCTATCGCAATATGCTCGACGCCGGGGGTGACTACGCGTTCCGCCTGCGCGGCGAGGATCACGCCTGGACGCCGCAGAGCGTCGCCAGTCTCCAGCATGCCGTGCGCGGCAATTCGTCGGTCGAGTACAAGGCCTTTGCTGCCGGCATCAACGAGCAGAGCGAGCGGTTGCTGACCATCCGCGGGCTGATGGACTTCAAGTGGGCCGACAGGGCGATTGCCATCGACGAGGTCGAACCTGCAGCCGACATCGTCAAGCGCTTCGCGACCGGCGCCATGAGCTTCGGCTCGATCAGCCGCGAGGCCCACACCACGCTTGCCATCGCCATGAACCGCATCGGCGGCAAGTCGAATACCGGCGAGGGCGGCGAGGAGGCCGATCGCTTCAAGCCGCTGCCCAACGGCGATTCCATGCGCTCGGCCATCAAGCAGGTGGCGTCGGGCCGCTTCGGCGTCACCGCCGAGTACCTCGTCAATGCCGACGACATGCAGATCAAGATGGCGCAGGGCGCCAAGCCGGGCGAGGGCGGCCAGCTTCCCGGCCACAAGATCGACGAGAACATCGCCCGCGTGCGGCGTTCGACGCCCGGCGTCGGCCTGATCTCGCCGCCGCCGCATCACGACATCTATTCGATCGAGGATCTGGCGCAGCTCATCCACGATCTCAAGAACGTCAACCCCGGGGCCCGTGTCTCGGTGAAGCTGGTGTCCGAAGTCGGCGTCGGCACGGTCGCGGCCGGCGTCAGCAAGGCGCGCGCCGATCACGTGACGATCTCGGGCTTCGAGGGCGGCACCGGCGCCTCGCCGCTGACGTCGCTCACACATGCCGGCTCGCCGTGGGAGATCGGCCTCGCCGAGACGCAGCAGACGCTGGTGCTGAATGGCTTGCGCGGGCGTATCGCCGTTCAGGTCGACGGTGGATTGCGTACCGGCCGCGACGTCGCCATCGGTGCGCTGCTGGGCGCCGACGAATTCGGCTTTGCGACCGCCCCGTTGATCGCCGCCGGCTGCATCATGATGCGCAAGTGCCATCTCAATACCTGCCCGGTCGGGGTGGCGACGCAGGACCCGGTGCTGCGCAAGCGCTTCACCGGCCAGCCCGAGCACGTCATCAACTACTTCTTCTTCGTCGCCGAGGAACTGCGCGAGATCATGGCGCAGCTGGGCTTCCGCACGCTGGGTGAGATGATCGGCCGGGTCGACCGGCTCGACATGCACCGTGCCCTCGACCACTGGAAGGCCGGCGGCGTCGACCTGAGCAGGATCCTGCATCAGGTCGCGGTCCGACCCGGCGTCGCGATCTGGAACAGCGAACGCCAGGACCACGGTCTCGACAAGGCGCTCGACCATGTGTTGATCGAGGCGGCACGGCCGGCGCTTGAGGAAGGCCAGCCGGTGCTGATCGAATCGCCGGTCACCAACGTCAACCGGACCGTGGGCGCCATGCTCTCGGGCGAGGTTGCCCGTCGGACCGGCCATGCCGGCCTCGCCGACGACACCATTTCGGTGAAGCTGACCGGCACGGCCGGGCAGAGCTTCGGCGCCTTCCTGGCGCGCGGCGTGTCGATCGAACTGGTGGGCGACGCCAATGACTATGTCGGCAAGGGCCTGTCGGGCGGCCGCGTCGTGGTCCGCCAGCCCAGGGGTTCGGCGCGCAATCCGCTGGAGAACATCATCGTCGGCAACACCGTTCTCTACGGTGCCATTGCCGGCGAGGCCTACTTCGAAGGTGTTGCTGGCGAACGTTTCGCCGTGCGCAATTCGGGGGCGGTCTGCGTCGTCGAGGGTACCGGCGACCATGGCTGCGAGTACATGACTGGTGGCGTCGTGGTGGTGCTGGGCGACACCGGGCGTAATTTTGCGGCCGGCATGTCCGGCGGCATCGCCTATGTCTACGATCCCGCGGCGCGGTTCGCCCCGTTGTGCAATCCGGCGATGGTCGAGATCGAGAAGATCGCCCCCGTCGATCCCGCCCGCGCCGAGGACACCGCCAGGGATCCGGGGCGGCCGCATCAGCGTTCGATCGACGTCGAGGACAACGGCATGGGCGACGTGCTGCGGTTCGACGCCGAGCGTCTGCGCATCCTGATCGAGCGCCACCATCTGCACACCGGCAGCGCGCGGGCGCGCGAACTGCTAGAGGACTGGGACGTGGCCGTGAAACGCTTCGTCAAGGTGATGCCGAGCGACTACAAGCGGGCGCTTCTGCAGGCGCAGGAAAGGGCGACGGCCAAGGCCGTCGCCGCCGAGTAACGTGGAAAAATTGCCGCCCATTGCCCACCCTTCGAGACGCGGCCTGCGGCCGCTCCTCAGGGTGAGGTGAGGGGCAACCCCAACATCCTCATGCTGAGAAGGCCGCGAAGCGGCCGTCTCGAAGCATGGGCAACACGGAGTTAGAAGAGCCATGGGCCTTCCCACCGGCTTCCTCGAAATCGAGCGCAAGGATCGGCCTTACGAGAAGGTCGAGAAGCGGCTCGGGAACTGGAAGGAGTTCGTGTTGCCGCTGCCGCCGGCCGACATCGGCCGCCAGGGTGCGCGCTGCATGGATTGCGGCATTCCGTTCTGCCACAACGGCTGTCCGGTCAACAACCTGATCCCCGACTGGAACGATCTCGTGCGCCGCGACCGCTGGCGGGACGCGCTCGAGATGCTGCATTCGACCAACAATTTCCCCGAGTTCACCGGCCGTATCTGCCCGGCGCCGTGCGAGGCGGCGTGCACGCTGAACATCGACGACAATCCGGTGACGATCAAATCGATCGAATGCGCCATCGTCGACCGCGGTTGGGACGAGGGCTGGGTCGTGCCGCTGGCGGCGGCGAGCAAGACCGGCAAGCGGGTTGCCGTGGTCGGCTCCGGCCCTGCCGGCATGGCCTGCGCCCAGCAACTCGGGCGCGCCGGACATGCCGTCACGCTGTTCGAGAAGGCCGACCGCATCGGCGGCCTGCTGCGCTACGGCATTCCCGACTTCAAGATGGAAAAGCGCCTGATCGACCGGCGGATGCGACAGATGGAGGCCGAGGGCGTCGAGTTCCGCACCGGCGTCGAGGTCGGCGCGACGCTGTCGATCAAGTCGCTGCTCGAGGGCTACGACGCCGTGGCCCTGACCGGCGGGGCGGAGTTCCCGCGCGATCTCGAGGTGCCCGGCCGCGACCTCGACGGCATTCATTACGCGATGGATTTCCTCGTCCAGCAGAACAAGCGGGTAGCCGGCGACGACGAGGCCCGCGCCGCGCCGCACGGCACGCTCAGCGCCAAAGGCAAACATGTCATCGTGATCGGTGGTGGCGATACCGGGTCGGATTGCGTCGGCACGTCCAACCGCCAGGGCGCGGCGTCGGTGACCCAGCTCGAGGTCATGCCGCAACCGCCCGAGCGCGAGAACAAGGCCCTGACCTGGCCGGATTGGCCTCTGAAGATGCGTACCTCGTCGTCGCACGAGGAGGGCGCAACGCGCGATTTCGCCGTCCTGACCCGACGCGCCATCGGCAGGGACGGCCGGGTGACGGCGCTGGAATGCGTTCACGTCGACTGGGTAACCGGCGCCGATGGGCGCCGGGCCATGCAGGAGATCCCGGACAGCGCGTTCGAGCTGAAAGCCGACCTGGTGCTGCTGGCGATGGGCTTCCTAGGCCCGCGCAAGACCGGGATGGTCGAGCAGGCGGGCGCTGAACTCGACCTGCGCGGCAATGTTGCGGCCGACGTCAAGGACTACAGGACGTCGGTGCCCCGGCTGTTCGCCGCCGGCGACATGCGCCGCGGCCAGTCGCTGGTCGTCTGGGCGATCCGCGAGGGACGGCAGTGCGCGCGTTCGATCGACGAAACGCTGATGGGCACGACGACGCTGCCGCGATAGCGAACAAGTGATCTAGAAGTTTTCAGTTCGAGCGGGAATTGTTATAGAGTTGCCGGGGACAACCCGTGCGCGTCTGTGGGGGACTGCACGCGGACACTTGGGGACTCAATGAAGCTGCTGCTGATTCAGGGCGCCAACATGGAATATCTGGGCCGGCGCCAGCCCGAACTCTACGGAACGACGACCGCCAAGGAACTGGATGCCCTGCTGCGTCGGCAGGCCCGCCGCCTCGATGTGTCGCTCGAAATCCTCTACACCAACACCGAAGGCGCCGCCGTGTCGGCGATCTACAAGGCCGACCGCGCCAAGGTCGACGGCATCCTGTTCAACCCGGCCGGCTTCCTCCACGCCGGCCATGCGCTCCGCGACTGCCTGCGGTCGATCCGCGCGCCGGCTATAGAAATCCACATCACCAACATCGAGAAGCGCGGCTACGACTCGGTCACGTCCGCGGCCGCGGTCGGCATGATCGCGGGCTTCGGCGTCGATTCCTACGTGCTGGCGCTGGAAGCGATGGTCAGCCGGCTGCGGAAGCGGGCGGCGTGATCGAGATCTCACCGCTGCGCGAGGACGACCGTGCCGGCTGGCAGCCGCTCGCGGTCGGCTACAACACCTTCTACGAACGGACCTTGCCCGACGCGACCTACGACAAGACCTGGCGCCGCCTGATGGCCGGCTCGGAACTTCACGGCCTTGCCGCGCGGCTCGACGGCCGCGTGATCGGCATCGCGCATTACACGTTCCAGGCCAGCGTCTGGTTCGACGATACCTGCTATCTCGCCGATCTGTTCGTCGATGAGACCGTGCGCGGGCAAGGCGCGGCACGGGCGCTGATCGAGGCTGTGGCGACGGCGGCGCGCGACCGCGGCTGCCCGCGATATTACTGGCTCACCCAGGCCAATAACGTCCGTGCCCGTGGCCTCTACGACAAGGTCGCGCGGCACGTGGGCTTCATCCGCTACGACTACCCGCTCACTTGACCGAATCGAGCGTCGGCAGGCGGTAGCGGTCCTCGGGATCGTTCCAGCCCTTGAAGTTGGGCTTGCGCTTCTCGGCGAAGGCGGCGCGCGATTCCATCAGGTCGCTCTTGGCGCCATGCTCGTGCAGGGCGGCCGCCAGCCGCTGCATCTCGGGCCCCGGCGCCGGCCGCATCTGTCGCATCATGTGCACCGTGTTGACCCGCGACGCTGGCGGCAGGGTGAGCAGATGTTCCGCCATGGCCAGCGCGGTCGGCATCAGCTGGTCGGCCTCGACCACGCGATTGAGGAAGCCGATTTCGTAGAAGCGCTGCGCCGTGAAGCGGAAGCCCAGCGCCATTTCCATGGCGATCGGATAGGCCACGTTGGCGATGTGGCCGTGATTATAACCGCCCAGCAGCCAGCGCTTGGCCTCGGAGACTTCGAACACCGCCTCACGGACGGCGACGCGCAGGTCGGTGCGCTCGACCAGCATGAAGCCGCCGCCCATGGCGAAGCCGTTGATGGCGGCGATCACCGGCTTTTCCAGCGCGCCCGACATGAACGGGTCTTCCATTGCCGGGCGCTGGCCGCCGGCCACGCCCTTCTGCAGCGACTCCTTCATGTCCTCACCGGCACAGAAGCCGCGGCCGGCGCCGGTGAAGATGGCGACCTCGAGCTCCTTGCTGCGGCGGAAGTCCGTCCAGGTCCGGGCCAGTTCGGTCCGCATCTCGTGATTGAGCGCGTTCAGCCGCTCCGGCCGGTTCATGCGGACCACCAACACCTGTCCGTGACGTTCGGTTTCTATGACGGCCATTTTTCCAGACTCCCAAATGCGCGGATCCGCAGGCTGCCGACCGCCCACGCCGATGGCAACACTATTGAGGCCAGTCGGGCGCGCACTTGCACGCGGGAATTTGCAATTGCCAATGCGGCAGCATCGGGCTGATCGGTTCTTTAGGATTCGACAAGCGGCATCGGAATGGCGCTACGATCCGAACGGAAAGACTGTCGCCCCTCTTTTGAATGTGATGTTTCCATGAAGCGAGAAGTCCAGCCGAGGCTGCTGACGGCGCTCTGCTACGCGGCCATGATGTGTCTGGCGATCGGGATCAATCTGTTGCCCGTATTTCTCACCAGCATCGGCGCCAGTTTTGGCGAAGGCAGCGTCCTCAGCCGGGAGGAGCTGGGTCGGCTGGGTGCGGCGGCCTTTGGCGGGCTGGTGGTGGGAATCCTGGTGACCGGGCCGCTGGCCGATCGATTCGGCGGCAAGCCGTTCGTGCTCCTGGCTAATGTCCTCACGGTATTGGGCCTGATGGGGATGGCAGCCTCGCCGACATTTTCCATTCTGCTGGCCATGGTGTTCGTGGTCGGGCTGGGCGCGGGAATGCTCGACATGATCCTGAGTCCGGTGGTGGCGGCCCTGAACCCGGAGCGGCGCACCGCGGCCATGAACTGGCTGCACTCGTACTATCCCGTCGGCGCCGTGGTGACGATATTGATCGGTACGGTGGCGCTGGCATTCGATGTCGGATGGCGCGCGGTGTGCTGGCTGGTCATCGTGCTGCCGCTCGGACTGGTTCTGGCATTTCTGCCGATGCGCTTTCCGGACATGGTCACCGACCGAGGGCGGACATCGACGCGGAGCCTGTGCGCAAAACCCTGGTTCCTGGTGGCACTGGCCGCGATTTTCCTGGGCGGCGCGACCGAGCTCGGCATGGCGCAATGGCTGCCGGCCTACGCCGAGACGTCGCTGGGGTTCTCGCCGACCGTGGCCGGCGTCGGGCTGCTGCTGTTTTCCATTGCCATGGCGCTGGGACGCATGGTCGTGGGTGCGATGGAGGCCCGGGCAAACGCCTATCTCGTCCTGGTCGTCGGCAGCTCTCTTTCCGTCGTGCTTTTCCTTCTGGGATCGTTTCTGGAAAATCCGCTGCTGGCGCTTACCGCCTGCGTGGCGGCCGGATTCACCGGCAGCAGCCTGTGGCCGACGATGCTGGCAGTGGCAGCGGATCGTGCCCCGGACGGCGGTGCCAGCATGTTCGCCGCCCTGGCGGCGTTCGGCAATGCCGGAGGGATCCTCATGCCGTGGGTGATCGGCGTCGTGGGCGACGCGCGCGACCTGCGCTGGGGGCTGGCGACGTCGGCCATCGCGCCGCTTCTCATGTTACCGCTGGTGTGGCTCCTGTTTCGTCGCGGCTCGCGCCCTTCGACGTCACTTGGCGGATAGGTTGAGCTTCGCCGCCAGCTTCCTGGCCAGTTTGGCGCCGCTGTGCAGGGCACCTTCCATATAGCCGCCGAACAGCAGGCTGGTGTACTCGCCGGCGAAGAACAGACGATCCTGGAAGCCGGCCTCGAGGTTGGGATAGACGGACGTCACCTCGCCGAGGCCCGGACAACTGTAGCCGCACAGCGTCCATTTCTCGTCGGGCCATCCCATGAACATGGTCTTCTCGACGTGGGACGAATAGCCCGGGTAGATCGCCTCCAGGTAGCCCTTCATTTTCTGGTCTCGCGATGCCGGATCGAGTGCGAGGCAATCCTGCGCTGCCTGTCCGCCGGAGAAGACGCTGAGGCAGGCTGGCTGGTCGTCGGTCACGCCCTGGGCATCGGTGCCTTCCCAGGTCTCTCCGATGGGGGTGTCGGTCAGCGATATGGCCTGCAGGCCGCTCCGCCGCCAGAACGGGCGCGAGACTTTGGAGAGATACTTGATGGCCGGGCCGGTGGCCGGCCGGTATCCGGGAGGCAGAGCCGGCTCGATCTCGACATGCTTCCAGGCGCTGGGCGGAACGGTCAGGACGACAGCATCGCCTTCGACGGTCTTTCCGTCGGCCTGCTGCAAGGCAACCCCCGAAGCGGTGAGACGAATGCGCGAGACCGGCGTGTGCAGGTGAATGTGTTCCGGTCCGATCGCCTCGGCGAGTTTGAAGGCCAGAGTCTGGTTGCCGCCGATGCAGCGGTAGACCTCCGACTCGGTCCAGAACCTGTCATAGCCTCCGCCGGCGATGCCGGAAATCGCGCTGAGGTAGCTTTCCCGCTCCGGCCAGCCCGCGTTGTCGTTGGCCAGCAGGGTCAACGCACCGCGACGCGCGACATCGTCAATCGGCCAGGATGCGAACGCAGCCGCCACGCTGAGGCGGTCGAGGCGGGCGGCATCCGGCGTCTTCCAGGGCTCGTCGAGGTTGACCGTTCGGGCGTCGGCATCCATGCGCTCCAGGGCCTGCTGAATTCGATCCCAAAGCGCCGACAGCTGGGCGCCCTCATAGCGCTTGCCGTCAAGAATGATCGGTGCCTTGTCGGTCTCGAGTTCGGTGACGTCGTTGAACTGCAGCCCGAAGTGTTTGGCATAGGCCATCCAGGTCGGGTGATTGGACCCGATCAGCTCCGCGCCGCCTTCGACCACGCGTCCCTCGATGAATTTGTCCAGCGACAGGACGCGGCCACCGACGCGGTTGCGGGCCTCGAGCAGGGTGACCCGGGCGCCGGCCTGGCGAAGCTGAAAGCCTAGGCTCAATCCGGCGAATCCCGCACCGACGACGATGACATGCGGCGCAGGTCCTGCGGCATTGGCCATCCGGCCTGCCAGCATCAGGCCGCCGCTCGCCAGGGTGCCTTTCAGGAACTGGCGACGGCTGGAGCCGGCGGGTGTCGCGCCGACGCGTCGGGCGATGCTGCCTAAAAGGCCCGGCCTCATCGGCCGCTCTTCGGAAGGGTCGAGAGCCAGTCCACGGCATGCTGGAGCGAAGGGAAAACGCCCGATGCCTGAGCCGTGATCTCCGCCGTCGCCGGCAGCAGGTCGGGAATGAGGACCACCGACATGCCGGCGGCACGCGCCGCGAGAACGCCGCTATGGGCGTCCTCGAAGACGAGGCAATGCTCCGGCGGATGCACCAGGGCTTGCGCGACCTTGAGAAAGGTCTCGGGATCGGGCTTGCCGCGGCGAATCTGATCGCCGCCCACGACGATGGAAAACCGGTCGAGCATGGCGTGACGCTTCAGGCGATCACGGGCTTCCTCCGTGGCGGTCGAGGTGCCGACGCCGCAGGGGATGTTCCTCTCCGCCGCCCAGTCGAGGGCGGCATGAACCCCCGGCTTGAGGGGAATGCCTTCGGCATCGATGATCGCCTCGTATCGCGTGCGGGCATCGTTGCGGAATTTTTCCAGCGGGAAGTTCTCTCCGAACTGCTTGACCAGGCGCTTCTCGCAGTCGGCGATGGTGATACCGATCAGGGTCATATAGATCTGGTCGGTGAGGTCGTAGCCCAGCGCCGCCGCCGCGGCCGACCACGACCTCTGGTAGACGCCCTCGGTGTCGAGAAGCAGTCCGTCCATGTCGAAAATGAAGGCCTGGGGTTGTTGCTTCATGGTTGCGTCTCCGCCGTGAAGCCGCCGAATTCGGGCGCTTCGTCCGCTTCGATATCGTGAAAAATATCCACCTTGGGATCGGCGAAGAAATTGTCCGTCGCTTCGTCGCACC
>CALDNT010000101.1 GCA_937915145.1 uncultured Reyranella sp.
CCCTGCGAGCCGATGGTGGCGCCACGAACGCCGTAGCCCGCCTTTAGCGCATAGACCGCTAAATCGCGATCGGTAAATTGTGGATCCGCTTGGCCTTCGGTCGGATGCACAAAGGCCCCATCGTCGGCGAGATAACCGGTCGGCGCACCGGGCGAGACCGAGGCTTCGGGAATATGCTGGATCGGCTCGGCGCGATCGAAACTATGCTCCGCTCCGGCCACGATGCGGATCGTCGCCTCCGCGCCCCATAGGTGCAGGGCCTGCACATAACCCTGCGCCTGCTGCGGCGACACCCAGTCATCCTGATCGCCAACGATCACCCGGACCTCTGTTGCGCCGACGTCGGGGTCGAGGAACTGGTGGCCACACCACGGATAGGCGGCAAGCACGGCGCGCACGCAGAGCCCGCGAGCGTGAACGGTCTCGCAGAACAGGCGCGTCACGCCTGTCAGCGCGGCCGACCCGCCGCGACTGTGGCCCTGCAGCCCTATTCGATCGCGATCGAGCGCGGGATGGTCAGCCAGAACTCTTACTGCCGCGGCGACATCGTAGGCAGAGGCGGCGAAAGAGAATTGCGCCTGGTTGGCAACAGTCGATGTCACGCCTCTCGCGCCAAAGGGGTCGAGCACGAAGGCCGCGATTCCCATGTCGACAAGTGTCTCGGCATGGCTGAGATGTGACGCCGCGATGCTGAGGCTCCCAGGCACAATGACGACGACAGGGAACCGGTCCGGTTCGCCCTTGGGAACGAACAATTTGCCATCGATCGAAAGGCGCGGCATCGCGGCCGGGTCGCTGATTGCCTGCCAATAATTTCGCGGATTGGCGCTCGGAATCTCTACATTCTCACCGCGCACTCCGTTGGCGAACACGACCTCGCGATCACGGAAGCGCTCGCCCACGATGATCTCTCTAGAAGCCAGCCGGGCGGCCGCCGAAGGCCGCCGCCGCCTCCAGCGCCGCTGCCGCGCGCAGCATGGTTTCTTCGTCGAACGCACGACCGATCAGCTGGAGACCGAGCGGCAGGCCGTCCCTGTCGAGGCCGGCCGGCACCGAGATACCCGGCAACCCGGCCATCGAGGCCGGGATGGTGAACATATCGTTGAGATACATCGTCACCGGGTCGTCCATCTTCTCGCCGGCGGCGAAAGCCGAGGTGGGCGCGGTCGGCGTCAGCAGGACGTCGCACTTCTCGAAGGCCTGCGTGAAGTCGCGGGCGATCAGGGCGCGGATCTGCTGGGCCTTCTTGTAGTAGGCGTCGTAATAACCGGCAGAGAGCACGTAGGTGCCGATCAGGATACGCCGGCGCACTTCCTTGCCGAAGCCTGCACCGCGTGTGTTCTGATACATCTCGGCCAGGTCCTTGCCCGGCACCCGCAACCCGAAGCGCACGCCATCGTAGCGCGCCAGGTTCGACGAACATTCGGCCGGTGCCACGATGTAATAGGCAGGCAGCGCGTACTTGGTATGCGGCAGCGAGACCTCGACCGGTTCGGCACCTGCGGCCTTCAGCATGTCGATCCCCTTCGACCACAGTGCCAAAATCTCAGGCGAGGTGCCGTCGATCCGATACTCGATCGGAATGCCGATCTTGAGCCCCCTGATGTCCGGGTTGCGCGCCGCCGCCACGAAGTCGGGTACGGCAAGTGGCGCCGAAGTTGAGTCCTTCGGGTCGTGTCCGGCCATCGCCTGCAGAAGAATCGCCGTGTCCTCGACGGTGCGGGCGAACGGGCCCGGCTGGTCGAGCGAACTGGCGAAAGCCACGACGCCCCAGCGCGAGCAACGGCCGTAGGTCGGCTTCAACCCGACAATGCCGCAGAACGAAGCCGGCTGGCGGATCGAGCCGCCGGTATCGGTGCCGGTGCTGCCTGGCACCATGTACGAGGCAACGGCCGCCGCCGAGCCACCCGACGAACCGCCGGGTACCAGCTTGCGGTTGTCGCCCTTCCGCTTCCACGGGTTTTCGACGCTACCGAAATGGCTCGTCATGTTCGACGAGCCCATGGCGAATTCGTCGAGATTGGTCTTGCCGACCATCACCGCGCCGGCCTTCCAGAGATTGGCGGTGACCGTGCTCTCGTACTGCGGCACGAATCCTTCGAGGATGTGCGACGCCGCCGTCGTCTGCACACCTTCGGTACAGAACAGATCCTTTATGGCGAGCGGAATGCCGTCGAGCGGGCCTGCCTCGCCTTTGGCGCGGCGCGCATCCGACGCGCCGGCCATCGCGCGTGCCTTCTCGGGCGTCTCGGTAATGAAGGCATTGAGCACACGATGCTCCTCGAGCTTCCTGAGATGCGCGTCCACCACCTCGACGGCGCTGGCTTCCTTTCTGGCAAGCGTGGCGCCGAGCTGGGCGACCGTAAGATCGGTGAGAGCAGCCATCGCCTATTCCACCACTTTGGGCACGGTGAAGAAGCCGCCGGCGTTCTTGTCGGACGGCTCGACATAGACCGCACCGCCCGGCGCGTTAGCCAGAACCTTGGCCGCAATGCCGCCATCGGTGACCTTGTCGGCACGCAACGGCAGGGTTACCGCCGAGACGCTCGACAGCGGCGCGACGTTGGCGGTGTCGACTTCGTTCAGCTGTTCGATCCAGGCGAAAATTCCCGACAACTCGCCGGCAAGCGGTGTGAGTTCGTCCTCCGGAACATTCAGACGGGCCAGCCGCGCGATGCGTGCCACCGTGTCCTTGTCGAGCGCCATACCGATCTCTCCAAAACCCTTACTGGGCGCGGTTGGTAGCCGTTTTGCTCCGACCGGGCAACCGAGCCCGACAGGAGATCTATGACGCCGCCTTGCTCCGATTGTCGGCGACCCTGCGTGCAGCGACGGTCTCGATCCCGGCGCGAACCTCGGGCCGGTGCGCCAGCAGTTGGTTGAAGTCCTTCTTATGAAGCACCAGGAGATGACAGTAGCCGTCGGCCACGACGTCAGCGGTGCGTCGGCTTGAACTCAGCAGGCCGATCTCGCCGAAGAAATCCCCCTCCTTCAACGGGACTGGATGCCCCGGTATCCGGACAGTGACACTACCCGCGGCGATAAAGTACATGGCATCGGGCGGTCCGCCGATCCTGACGATCTTCTCGCCCGGGAGTGCTACGAGCGCGCGCAGGCGCCTCCCGACCGCCGTCACGGCCGTATGGTCGAGCGACGCAAAAATCGGCACGCGGGCGATCATCTCGGCCAGCTTCAGTCCGAGATCCAGCGGCGGCCGTCGGGTAAGTTCGTTGCGGCGCATGCCGAGGCCGTGGCGCAGATCGTCGTAGACCTCGCGATTGATAATGCCCTCGCGCAGCCGCCGCGAATACTCCATAGCCTCGAAGCGGATGCCGGCGCGCTCGAGCTGACGGGTGTGAACCGACTCGGCGTAGCCGGGATATTGCAGCGACAAGGCTTTCAAGGCGCTATCGACCGCCGTCTGGCGGCTTCCGATCACCGTCGCCAGGCGCGTCTCGGCGTCCGCGCCGAGCAGGTCGGCGATCGAGCTGACGTTGAACGCCGCCAGTTCCCCCAGCACGCTCTGCGACACCAGCAGAATCTCGAACCTGTCCGCCAACCGGTCAGTGAGCAGCCGATCGATGTCGAAACGCCGATGCAGCCACAATGCCAGGCGAAAGCCGAGATTCGGCCGCGATATGTCCTCTACCCATTTCTCATGGCCGGCCACGCCGTGATCACGAACGGCATCGATGAGGCGGTCGGCTTGCGCCGCCAGTACCGCCACCATGCGGCGCGACAGGATCTGCTGCTCGAACTGGTCAAGGTAGAGCTCCTTCTCCCGCGTCGAAAGCGTCACCAGGCCAATGGTGAGGCGTTCATTGAGATCGAGAGCCAGTTCATCGGCGGCCGCCACATACTCGCCCTCGCCGGCGGAGGCCGGATCGGCGCTGATGCCCTCGACCCGCTCGTTGTGCAGCCGCATGATCTGCTGGAGATGACGCGCGACGTTGACGCGCGACAGCGCCAGCACTCGATCGCGCAACGCGACCTCCAACCGGCTCAGCTTGTCGAGGCCGAGCAGGTGCATCACCAGCCCGAGCGTTGTTGCGTTGACAAATAGGGTGAGCAGCACGAACAGCACGGCCGAAATCGCAATGAAGTCGCGCACGGACTCCGGCAGCCGTTGGTCGCCCGCCGCCACCATGGCCAGGACGATGGTCACTGCGCCGCGCAGCCCGCCCCACACGAGAATGACCTTGTAGCGGACGTTGACGGGCTGCACCAAGCGGCTCGCCTCGAGAAGCGGCAGCATGCCGAACACGACCAGTGCGCGGGCACCGAAGGCGCCGATCGTCACGGCGACGACTCCCCAAACATAGAGCCAGCTCGTGCGCAGCAACACCTGGGCCGCAAGCATCGACGCCAGCACGAAGATCAGACAGCTGGCCCAGAACTCGAGCTGCGCCCAGATCTGGCGCAAGGCTGTCCATTGTCGGGGGTGAAGATGAGTCGGGCCGTAGGCCGCCACCGTGAGTGCCGCCATCACGACCGACACCACTCCGGAAACATGGAGATAGTGATCGGCAATCAGGAAACTGAAGTAGGTCAGGCTCACCGTCACCGAGGCGATCGCCGCATCCGATTCGCCGAGCCGTGGCAGGATCAGCATCGTCGCCCGTGCCATGGCGAACCCCAGCAACAGGCCACCAAAGAACTCCCGGAGAAATACCACGACGGCGCCGGTCGGATCGGCGGAGATGGCCCCGCTTATGGGATCGGGTATCGCCCGCGACACCAGTATCCCCATGAACAGCCCAAAGGCGGCAATGGCGACCGCATCGTTCAACAGCGACTCGCCTTCCGCCAGGATCGAGAGGCGCTTGGGCGCGCCGACATCACGGAAAATCCCGATCACCGCCGCCGGATCGGTCGTCGATACGACCGCCCCCAGCAACAGGCACACGATGATGTCGATGCCGGTCGCAAGATGCACGACGCCGGCTACGGCTCCAATGCACACCAGCACCGCCACTATGGCCAGCAGCAGCACCGCCGATATTTCGTCCATCAGTCGGCGCACGTCGATCGTCAATCCGGCCGTGAACAACAAAGGCGGCAGGAACAGCGGCAGGAACACGTCCGTACCGACTTCGAGTTTGGCGAGCCCTATGAAAGCATCGCCGAACATCCCGAACCTCAGGCCGTCCGCAACGATCCAGGAACCGAGAAAGCCCAGGCCCATGCCAGCGATGGCCAGCAGCACCGTGTGCGGCAGGCGAAACCTTTCGGCCAACGGCACCAGCACGCTGACGACCGTCAACACCATCGCGATCGCCAACAGGGAATAGGTAGTGTCGCTCACTTGACGGACTTACTCCTGACACGGCCCGGTCGACCCAGGCTGGCATCCATCTTATAACCTCGACGATGGCCGGCTTGGCAGTCTTCATTCACGGTATGTGGGGTACGCCGGACGTGTGGCGGAATTGGCGCGCGTTCGCAGAAGCCCGGGGCTGGCGGACAATGGCACCCGCGCTACGCCACCACGATGCCCCTCCCCTCGAGCCGCCAGCGGCGCTGGGAACGACGAGCCTCGGAGACTACCTTACCGATCTCGATGCCCAACTGCGCGCGCTGCCGGAAAAGCCCGTCGTCGTCGGACACTCGATGGGCGGGCTGATCGCGCTCCTGCTCTGTGCCCGCGGTCTGGCGAGTGCCGGAGTACTGCTCACACCGGCCCCGCCAGCCAGCGTGATCGCACTACGGCCGTCCAACCTGCTGGCCTTCGCACGCATCCAGACCACCTGGGGATGGTGGCGAAAACCCCATCGCGCCACCCTCGCCGAGGCGCTGGCCCATACCTTCAACACTGCCGCGCCCCGCGAGGGCGCCGAACTGCATGCTTCGTTCGTACACGATTCCGGCCGCGCGCTGTTCGAAATCGCATTGCCCTGGCTCGACCGCGCCAAAGTGACAACCGTCGATCCCAGTTGCCTGACCGTGCCGCTGCTCTTCGTTGCGGCGGAGAAGGACAAGCTCACACCGCCCGGCGTTGTTCGCCGCGCCGCACGGCAGTTCGCGCACGTCGCCGACTACCGCGAATATCCCGGCCAGGGTCATTGGGTACCGGGACAACCCGGCTGGGAGCAGATCGCGACCGATGCTTTTGCCTGGCTCGACGCACGACGGGCAAAGGAGTCCGGCTAGTGCCGATCATGGAATTTCCCGGATTGAAAGTCCTGCTCGCCGGCGATGGAATGCGCCATGGCAGCCGCATGATGGCGCTCGATGTCGGCAGCAAGACCATCGGCATCGCGACGTCCGATGCCTTGCGGATGCTTGCCACCCCGATCACGACACTCAAGCGCACCAAACTGGCGGCCGATCTCACAGCCATTGCCGATCTGGTGAAGAAGTACGAGATCAAGGCATTGGCGGTCGGGCTGCCGCTCAACATGGACGGCACTGAAGGTCCACGCTGCCAGTCGATCCGCCAGTTCACGGCCAATATCGCCACCCACGCGCCACCGGAGCTCGCTTGCCTTCCCATCGTTCTCCAGGACGAACGGCTCAGCACGGCGGCCGTGACGCGCGGCATGATCGACGACTACGACATGAGCCGCGCCAAGCGCGCTGAGCGGGTCGATGCCGCCGCGGCGGCGTGGATCCTGGAAAGTGCCCTGGCGCGCCTGCGCTAGGGACAAAGAGACGACGGCGGAGAACGTGGTGACGGCTCGGCGCTGAGAGAGCGCAGGAAGGCTACGAGGTCGGCGCTCTGCTGCGGCGAGAGGGCGAGCGGACGAACCAGTGGCGTGCCGTCGCTGTGCAAACGATCGGGATTCACATCGGAATAGTGGCGCACGACATCGTCCAAAGTAGCAAGGCTGCCGTTATGCATGTAGGCGCTGGAGCGTGCGACCTGCCGGAGGCTCGGGACCCGGAATTCGCCGAAATTGCTATGCTGGCGCTGGACGTAGCGCGTGCGTCGCGCGCTGGCGCCCGATGCATCATCGTTGTAGCGCCCGAGAAGGTTGAATGGGCTGTCGCGGAGCTTGGTCAGTCCGCCGAGGCGTCCGGAGTCGACCTCGCCCGGCCGCACGAAGAAGGCGATGCCGACATCGCCGAACTCACCGTTGGTGAAGCGCGGACCGAAATGGCAGCTGTCGCAAGTCGCGGAGCCGACAAAGAGCTTCAGGCCGCGCTGTTCGGCGAGCGGATAGCGCGACGCAGCCGCACGATCGCCCGCCACGAGTGCGTCGCGAAACGCATCGAATGACGTGCGCGGGCTGACCAGGGTGGCCTGAAAGACCGCCAGCGCCTTCGCCGCATCGACCAGAAGCCCTTGATCGTCGGTATCTGGTTTCACGCCGAAGGCCCGCTCGTAGCCGCAGGCAAGTTTCTTGTCGTCGCGCAGCAGGCGGCCGACGCGCGCGGCGCTGCCCGCCATCTCGTACGGGTCGAGGATCGGCCGGATGCTTTGGGCCCACAGCGAATCGCCCGCGCCGTCCCAGCCGAACCAATGTGCGTAGCCAACATTCCACAGCGACGGCGTGCGTCGGTCGAGCTCGGCAGCCCCCTGGCCCCTGGCCCGGCCGTCGCTCCAGTCCTGCCCGGGCTGATGGCATGTCGCGCAGCTCATCCTGCCCGTCGACGACAAACGCTCGTCAAAGAAGAGGTGCTGGCCGAGTGCCGCTCCCGCAGGGTTGCCGGAAATCCGGTTTGAGGGATCGCGTGCCGGCGGCGGCGGCCACGGACCATGCCGGCCGACGGCTCGGACTTCGTCATCCGACCAATCGAGCAATCGCTGGGCCACGACGGGCGGCACGAACGCCACCAGCAACACCGCCAGCAGCAGAACGGTTTTCACTTGAGAACAATGTCGTGCGACAGGCGTTCGATTTCCTCGCCGGCACGCACGTCGATCGAGAGTTCCCAGCGCCCGGGCATGTGAAAGACCAGACCCTCGACGCGATAACGTCCGTCCCCTCCCGCCACAATGCTCGTGCTGTAGTTCATGCCGTGTCTGTGGCTGGGCATATGAGCATCGACCGCCACCAGCTCGGCCGGATTGTTCGATCTGGTGCAGACGTTGAACAGCAGGGAAAATGGCTCACCGACCTCGATCCGCATGGGCTCGGGACGAAAGGCAATCAGATAGTGGTTCGAATAGACGACCCAACCGGTTCCGTGCCCCAAGTCAAGCGGACAGTCCGCCCGCGCGGCGTTCGCGAACAGGATCGAAAGCAATGCCGCCAGAACTTTCATCGCGACCCACCGAACAGCCGCTCCCCGTTCTCATAGGCAATCTTGCGCGCGACATCGGGAGGCAGGTCGGCGAGCCACTGTCGCGACCAGCGCGCGTGCTCGACTACATAGTGCCAGCGCTCGGGTGTAAAGGTGTCGGTGCCGACCACAAAGCGGTCAGGAAACTCCAGGAAAGCCTCCCGCCAGGCCGGCGCCACCTTGCCATTGGAAGCATGGGCCGTCAGGAACGCCAGATCGCAATACAGCGCCGGATACTTGCGCAGCATCTCACGTACTTTCTCCGGCCGCTCGAAGCCGGAATGGGCCCACAGCACCCTGGCGTTCGGATCCTGCTGAAAGTGGCGCGCGACAGCTTCGGCGTCTGAATGAGAATGCAGGAACAGGCCATGCTTCTTCGCCAATTGAACGACGCCTCGCATGTTGGGAAGATCCGCGTCGGCACCGTAGATGTGGAATTCGCCGATCGCGAAGTATTTGCGCTTGGCCAGCAAATCCTCGAGGAACGGCAGGACCGTCGGATCCTTCGCCCAGGTCGAGAGCTCGCCGCGCGACCGGTACGGCCGCAGTTCGGGCACGATCATGCCAGGCGCGGCGTCCTGCAGCATCTTAGTGCCCTCGTTGTTCGAGCTCGAGACCATGGCCCGCTTCACACCCGCCTTCTTCAGTATCTCCACCACGTCTTTAGGCGGCACAACAGTCCAGGCGTCGTGGCTGTAGTGCATATGGGCGTCGAAGATCGGCAGTTCCTGGTCGGCACGCGCGACACCGGTAGCCACTATCAGCGACAGGCAGACGAACAGAATGCGCATGCGATTCTCCTCAGCGTCGCTGTTTTTCGGTCCACGCGTAGTTGAAGCTAATCGAGATGCGCTCGCCGGAGAAGCGCGCGGGCGGCACCTCGTGCCTCAACCAGCTCTCGAACAGCAGCAGGTCGCGCTCCCGGGCCGGCACGCTGACGAAGGATCTGAACCTCTCGGGCGCATCGAACCGTCTCGGCGGCGCCGCCATGTGGTGCGGCAGCCGCGGATCCTCGAACTTGAGCGCGCCGGCGCCCTTCGGCACGGCGACATAATAGGTGCCGCTCACGAATGACGTCGGGTGCAGGTGCATCGAATGCACCACGCCAGCGGGCATGACGTTGGCCCAACAGTCGGTCATGGACAACATGCGTCCGCTTAGATCGTAGTGCAGACTGCGGGCGAAGGCCTTCACGCACGGATCGATGCGACGACGCAGACGATCGAATAACGACGATACAAGGTGCAAACGATCGAGCGACCCGTAAGACGTATAGCCCCCGAGATAATTCTTCGCCGACCAGCGACGGCCTGCCGCGTCGGAGGCCGCAAGCGAGCGGCATTCGTCGGCAAGGCTCTGGTTGAAGTCGCGCGCGCGCGCAGAGACCAGGGACTCCTGGAAGATTAGTGTCGGAAAAAGGGCGCGGATCGCCATAGTGTGATTATCCGCCATACGGGCCATTCATGCTATTGTTTCGGATGCTTACCGAGACCCAAGTCGAATCCTACCGCCGCGACGGCTATCTGGTGATCCCTCGTCTGATCGACGGCAATCGGCTCGCCGAGCTGCGCTCGCTGACCGACCAGATCGTCGCGGAAGCCCGGGGCGTGGCCGCCAACGACGAGCTCTACGACCTCGAACCAAGCCACAGCGCCGCGCTACCCCGGGTGCGGCGGTTGAAGCCGGCGATATTCAAGCGGTATGCGTTCTTCCACGATCTCGTACGCGATCCCAGGATCACTTCCATCCTGACCCAATTGATCGGGCCCGCAATCCGCCACTATGGCGGCAAGCTCAATATGAAGGCAGCGGGATTCGGCTCGCCGGTGGAATGGCATCAGGACTGGGCCTTCTATCCTCATACCAACGACGACGTTCTCGCCACCGGCATCTATCTCGACGATTGCGACCTCGGAAACGGCCCGCTGTTGGTGCTACCGGGCACGCATCTTGGCCCAACCTACAGCCACCATGCCGATGGCCGCTTCTGTGGTGCCATGGATCCCCTGGCCTGCGATCTAGACTTCGAAAAGGCCGTGCCACTGACCGGTCCAGCGGGCTCGATGACCATCCACCACGCCCGTCTGGTACACGGCTCGGCACTCAACACCTCCAACCGCCCGCGCCGCCTGCTTCTGCATGAATACACCGCAGCCGACGCCTGGCCGCTGATGGGGGTGGCCGACTTCGACGAATTCAACAATCGCATGGTGCTGGGCGAGCCCAATGTCGAGCCGCGCGTCCGGGCTGCACCGGTTCGCATGCCCCTGCCCCCAGCCGACCATCAGGGCTCGATCTACGAGAACCAGCGCGGCTCGGGTCGGCGCTTCTTCGAAACCCATGAGCAGCGCGTCACCCATGCTCACTGAAATCGCGCGCAGAACGCTGCTTTCAATTGTAGTGGCAAGCGCCGTGTCGGGCGGCGCGGCACACGCTGCCGAACGCCTCAAAATCAACGGCAGCCGCGGGACGATCGATTTTGCGATCGGCGATTCACGGATCTTCCGCACCACCGGCGGGTTCACGGAGTGGCAAGGCATTGTGCATGTCGTCGACGAGGACATCCCCAAGAGCACGGTCGAGGTGACCATCAGTACGGGCAGTGTTCAAATGCTGGACAATCAGCAGACCGCCATGCTGAAGGAATCCGACTTCTTCCACGTCGAGAAATTTCCTGAGATGGCCTTCCGCTCGACCCGGATCGAACGCACCGGCGAGACGACGCTGCGCGTGGACGGCGACATCACGTTGCGCGGCATCACCCGGCCGATGACGCTCGAGGTCTCGGTAACCGACCGGCGACCCAATGCGGCGGCTGGCTCGCGTTATGCCGGTTTCCACGCCAGGGGAACGATCAAGCGCTCCGAGTTCGGCATGACCAAGTTCGTCGACGTCGTCGGCGACAATGTGGAGATCACAATCGACGCCGACGCCTGGCGCTGAGGCCGCGGCGTGCCCGCACCGACCTATCATGCAATCTCCAAGTCGCTGCATTGGCTCACAGCCGTGGCGGTCTTCGGCCTGCTGGGCGTCGGCCTGTGGATGACGGGCCTGCCGATCAGCCTGTTGAAGCTCCAAGCCTATGCCTGGCACAAGTGGATCGGCCTTGTCGTCCTCTTGTTTACCGTCCTGCGTCTGCTGTGGCGGTGGCGTCACCCGCCGCCGCCACTGCCCGGCGCGATAGCACGATGGGAACGCGCATTGGCGCCTGTCGCTCACTGGATGTTGCTGGCCCTTCTCGTCGCCATGCCGGCCAGCGGCTGGCTGATGAGTTCGGCCGCGGGCGTCAGCGTCTTCTGGTTCGGTGTGCTGGCCTTGCCCGACCTGGTGCCGCGTAACCCCGATCTGTTCGAGGCCTTGCGCACCCTGCATCATCTGCTGTCGCGACTGCTGATCGTCGTCGTGGCACTGCATGTCGCCGCTGTCGTGCGCCACGACGTTGTGCGACGTGACGGCATTTTCCGCCGCATGTGGTCCATCGGAACAAAGTGATGCGCAGCCAGGCTGTCCCTCACGCCGCGGGGCGAGGCCCAACGTAGTTTGATTGCGGGCGGATGATGCGGCCGCCCTTTTCCTGCTCGAAGATGTGGGCACACCAGCCTGCCGCCCGGCCAACCGCGAACAGGGCGGTGAAGGCGCTGCGCGGCACCTCGAGGGCCTCCAGCAGCAGCGCGGTATAGTACTCGACGTTGGTGTCGAGCCGCCGCCCCGGCTTGTGGCGGCGCAGCGCGGCGATGGCGGCCGTCTCGACCTCGACGGCGAAAGCCAGTCGCCCCGAAGTCTGCGGCAATGTCGCGACGGTGTTCTTGAGCACGTCAGCGCGCGGGTCGCGCACCTTGTAGATGCGATGGCCGAAACCCATCAAGGTCGTGCCTTTGGAAAAGGCGTCATCGAACCACGCACCGGCGCGATCGAGCGAGCCGATGTCGTCGAACATGTCGAGCACGGGACCAAGCGCGCCGCCGTGGAGGGGGCCTTTCAGGGCGCAGAGCCCCGCCAGCACCGAGGAGATCAGGCCGGCATGGGTCGAAGCAACCACCCGCGCCGTGAAGGTCGAGGCATTGAAACCATGGTCGGTGATGGTTGCGAGATAGGTGTCGAGCGCCTGTTCGAAGATGGCGTCCACGCGCTTGCCGCGGATCATGCGCAGCAGGTCCTGGGCTGTCGTCAGCGTCGGGTCCGGCGCCAGCGCCGACTTGCCTTCAGAGGCCCGCAGCAGCGTCGCGAGGAAAACCGGCAGCGCGCCGCAGACCAGATAGTGGTGCGGCATCAGTTCGGAGTCGGCCAGCATGCCGAGCCCCACGCGTAGCCCTTCTACCGGCGTCAGGCCCTTGGTCGCGGCCAGCAGCTTCGGCACTTCGCCAAAGGCTCGTACCCGCGCCGAAGCAAACCCTTCGCGGACGGCTCGCTCGTCGCCGCTACCGCCTTGATCGGCAGGAGCGAAGTCCGTCCAGAGCAAGGCCGCGACGCCTTCGAAGCCGGTCCTGAGCGCCAGCTCCTCGATCGAGCGGCCGCGCACGATCAGCCGGCCGGCCTCGCCATCGACTTCGCTCATCACCGTATCGGCGACGATCACGCCGTCGAGGCCGCTGTTCACCCGTGTCTGGAGCATCACATTCCCCCTTCGCGATTAGGCTGAAAGTCGAGCCACACAAATGTATTGTCAATCTTGATTATATTGATCAATATAATGATATGGCAGTCGATTGGTTGAGTTCCGGGGAGGCGGCACGCCGGCTGGGCGTTTCAGCGGCCACCCTCTACGCTTATGTGAGCCGCGGCCTGCTGCGGTCGGAGGCCATCGACGGCCGCCGCGAGCGCCGCTATCGCACCGATGACGTCACACGCCTGAAACGGCGCCGCGACGTCGGACGCAAGGCCGAGTCTATCGCCACCCATGCCCTCGACTTCGGCACGCCGGTGCTGGAGTCGGCCCTCACCCTGATCGAGGACAACAGGCTCTATTATCGGGGCTCCGATGCTGCCGGCCTTGCCCGTACGGCCTCGCTTGAGGATGTCGCGCGGCTTCTTTGGAATTGTGACGCCACACCCTTTGCCGCCAGCAACCTGACACCGATGACTACGGCGCTCCGGCGGGCGTGGCTGGCGGCCGCGACGCTGTCGCCGGTCGACCGTTGCCTGATCCTGCTGCCGGCGGCCGCCGCGCTCGACCATCCGAGCTGGGTCGAGGATCGCGCGCCGATGCTCGAGACCGGCGTGCGCGTTCTGCGTCTGCTGACGGCTGCCGTCACAGCACAGCCGCCTTCCGCGCTCCCCATTCACGACCAGCTCGCGGCGGCCTGGAAAGTTGCACCGGATCGCGCCCACATCCTGCGCGCTGCCCTGGTCCTCATGGCCGATCACGAATTCAACGCCTCGGCCTTTGCCGCACGGGTCGTGGCATCGACCGGCGCCAATCTCTACGGCGCGACCCTGGCCGGGCTCGCCGCGCTGAACGGCCCTCGCCATGGCGGGCTTACCCGGCGCGTCTCGGCATTGCTCGAAGAACTCAGGGACACGTCGGATCTCGATGGCGACCTGGCGCGGCTGCTGCGCGCCCGCATCTATATCCCGGGCTTCGGGCACCAACTCTATCCCGACGGCGATATCCGCGCCGCGACCCTCTTCGATCTCCTGTGCGAGGCCGTACCGGACTCACCCGAACTCGCTTTCACAATGCACCTCGCGAAGACCGTCGAACGCCTGATCGGCCGCAAGCCCAATATCGATTTCTCCACGGTGACGGTCGAGCGCGTGCTCGGCTTGCCCAGGGACTCAGCCCTCGCCTTGTTCCTGCTCGGCCGCACGGTCGGCTGGATTGCCCACGCACTCGAACAGGCTGCGCACGGCGCCTTGATCCGTCCCCGCGCCCGCTACACCGGCCCGCGCCCGGGCAGCTAGGTGTGGTTATCCACCAAAGCGCCACCTTGCGGGGCCGGCACCTGCGTGCTTAACGTCGCGCTTTAGTGACAAAGAAACGCATGGGCCTGCCGAGGTTGCCCCACCTCCTCGGCATCGAAGGACTCACTCCCGAGACCATTTCGGGATTGCTCGACCTTTCCGAAAATTACATCGACCAGAACAGATCGATCGACAAGCGGCGCGACCTGCTCAGTGGCCGTACCGTCATCAACCTGTTTTTCGAGAATTCGACACGAACCCGGACCAGCTTCGAGGTCGCGGCCCGGCGGCTTGGTGCCGACGTCATCAACATGGACGTCGCCACCTCCTCGGTGCGCAAGGGCGAGACGCTGCTCGACACGGCGATGACCCTGAACGCCATGCGGCCCGACGCTATCGTCGTGCGCCACGGCGAGTCTGGTGCCGTGAACCTGCTCGCCCAGAAGGTCAACTGCGCCGTCATCAACGGCGGCGACGGACAGCACGAGCATCCGACCCAGGCCCTGCTCGACGCCCTCACCATCCGGCGGCGGCGCGGCGGCCTGCAGGGACTACTGGTGGCGATCTGCGGCGACATCATGCACAGCCGGGTGGCACGTTCGAACATCCACCTCCTGCAGATCATGGGCGCGCGCGTGCGCGTGGTCGGCCCGCCGACCCTGATGCCGACCGACATCGAGAAGATGGGCGTGGAAGTCCACTACAGCATGAAGACCGGCCTCAAGGACGTCGACATCGTCATGATGCTGCGGCTGCAGACCGAACGCATGCAGGGCTCGTTCGTGCCCTCGATCAGCGAATACTTCCATTTCTTCGGGCTCGACCATGAAAAGCTCAAGTTCGCCAAACCCGACGCATTGATCATGCACCCCGGGCCGATGAATCGTGGCGTCGAGATCGACTCGGAGGTCGCCGACGACCTCGATCGCAGCGTCATCCACGAACAGGTCGAGATGGGCGTGGCTGTGCGCATGGCCTGCCTGGAGGCACTGATCGGCGGGCGGCGCAATGCCCTGGTCGGAGCCGTGGCGTGAGCGGCCGCATTCACAAAGCAGCGCCACCGCACACCGGGTCGACAGCCTACATCAATGCCCGCATCGTCGACCCAACAGGTGACGGCGAGTACCGCGGCGCGATGCTGATCAGCGACGGAAAGATCGCCGACTTTGGCCCCAACCTGTTCGCCTCGGGCGCACCCTACGGCATCCAGTCGGTCGATTGCCGCGGCCTCTACCTGGCGCCTGGCCTGGTCGACACCCGTGTCCACACCGGCGAGCCTGGAGAAGAGCACAAGGAGACGCTGGAGAGCGCCGGGTCGGCCGCGGCGGTTGGCGGCATCACCTCGCTGGTGCTCCTGCCCGACAACGAACCGCCGTTCGACGATGCCTCGCTGATCGAGTTCGTGGCCCGCCGCGCCCGGCTGATCAAGCTGGTGAACATGTATGCCTACGGGGCGCTCACCGTAGGCCTCGAAGGCAAGGAACTGGCCGAGATCGGCCTGCTGGCCGAGGCCGGGGCCGTCGCCTTCACCGACGCCGATCACTCCATCGGCAATGCCCAAGTCATGCGCCGTGCATTGTATTACGCCAAGGCGTTCAACGCGCTGATCGTTCACCTGCCGCAGGAGCCGACCCTGTCGGGTGGCCACATGACCGGCGGCGAAATGGCAACGCGTCTCGGACTCTCGGGCAATCCGCCGCTCGCCGAGGTGATGATGGTCGAGCGCGACATCCGCCTCGCCGAGATGACCGGCGGGCGCCTGCACCTGGCCAAGATATCGACCGCCGAGTCGGTGGTCGCCATCGCCGCAGCCAAGGCGCGGGGCCTCAAGATTACCTGCGACACCGCGGCACCGTATTTCGCGCTGAACGATCTCGCGGTCGGCGATTACCGCACCTTCGGCAAGCTGGTGCCGCCGTTGCGCGCCGAGAAAGACCGGGTGGCGGTCGTCGAAGGACTGAAAGACGGTGTCATCGACGCCATCGTCTCCGACCACCGGCCGCAGGATCAGGACAGCAAGCGCGTACCTTTCGCCCAGGCGCTGCCCGGCGGCGTCGGCCTCGAGACCTTGCTGCCGATTTCGCTCGAACTGGTGCACAATGGCCACCTCACGCTGCCGCGCCTGTTCCAGCGCCTGTCGAGTACGCCCGCTGCCCTGTTCGGCCTGCCCGGAGGGCGCCTTGCCAAGGGAGCGCCAGCCGACCTTGTCGTGTTCGATGCCGATTTCGCCTGGAAAATCGATCGCACCGATCTATGGAGCAAGACCAAGAACACGCCGTTCGACGAACGCCCCGTTCAGGGCCGCGTGATGGCCACCATCGTCGGCGGCCGAACCATCTACAGCGACGATGGATTCATGGCGACGGCCGAGGCCGCCTAATTACCGCCACCAAATCGCCACTTCGTCTGGTATTGTCGCGGCACCGTCACCGACCAGGACAATCGATGATGCTTCGACAGTCAGTCATTCTCGGAATCGCGACGACGGTGCTTGCCGGCACTGGTCACGCCCAGTCGGGTGGAGCGACGCGCGACGATCTGCTCGACGCACTGACGCGCCATATCCAGATTTGCGCCGAACTAACCGCTACCCAGGCACGGCTGGCCTGCTACGACCGGCTGCAGACACAGGTTGGGGGCGTCCAGGGCGCCGCTCCGGCACGGCCGGCGGCAGCCGCCGCCGCCCCCGCGCCGACTCCGACGCCGCTGCAGACCGGCGGCACACCGGCGCCGTCGAGCGGCCCGGCGATCAACACGACACCACCCGCACCGCAGCCTCTTGGCGTTCCGGGCGGTGGCGTCGCGACGCTGGGTGGTACCGGGCAGTCGCCAGCCGGCTCGTCGGCGCAACCGCAAGACCCCAATGCCGCGTTCGATCCCCGCTCGGCCACTCAGGTTCGCCCACCCGAGGTCGTGCAACCCAAGCCGCAGCCGGCGGTCCGCCGCACCGGCGCGCGGTCCATTCCCTACTCCTCCACGCCGCAGCCGCTGGTGGTGATCGGCGCCGCCAACCTCACCTACGGCGAGTCGCGCTACTGGCAGGTTTCGATCACCTTGACGTCGAACACGCAGAATCCTATCGAGACGCAAGCTCAGTGCACCTTCATGAACGCCGGCCGGCCGATCGAGGATGTCTATTTCGGACCGGTGACGATCCAGCCGGGCGAACAGATCAGCACCGAGCTGATCGGCCCGCCGACCACCGTCTATATCGACTCGACCAACTGCCGCGTGCTGAAGCCGTAAGCCGGCCGGATGCTCTCGACCCTGATCCTGGTCCTCGGACCGTTCCTGCTGGGCTATCTGCTGGGGTCGATCCCGTTCGGATTGCTGCTGACCCGGGCCGCCGGCTTGGGCGATATCCGCAAGGTCGGTTCAGGCAACATCGGCGCGACCAACGTGCTGCGCACCGGGCGCAAGGGTCTGGCCGCGGCGACCCTGCTGCTCGATGCCTTGAAGGGCGTGGCGGCCGTGCTGATCGCCGACCAGGTCGGCCAGCTCGCTGCTGTTGGCGCAGCAGCAGGCGCCGTGCTGGGCCACATGTTTCCGGTCTGGCTGTCGTTCAAAGGCGGCAAGGGCATGGCCACGGCGCTCGGCGTGATGTGGGGACTGTCGTGGCCGGTGGGCGCGATCGCCTGTGCCGGGTGGCTGCTGTGCGCCGCAATCTTCCGCTATTCCTCGCTGGCTTCGTTGCTCAGCGTATTGATTGCTGCACCTGCCGCGTGGCTGCTGACCGATCCGCGAGCGGCCACCCTGCTAACTCTCCTGGTGCCGCTGGTGTGGGTGCGCCACCATGAGAACATCGCCCGCCTGATGAAGGGAAACGAACCCCGGATCGGACAGCACACGGCGAACGAGAGCGGCAACAAGGCAACAAAATAGCGCGTTCCGCATCGTATGGCGCGACAGCGCTTTGCGCTATGCCTTGATGCGCCTTGCGATAGTCTCCCGCGACGTTTGCGAGAATCCTTGAAGGCTTGCTGGTGCATATTCGTTCCGTTGATCAGAGTCCCGATACTGCCGGCCGTCCGCGATGACGGTAGCTTCGCGCGCCATGCCTTGGGCGCTGATCGGCGCTGCCTGCCTTGGTTCCTTCGCCGCCACCTCCAGCGGCACGACACGCGCGCCCTTTCTTCTGGAAATGTCGGGCGACCTCGACGTCAGCATGCCGCTGGTCGCCAACCTGGTATCACTGACCGCAACGGCCTGGGGCATCACCTCGGCGCTGGGCGGCTGGTTGTCCGACCGGATCGGCCGCCGGCCAATCCTGATTGCCGCCCCGTTCGCGTTGGCGCTTTCCCTGATCGTCCAGGCCTGGGCCGGTTCGTTCTTCTGGGTCGCGGTCTGGGCGGCCGTGGGCGGCGGTTGCGCCGGCGCCTTCACCGGTGTGGTGTTTGCCGAGGTCTCCGGCCATGTCGATGACCGCCAGCGCGGTCGCGCGCTGGGCTGGGTGATGAGCGGCCAGTCGCTCACGCTCGTGATCGGTGTCCCGCTCGCCGCCGGGGTGGGCTCGCTGATCGGCTGGCGCGGATGGCTGGTCTGCGTCGCCGGCTTGGCGTTCGTGGCCTGCATCTGCCTGTTCGCGACGGTCGGGCGCGGTTCGGCCGGCCACACAAGACCGGCAACCCGGCCCTCGATGCGCTCGGCGCTGTCGCCCCGCGTCCTCGGGTTGCTTGCGACCGGAATCGCCGAGCGCATTTGCTACGGGCTGGCGGCGGTCTATTTCGCGACTTTCCTGCAGGCGACTTATGGCATGTCGCTGGCCGAGATCGCGATTCCCCTTGCGGTGTTTGCACTGGGCAATGTCGCCGGCACGATCCTGGGCGGCCAGATCGCCGATCGCGTGCGGGACCGACTGATGACGTTTGCCGTCGCCATGGCGCTATCGGGGATTGCCGCACTGGTCCTGTTCCTGTGGCATCCGGGGCCGGCCATCTCGGTGGCGCTGGGCTTCGTCTATGTCCTGTTGAACGCCCTTGGACGGCCGTCCTTCATGGCAGCGCTGGCCGCCGTGCCCGAGTCGGTCCGCGGTACGGTGCTCGGCCTGAATGGCACGTCGGCCAGCGTCGGCTGGATCGGCGCGGCGGGCCTCGGCGCGGCGATGATCGGCTCGGTTGGCTTCGAGGGTTTCGGACCGCTCGGCGCTGCGCTGGCACTGCTGGGTGCTGCCGGTGCGTTGTGGTGCCGGCGCAACACCTCTGCATGATTTCTACTCAGAGTTGTTTTATATTATAGAAATTGTCGTATAGAGTTTAGCCATGTTCGATGGCTCACACGTCCTGGACCTCGCTCCGGCAGAACGCCGCGCCCGGTTGCGACTGGCGCGCAGCACCCGGATCGGACCGGTCACCTTCCATGAGGCGATAGCTCATTTTGGCTCAGCGCAGGCTGCCTGTGTCCGGCTCGCCACCTGCACAGACGCCGACCTCGATCGCGAGGAAGAGCGGCTTTGCGGCGCCGGTGGGCATTTTCTGGTGATCGGGGATGCTGCCTATCCCGCCGCACTGGCCGCCCTGCCGGACGCACCACCGGTTCTGTCGGCAATGGGCGATACAAGCCTGCTCAGGCGGCCAACCCTGGCTCTTGTTGGTGCACGCGAAGCCTCCATGGCGGGCAGGCGCTTTGCCGCAGAGCTGGCGACCGCTCTCGGTGCCACTGGCTTCGCCATCGCTTCCGGCCTGGCGCGCGGCATCGACACCGCTGCCCACGAAGCCGCGCTCGGCACCGGTACCGTAGCGGTGCTGGCAGGCGGTATCGACCAGATCTACCCTCCCCAAAATGCGGCGTTACACCGCGAGATCGCCCTCCGCGGCCTGCTGTTGAGCGAGGCGCCGGTTGGCGTGCCGCCCCTCGCCCGCGCCTTCCCACGCCGCAACCGCATCGTGAGCGGGCTGTCGGCCGGGGTGATCGTGATCGAAGCCGCCGCCCGGTCGGGTTCGCTGATCACTGCACAGCGCGCCGCCGAACAAGGCCGCGAGGTCTTCGTCGTTCCCGGGTCGCCCATGGACCCTCGATACGCCGGATCCAATACCCTTATTCGTGATGGGGCCATATTGGTACGCGACGCCAACGATATTCTGGGTGTTTTGGGTTATCCGACAGCATCCGTCCAACGCATTGAATCAAAAAGAACAATTGCGCCTGGGACAGAGGCCGCGCAGGTCCTTGAGGCCCTGGGGGCGGTACCCACCGCGGTTGACGAACTTGTGCGCCGGTGCCAAGTGTCCGCCGCCGCCGTGGCGGAGGTTCTGCTGGCTCTCGAGCTGGAAGGCCGCCTGGAGAGGCACCGGGGTAACCGCGTATCTCTGATGTAAATCAGTGAATTAGCTCCGGTCTTTCATGTTAACTGGAGCGGTGCCGTCAATGGACGTGCTGGTCGTCGAGTCCCCGGCCAAGGCTAAGACCATTGGGAAATATCTCGGCCCCGGCTTTACCGTGCTGGCCTCCTATGGTCATGTCCGCGATCTGCCGTCCAAGGACGGCTCGGTCCGTCCCGACGAGGACTTCGCCATGGACTGGGAGGTCGATCCCCAGTCGCAGAAGCGAATCGATGCCATCGCCAAGGCGATCACCAAGGGCGGCAAGCTCTATCTCGCCACCGATCCGGATCGCGAGGGCGAAGCGATTTCGTGGCATGTCCGCGATATCCTCGCACGCAAGAAAGCGCTGGAAGGCGTCGATGTCAAAAGAGTGACCTTCAACTCCATCACCAAGCAATCGGTGCTGGATGCGGTCGCCAATCCCCGCGAACTCGATCAACCCTTGATCGACGCCTACATGGCGCGGCGCGCGCTCGACTATCTGGTCGGTTTCAATTTGTCGCCGGTGCTGTGGCGCAAGCTGCCGGGCAGCCGCTCGGCCGGCCGCGTCCAGTCGGTGGCGCTGCGCCTGATCTGCGAACGCGAGGCCGAAATCGAGGTCTTCAAGACCCGCGAATACTGGACGGTCGACGCCGTTTTCGGCACCGCCAAGAAAGCCGCACTGAAAGCCCGCCTCATTCATCTCGACGGCCGCAAGCTCGAGAAATTCGACCTCGATACCGAAGAGCGAGCCGAGACTGCCAAGCGCGAGATCGAGCGCCGCGCCTTCTCGGTGGCGTCGATCGACCGCCGCCAGGTGCGCCGCAATCCACCGCCGCCCTTCATCACCTCGACCCTGCAGCAGGAGGCTTCCCGCAAGCTCGGCGTCGGCGCCGCGACGGCGATGCGTATCGCCCAGCGCCTCTATGAAGGCGTCGACATCGGCGGCGAGACGGTCGGTCTCATCACCTACATGCGCACCGACGGCGTGCAGCTCGCACCCGAAGCGATCGGCCAGACGCGCCGGCTGATCGAGACCAAGTACGGCCAGAGCTACGTGCCGGCGAGCCCGCGCGTCTATACGTCGAAGGCCAAGAACGCCCAGGAAGCACACGAGGCGATCCGGCCGACCGACCTGTTCCGCACGCCACAGGACGTCGCCGCCTATCTCGACAAGGACCAGCTCGGCCTCTACGAGCTGATCTGGAAGCGCACCGTCGCGAGCCAGATGGAGAGCGCCGTGCTCGACCAGGTGACGGTCGAAATCGCCAGCGGCGACAAGACCGTGCGGCTGCGCGCCACCGGTTCCGTCATCAAGTTCAACGGCTTTCTCACACTCTACGACGAAGGCCAGGACGAAAAGAGCGAGGACGAGGACGGCAACTCCATCCTGCCCGACGTCGTGGATAACGAGGCGCTGGAGCGCCGCGACGTCGTGCCGGAACAGCATTTCACCGAGCCGCCGCCGCGCTATTCGGAGGCCAGCCTGGTCAAGAAGCTGGAGGAACTCGGCATTGGCCGGCCCTCGACCTACGCCAGCATCATCGAGGTCCTGCAACGGCGCAACTACGTGCAGATCGACCGCAAGCGGTTCGTGCCCGAGGACCGCGGCCGTATCGTCACGGCATTCCTGCAGACCTATTTTCCGCGCTATGTCGAATACGGCTTCACGGCCCATCTCGAGGAAGAACTCGACGATATCTCCGGCGGCAAGACCGATTGGCGCCAGGTGCTGCGTGAATTCTGGAAGGCTTTCTCCGCCGCTGTCGGCGAGACCAAGGAACTGCGTGTCCGCGAAGTACTCGACAAGATCGATGCGGAACTCGGTCCCCACTTCTTCCCCGAAGGCAAGGACGGCAAGAATCCGCGCGACTGCCCATCCTGCGCCGGTGGCCGCCTCGGCCTGAAACTCGGCAAGTTCGGCGCTTTCATCGGCTGCTCGAACTATCCCGAGTGCCGCTTCACGCGGAAGCTCGGCATCGTCGATGCCGAGGCGGATGCCGTATCCGGTGTCAATCTCGACGGCCCGAAGATCCTCGGTATCGACCCGGTGACCGGCAAGCAGGTCACACTGCGCAAGGGCCCGTACGGACTCTACGTCCAGCTGGGCGAGCCCGAGGGCAAGGAAAAGCCCAAGCGGCAATCGCTGCTGAAGGGCATGGTTCCGGATGAGGTGACGCTCGACAAGGCGCTGGCGCTGCTGGCGCTGCCGCGCGAACTCGGCCCACATCCCGAAGACAGCGAGATGATCCTGGCCGGCGTCGGCCGCTTCGGCCCCTACGTGAAGCACGGGCCAAAGTACAAATCGATCCCCGCCGACGAGAGTGTGCTCGAGATCGGCATGAACCGCGCCGTGACGCTCCTGGCCGAGGCGAGGGCGCCCGGCCGCGGCCGCGCCGCCGTCAAGCCGCTGCGCGTCGTCGGCAATCATCCCGCCGACGATGCCCCGATCGAACTCTACGATGGCCGCTACGGTCACTATGTGAAGCACGGCGGCATCAACGCAACGGTACCGAACGACATCAAGCCGGACGAGCTCACGCTCGACCACGCCGTATCGCTGCTGGCCGAGCGCGCCGCAAAAGGTGGCGGAAAGAAACCCGCACGCGCCAAAAAGACCGCAACGCCCAAGGCGAAGGCGAAGCCAAAGGCCAGAGCCAAGGCCAAAGTGGCGAACGGCGCGGCCGACGCTGCTGCGTCGGCCGATGGTGCCACTGCCAAGCCAAAGGCGGCGGCCAGGAAAAAGGCGGCACCCAAGCGCAAGGCCAAGGTCGAGCCCCCGCCCCGTACCGAGACCGATGGCTAAGGGCCAGGTTCCCACCCGCGACGAACTGCTGGCCTTTATCCGCGACAGCGCCACGCCGGTCGGCAAGCGCGAGATCGCTCGTGCCTACGGCTTGAAGGGCGACCAGCGCATCGAACTGAAGGAACTGCTGCGCGACCTGCGCGACGCGGGCGAGATCACCCCCGACCGCGCCAAGACGTTCCGCCATCCCGAGGCGCTGACCGATATCACCGTTCTGGAGATCGTCCGGGTCGACAACGACGGCCACCTGATTGCGGTGCCGCGCCGTCACGACGCCGACAAGGACGGTCCGGCGCCACACATCGAGATCGATTCACATTCGGCACCCCGCGGCGGTCCGGCGCCCGCTGTCGGCGACCGCGTTCTGGCGAGCCTCAAACGGCGCGGCAAGAATGCCTACGAAGCACGTATCATTCGCCGGCTGGGCAGCGGTCCGAAGAAAATCCTCGGGCTTTATGAGGAAGCGGACGGCCGCAACGGTGTCGGACTCGTAACACCGACCGACCGCAAGCTGCGGCTGAGCTTCGACGTCCGGCCGGCCGACAAGAACGGCGCGCTGCCGGGCGACATCGTCTGGATCGAGGCAACCGGCGGCAGTCTGGCGCGCCGGGCGCGTGTGCTGGAACGCATCGGGCCGATGAGCGATCCGCGCACCGTCAGCCTGATCTCCATCGCGACCAACGACATTCCCGTTGAGTTTCCTCCGGCGGCACTCGAGGAAGCCGAACGCGCCAAGGCAGCCCCCTTGGGCAACCGGCTCGATCTGCGGCGAACTCCGCTGGTCACCATCGACGGCGAGGATGCGCGCGACTTCGACGATGCGGTGTTCGCCGAGCCCGACCCGGATCATCCCGGCGGCTGGCATCTCGTGGTCGCCATTGCCGACGTGGCCTGGTACGTGCGCCATGACAAGCCGCTCGATCGCGCCGCCTATCGCCGCGGCACCTCGGTCTATTTCCCCGACCGGGTCGTGCCGATGCTGCCCGAGGCACTCTCCAACCACTGGTGCTCGCTGGTGCCACGCGAAGATCGCCCGGTGCTGGTGGCCGAGATGTGGATCGACGCCCAGGGCCATCTCAAACGCCATCGCTTCCAGCGCGCCATGATGCGTTCGGCCGCCCGCCTCACCTACACCCGCGTCCAGCGCGCCATGGACGGCGCGCCGGATGAGGAGATCGCGCCCCTGATGGACGATGTCGTGCGTCCGCTCTACGGCGCCTACCGGACCCTTCTGGCGGCACGCGAGGCGCGCGGCGCGCTCGACCTCGACCTGCCGGAGCGCCAGGTCTCGCTGGGCCGCGACGGCCGTATCGCCGAGATCGGCGTGCGCGAACGGCTCGACAGTCACAAGCTGATCGAGGAGTTCATGGTCCTGGCCAACGTCGCCGCGGCACAGGCACTGGAACAGCGTCATGCGGCCTGCCTCTATCGCGTCCACGACCAGCCCGACCTCGCCAAGCTCGAGTCGTTGCGCGAGTTTCTCGGCACGCTCGGCATCAAGGTGCCGACCGGACAGCGGCTGCGGCCAGCCGACCTCAACCGCGTTCTGCACGAGGTCGCCGGCAAGCCGGTTTCCCAATTGGTCAGCCAGACGGTGCTGCGCAGCCAGAGCCAGGCGGTCTACAGCCCCGACAATCTCGGCCACTTCGGCTTGGCGCTCGCACGCTATGCCCATTTCACGTCGCCGATCCGGCGCTATCCCGATTTGATCGTCCATCGCGCCCTGATCGCGGCCTATGGGCTGGGCGACGGTGGTCTCAGCGAGTCCGACCGCGGCCGCTTTGTCGAGTTCGGCGAGCATCTGTCGATGTGCGAGCGCCGCGCTGTCGCCGCCGAGCGCGGCGCCATGGATCGCTATGTCGTGGCGTTCATGACCCAGCATGTCGGCGCGACCTTTGCCGGCCGCATCACCAGCGTCACGCGCTTCGGTCTGTTCGCCGCCCTCGACGGCACCGGTGCCGACGGACTGATTCCGATCCGCTCGCTCGGGCAGGAATTCTTTCGCCATGACGAAGGCCGCCAGGTCCTGATCGGCGAGCGCACGGGCGAAACCTTCGGGCTAGGCGATCGGGTCAAGCTGAAACTTGTCGAGGCCGATGCAGCCACGGCCGGATTGCTGTTCGAGATCGTCGAAATCATTGAGCGCGTCGAACGCCATGTGCCGCCGCGCAGTCGCGCCGATTCCGACCGCGCCGCGCCGCGGCGTCCGGTCGCGCATCGCGGCGCCCCTCGGGACAAACGGTCACGCCGACGAAAGTGAGCCGAGCGCGCATTCTTCGCCGATGAGTGACGAATACGCCCCAGTCGATTTCTGGACGGCTCTGCTGCGCGGCTGGCGCGGCCGGTGCCCACGTTGTGGCGAAGGTGCCCTGTTCCACCGTTTCCTGAAGATGAACAACCA
>CALDNT010000102.1 GCA_937915145.1 uncultured Reyranella sp.
AGATAGGCATGCTTGCGTAGCAGCTATGCAATCCTGAACTTGCAGATTGAACAGGAAATAGCCTATATTTCCTATAAACTGGTGCTAACCGCGCCGACCTTTTTCATAACCACATCCCGGGATACTACCATGCCCTTCGACCCCGCTCTCCTGCGGGCGCTTCTGGCTGCCTGCGCGGCCGCGCTCCTCGTGCAGGCACTGCCAGCACTGAGCACCCGCCTGCTCGACCAGGCGCTCGCGCCGGCGACCCAGCCGGTTGCCGCAAAGGTCCCGCGCCACCGGGCGTGAGGCCATACTGAAACGCTGAGCCGTCCGCCCAGGGCGCCTCGATCCGACGATGATCTGAACCTTTGGCCATGCCCCGCCCCGCGCATTCGCCGGGTACGCTCCAATTGAGGAGGAGGGGCCGTCCCGCGGTCATGTGCCGTGTGTAGCAAGCAAAGGCCGCTCCCGCCGAAGCCCGTCCGGAGGTGGAGTGGACCGAGGTGCGATCAACGCATCCGAGGACTGAATATTGGCGGGCTGCTGGGCTTCTTAGCCCCAGGACATTTCCGAATGTCACAAGGAGCTCGAAATGGGTGTCACAACATTTGACACAACTTGGTGTGACATGAGGGTGTGCGCGTTGCGGCACCGATCGACGCTCTCGGACATTGCTACGCAATGTCCTGTCGCTCCTAGGCCGCGCCACGCACGACCTCGTGATGCCTGCCGGGTCATCCACCCAGCCGGGTGGTACAGTAAAAGCGTCATGCGCCGCACCTGGTCCTGGACGTTCAACCTGCCGCCGGAAGAGCTGTGGCCGGTGCTGGCCGACACCAACCGCTTCAACGAGGCCATGGGCCTGCCGCCCTATGCCCTGGAGGAGACGCCCCAGCCCAACGGCACGGTGCTGCGCCGCGGCGCCGGCAAGGCCGCGGGTTTTACGCTCGAATGGGAGGAGAAGCCCTACGAGTGGATCGCCGGCCGCCACTTCCGCCAGGCCCGCGAATTCACCAAGGGGCCGTTCCGCCGCTTCGGGCCGGTGTTCGATCTCGAACCGGACGGTGCCGGTGGCTCCCGCGTCAGCTACGCGCTGGAATACGAGCCGCTCACCCTGATGGGCCGGCTGTTCGGCGCCCGCCTCGCGGCCCAGGCGGGCGGCGTGGTCGAAAAGCGCATCCTCGAGGCGGTGGCGTTTGCCAAAGGCGAGCGCGCCACCTTCTTCGATCTGCCGGCGCCCGAGCTGCCGGCCGGTGCCCGCGAACGCGCCGCGGCGATGGCGGGCGAGATCGACCGCAGCCCCTACGGCAACGGGCTCGGCCCGCGGCTGGCCGAGCGGGTGCTGGCCGGCATGGCGAGCGATCTGATGCCGCTGAAGCCCAAGCGGCTGGCGCGCGATCTTGGCGTACCGCAACGCGCCGCCATAGAAGCCTGCCTGGCCGGCGTGCGGGCCGGGCTCCTGACCATGAAATGGGATCTGCTCTGCACCAACTGCCGCGGCGCCAAGCTCTCCGCCACGGCGTTGAGCGAGCTGCCGCGGGGCGCGCACTGCCCGTCGTGCAACATCGACTACGACCGCGATTTCGAGAAGAACGTCGAACTCTCCTTCGCACCGGCGCCCACGGTGCGGCCGGTGATGGCCGGCGGGTTCTGCCTGAGCGGCCCGATGGCGACGCCGCATGTGCTGGTCCAGCTGCTGCTGCAGCCGGGGGAGCGGCGGCGCGTCGATGTCGATTTGCCGGCCGGCAGCTATCGCGTGCGGACGCTCCATCCCGGCATCTTCGTCGATGTCGAGCATGCGGGCGGTGCCTTTCCCGGCGCGCGCATCGGCGCCTTAGGCGTGGAGGCCGTCGAGGGGCGTGAGTTCGTGAACGAGGCGGGCTTCGAGCTGGCGGCGCTGATCGAAGACCGCACCTGGACGCGCGAGGCGCTGACCGCGCCCGAGGTGATCTCGCTACAGGTGTTCCGCGATCTCTTTGCCGCCGCGACTCTGCGGCCCGGCGACGAGGCCGGGGTGAGCCAGGTGGCGCTGCTGTTCTCCGACCTGCAGGGTTCTACCGCGCTCTACGAGCGGGTGGGCGATTCGGTGGCCTACAACATGGTGCGCGATCATTTCGCGCTGCTGGCCGGCATCGTGCGCGACCGCGATGGTGCGGTGGTCAAAACCATCGGCGATGCCGTCATGGCCTCGTTCGGCGATCCGGCGCAGGCGGTTCAGGCGGCGTTGGCCATGCAGGCGGCGATCGCCGACCACGATCTTGTCCTGAAGATCGGCGTCCATGCCGGGGCGAGCGTGGTGGTGACCCTGAACGACCGGCTCGATTATTTCGGCTCGACCGTGAACATGGCCGCCCGCCTGCAAGGCCAGAGCGAAGGCGGCGACATCGTCTTGTCGCGGGCGGTGGCCGACGATCCCGCCGTGCAGCCGTTGCTGGCGGCGGTGCCGAAGCGCGACGAAAGCGTGACGCTAAAAGGCTTCGACCGGCCGGTGCCGTTCGTGCGGCTCGCCCCCTCCGGCCTCCGGCCACCTCCCCCGTAAAACGGGGGAGGAGTTTGGTTCTTCTCCTCCCCCGTCTCGGGGGAGGTGCCCCGCAGGGGCGGAGGGGGCCTCTCCCTCACGTCCCGTAAGACGCTCCACCCCCGCCCGCCGGCCACCGCCGCGCGGGCTTTTTCTTTCCACCCAAGCCGCCCTTCCGGGCGGCTTTTTCTTTGGAGAAATCGATGAACGAACAAGACACTCCGAATTCCGATGAGCGCGACCTGTTCGATCCCTACGAAGGCAGCCGCCACATGCCGTGGATGGACCGCAGCCGCTCGCCGTCGGAGCGGGCGGCGCGGATGATGCGGCCCGAGCTGGAGAGCTTTGCCGCGATCGAGGGCCGCGAACCCAACGGCGCCGACCTCGACGCGATGTCGGGGCGGATCTCGGCCGACATGGTCGAGATCCTGCGTCGCGAATGGGCGGCCGATGTCGTGAACGAATGGCTGGAGGAGCGCGACGCCGCGCGCCAAGGCCGGCCCGTCGATCCCTCGATCGCGCCCAGGGCCCAGCCGATCGGCGGCGATCCGCGCGACACCCGCCCGCGCGTCTTCGTGGCCGAGCCCGAGGACATCGACTGGGTGATGGAGCGGCTGGGCCGCAAGCGCCCAGACATCGTGCCGGCGTCCTTCGGCAGACGGAGAGGGAAGCCGACACGGCCCGGCACGCGGTCGTCCAATGTGCCGCCGCCGCCGCTCGCCTTGCCCGAGCTGACACCGCAAGCGCCGTCCGGCGGCAGCTTGATGACTCCCGCCGACCCCGATTCACCCGCGAGCCCGCCGCCGTTCCCGGCCGCCGAGCCGCCGCCGCCGATCCCGCCGACGCCGGCCAGCAAACCGCTGCTGCCCGAGTTCGAGGCGCTGATCCCGCCCGACCTCAAGGAGATCTTCCGTCCGATCCCCGGATCTGAGGCGATCGCGAAGGGCGGCGAGCCGCTGATCCTGCCCGGACCGTCGATCGGCGATCCCGGCCTGCAGATCCCGGTGCACATCCTCAGTGTCCTGTGGGGCGGAAAGGAAGAAGAGGTGCGAATGGTGTCGGGTCTCATCGATCCCGACGAACTGATCAAGAAGGACAAATACTACGGCGTACTGGAAGGACTTGCCCGCCAAGCCGGCGACATCGTGGGTCCCGGCAAGGGCCGCCAGCACGGTTCGCGCGTTCATCACGAACTAAAAGAGCTGATAGAAAACAGCAAAAGCCTACCGCCTGGAATGAAGGCCGAGGTCTCGTACTTGCCCGACGGCGGGGACGCTCATTACGCGTCGAAAGGATCGATCCGCATCGACATTGTTCACGATCTTGGCCGCGGCACCGTGCACGTCTATGAGTTGAAGACCGGTGGCGCTGCCTTGAAAGAGCCGCGCATCGACCGCACGCTTGCCTACAACTATTTCGAGAATAAGAAGACCGTCATTGTCATGGAGCTCAACCCCTGGCGACTGCCGCGGAAATAAGACGAAGCTGCCGGCCCTGGCTGGCCCACGATCCGCGCCTTGTCATGATCAAGCGCACGGTCATCGTGCGGCCGGTCGGGCATTTCCTTCACGGCTTCCACTTCCGGACGACGAGCTTCGGCGATATCACGCCGATTGTGACCTTGTTTCGCCCGATGTGCGTGCCGCGCGTCGGCATACCGTTCGGCGGCATGCCGGAGGATCGCCGCAGTGGCGCCCAAAGCTGGTCGGTGTCCGACCCGGATATCGGCGCCAAGCTGATCGAGGGGCTGGGCGGCGACTTGCTCGACTCGCTCCTGCGGATCGACACGCCCGACAAGTTCCTCGTCTGGGCCGACCACCTCAACTACCGGCCGGAATTTCCGATGTTCACGCACGCCCTGGCAGGGCGGCGTGACCGGGCCATCGAACTTGCCGAACAAAGGATCGAATACTTGAACAGCCTTCGCGCCGCCGACGGGTTACCTCGCAACACTGACATCCGGCGGCTGCACCGCCTCATCCGGATCTTCGAGTCGGGCCAGGCGCGGACCAACCGCATGCTGCGCACCTTCGAGCGCGTCAATGCCCGCAACATCGGCGTCGAGCCGTGGTGGCGCTGGTCGCCGGTGGTCGAGTAGGGGACATGCCGGCAACGCTTCGCGAGATAAGACAGGTCGCGCAACCGGTGGTCGACAGCGATCCGCGCCTCGCCTTCGTGCGGCGGGCGATCGTCGTGCGGCGGGTCGGCCACTGGCTGCACGGCTTCTCCTTTCAGAGCCACGGTCCGGGCGACTGGAAGAACCCCGATCGCCTGACGCCCCGATTGGCTCAGATCCCATCGGACTGGAACGGGCTGTTCTGGCCGCGCACGTTGTTCCAGCCGCTCTACGTGCCGGCGCAGCGGGTGAACCCCGGCTACGGCAGCGCGCTGCATTCGCCGTGGGGCACGAATGGTTGGCGGATCACGACGCCCGGCGTCGCGGCTGTGTTGCGCGACGTGGCCGGCGATGCGATCGCCTCGATCCTGAATGTCGATACGCCCGACAAGTTCTGCATCTTTGCCGAAATTGCCGGCAGCCATGGCCGGTCGATCAGCATGGCGTACGTCGAGCTCCTGACTCATGCCCTGGCCGGGCGGCTCCCGACGGCGATCCGGCTCGCCGAACGCAACATCGACAACTGGGATCACTGGCGCGAGCCCGCCACCCCCGCCCGTGCGCGCCGCCTGCGTCGCCTCATCAAGGTCTTCGAGGCGGGACAGGCGCGCACCAACCGCCTGCTGCGCACCTTCGAATGGATCACCGCGCGACATCTTGGCGTCCGACGTTGGTGGACATGGACGCCGGCGGTGCCCGTCTGAATTTATCGACGGAATTTATCGACAGAATTTTCCGACGTTCAGGTGTCGATAAATGTCTCGAAATGGGCGCCCAGGACGGCCGCCGCCTCGTCGTTGGCTTTCAGCCCCTCTTGCAGGAACCGGGTCATCGAAAAGAAGCCGTGGATGGTGCCGGGATAGTTCACGTAGGTGGTCTTTATTCCCGCATCGATCAGTTTGTCGGCATAGGCCCGGCCCTCGTCGCGCAGCGGATCGAACCCGGCCGTCAGCACGAACGCCGGCGGCAGTCCCTTGAAGTCCGTGGCCAGCAGCGGCGACAGGCGCAGGTCGGCAAGGTCGGTGCCTTCCGGCACATAGGCCTCCCAGAACCAGTCCATCAGCGGCTTCGAGAGAAAGTAGCCCTCCATGAACGACTTGCGCGAACCGCTCTCCTTGCTGCTGTCGGTGGCGGGATAGATCAGCATCTGGAACGCCGGCCCGACCTCGCCCGCGTCGCGGCAGGCCTGGCAAACGACGGCGGCCATCGCGCCGCCCGCCGAATCGCCGCCGACCGCCAGGCGTGCGGCATCGACGCCGAACTTCTGGGCGTTGTCGCGGATGTGCCGGAACGCTGCCAACCCGTCGTCGGTCGGAGCGGGGAAGGGATGTTCGGGTGCGAGGCGATAGTCGATCGAGATCACCTGGCAGCGGCTCTTGTTGGCGAGCCGGCGGCAGGTCGAATCGTGGGTCTCGATGTTGCCGATCACGAAGCCGCCGCCGTGATAATAGATCAGCGTCGGCAGCGGCCCGGCTTTTACGCCGAGCGGCTTGTAGCGCCTGAAACGGATCTCGCTGGCGGGGCCCGCGAAGCCGCCGTCGGTCGCTTCGGCCACCTCGGGCGGCTCGGCTTCGCCGTCCTCCGACATCTTGTCGACTGCCTTGCGCCCCACCGCGTGCGGCAGCGTTTCGAGCCTGGGGCGGCCGCCCTTGGTGGCGGCATCCATCAGGTCGAGCAGGGCGCGGGCTTCGGCATCGAGCATCTCTTGGTTCTCCCCTTGGTGCTTCCGTCGGTTGACGGAAGTCTGCGGGGCGGCCGGGTTGCAGGCAAGAGGGGCTAGAATTCGACGTCGAGTTCCTCGACCTCCTCGGGTTCGGATTTGGCTGCCGCCGTCCATTCCAGCATGGCGGGAAATTTCAGCATCAGGTCGCGATAGGCGGCGGAGACCGGGTCGAGCTTCACGTCGTAGGTGGCGAAACGCGCGCAGACCGGAGCGTACATGGCGTCGGCGATCGTCGGGGTTTTGCCGAACAGATAGGGGCCGCCGTAGCGCTGCGGGCACGCGCGCCAGATCGCCGTCACCCGCTCGATATCGGCCTGGGCGCCGGCCCACACCTTGAAGCTGGGGTGATGGGCCTTGAGATTCATCGGCAGCGCCGAGCGCAGATTGGCGAAACCCGAGTGCATTTCGCCGCAGATTGCCCGGCAATGGGCGCGGGCTGCCGGATCGGCCGGCAGCAGTCTGGCTTCCGGCTTGATTTCATTCAGATATTCGCCGATCGCCAGCGTATCCCAGACCGTCACCTGCCCATGTTCGAGGCAGGGCACCAGAAAAGAGGGCGACAGCAGCAACAACTCGGCCCGGGTGGCCGGATCGTCGAGCGGCGCCATCCGCTCTGCGATGTCCAGACCGGCCATTCGGCACAGCAGAAAGCCGCGAAGCGACCAAGAGGAATAGTTCTTGCTACTGACGGTGAGCGAAGCCTCGGCCATGGGCGCCAACCTTCTCGATTCGGCAGGTTCAGTCTGTGTCTTCAGGCGTTTCGTGGAATGCAATTTCCGAGCCGGTGGCCATTCATGCTGTATGCGCTTTACCAATCCGCCGCCGACCTGATGCTGCCGATGCGGGCCTGGGCCAACGCCACAGGACAGACCCTGGCGGCCGGCGGTGGCGGCCGGCAGAGTTGGCAGACCGCCGGCGCGCTCTGCGAGATGATGAGCCGCGCTACCCTCAGCCACCGTCGGCCCTCATTCGGCATCGACGAGACCAGGATGGGCAATGAAACGGTGCCTGTGCACGAGGAGGAGGTACTCGCCACCCCCTTCGGCACCCTGCTCCGCTTCGCCAAGGAGGGTGCCCCGCCGCAGCCGCGCGTGCTGCTGGTGGCGCCGCTTTCCGGGCATTTCGCGACCCTGCTGCGCGATACCGTGCGCGTCCTGCTGCCCGAGCACGACGTGCACATCACCGACTGGGCCAATGCGCGCGACGTCGGCATGTGGAACGGCCGCTTCGGCTTCGATGAATATGTCGAGCACCTGATCAGGTTCCTCGAAGCGATGGGCCCCGGCGCCCATGTCATCGCGGTGTGCCAGCCCTGCGTCCAGGCGCTGGCGGCGGCGGCGGTGATGGCCGAGGACGACAATCCCGCCCAGCCGCGCAGCATGACTTTGATGGCCGGGCCGATCGACACCCGTGTGAGCCCGACCAAGGTCAACGAACTGGCGATGGGCAAGCCGATCGGCTGGTTCGAGCAGAACCTGATCGCCCGTGTGCCGCTGCGCTTTCCCGGGGCGCTCCGTCGCGTCTATCCCGGTTTCGTCCAGCTCACCGCCTTCATGAGCATGAATGCCGAGCGGCACATCAAGGCGCAGGTCGATCTCTACCGGCACCTGGCGAACGGCGAACAGGAGCAGGCGGCGACCATCAAGGCGTTCTACGACGAATACTTTGCCGTGCTCGACATGACGGCCGAATTCTATCTCGAAACCGTGCAGTGGGTGTTCCAGGAGCACCGCCTGGCCAAGGGCGAACTCGACTGGAAGGGCAGGCGGGTCAATCCCAAGGCGATCCGGCGCACCGCCCTGTTCACGGTCGAGGGCGAACGCGACGACATCTGTGCGGTCGGCCAGACAGTGGCCGCCCACGACCTCTGTTCCAGCCTGCGACCCTATCGCAAAAAACACTATATGCAGGCGGGCGTCGGCCACTATGGCGTGTTCAGCGGCCGCCGCTGGGCCGGCCAGATCTATCCCTTGGTGCGGAATACGATTCTGGCCAACGAATAGCGTCTTTTCTGGATACAAATCCGCAGTACATTGTCGGCATGGCTGACTTTCCGAAAAATACCTTCGCCGACTGGGAAAAGCTCGCTGCCAAGGAGCTGCGCGAACGGCCCGTGGACGATCTCACCTGGATGACGCCCGAGGGCATTGCGGTGAAGCCGCTCTATACGGCGGCCGACCTGGAACAGCTCGAGACGCTGGGCTCGCTGCCGGGGTTCCCGCCATTTACGCGCGGGCCGAAGGCAACCATGTATGCCGGCCGTCCGTGGACGGTGCGCCAGTACGCAGGCTTCTCGACCGCGGAGGAAAGCAACAAGTTCTATCGCGCCAATCTCGCGGCCGGCCAGATGGGCTTGTCGGTGGCGTTCGACCTCGCCACCCACCGCGGCTACGACTCCGATCATCCGCGCGTCGTGGGCGATGTCGGCAAGGCGGGCGTGGCGATCGATTCGGTCGAGGACATGAAGATCCTGTTCGATGGCATCCCGCTGGACAAGATGAGCGTGTCGATGACCATGAACGGCGCCGTGTTGCCGGTGCTGGCCGGCTATATCGTGGCGGCGGAGGAGCAGGGCGTACCGCAGGAGAAGCTCGCGGGCACCATCCAGAACGACATCTTGAAGGAGTTCATGGTCCGGAACACCTACATCTACCCGCCCGGACCTTCGATGCGGATCGTGGCCGACATCATCGAACACACCGCCAAGCACATGCCGAAGTTCAACTCGATCTCGATCTCCGGCTATCACATGCAGGAGGCGGGGGCGACGCTGGTTCAGGAACTGGCGTTCACGCTGGCCGACGGACTGGAATACGTGCGCGCCGCCAAGGCCAAGGGCCTCGACATCGACGCCTTCGCGCCCAGGCTCTCGTTCTTCTTCTGCATTGGCATGAACTTCTTCATGGAAGTGGCCAAGCTTCGCGCTGCGCGCTTCCTGTGGGCCGAGCTTGTGAAGCCGTTCGAGCCCAAGAAGGCCGATTCGCTGTCGCTGCGCACCCACTGCCAGACCTCGGGCGTGTCGCTCACCGAGCAGGACCCCTACAACAACGTGATCCGCACCGCCTACGAGGCGATGGCGGCGGTCCTGGGCGGCACGCAGTCGCTGCACACCAATTCGTTCGACGAGGCGATCGCCCTGCCGACGCCAACGTCGTCGCGCATCGCGCGCAATACCCAGCTTATCCTCCAGCACGAAACCGGCGTGACCAAGGTCATCGATCCGCTGGCCGGCAGCTATTACGTCGAATCGCTGACGGCGAGCCTGATCGCCGAGGCACGCAAGCTGATCGCCGAGGTCGAG
>CALDNT010000103.1 GCA_937915145.1 uncultured Reyranella sp.
TAGATCAGCAGGCTCTCGTTGTTCGACCAGCTGAATACCAGCTGGCCGATCAACGTGAGGAGGTTCGCGCGGCTCGCGGACGTTTCCCGCGCAGCCTTCTCGATGGCATCGAAATCCGGCCGGTCAGGCAGATTGCCTCGTGTCGAACGGCTTCGTTTCAGCGACGGCGCGGTTGGTACTTCACCGGAACCGACTAGGCGGACAAGCCTTGGGTTACCCGACCCAGGCGTAGGGACGCCACCATTGAAGCCGCCGTTATCGAGGTTGATCAGATTTCGAACGACCCGATCGAAATCATCCGCCTTCCCACTGTTGAGCTTGTTCTTCACGCGGTCGGTGAACAGGGCGAACTGCTCAACGCTGTGCGACGAAGGTGTCTTGCGGGCCACTACGGTGCTTGGTGCCTGCTGGGAGCGTACGCGGCCTGCGTGTCCGGCGCCTGGCGAACGACCTCGGCCAATTGAGCCTCGCGGATTGGCTTTATCGAACAGTCAGGATCAGGTTCGTCACAATTGAGATTCAGCGCCTTTCCGGCGGTTGCGAGCGATTGATACGTGAGAACATTCACCGTCGTCATCGGTCGTCTATGGCTTTGTGCGCCGGCTGAGCAGGGTCCAGCTGCGGGTTTCCAAGCGGCCTGGGAAATGCTGCGTTAGATAGGCACCGTATCGCGCGACAGCCTCGTCGGTCACTTCACTATATGTTGGAAATTTTGGGATCAGGACGTAGTCGGCGTCGGCGAACATTGGTCCGGCAGGTTGCCACGGCAGCCCCGTATCCAGCCAAAGACTGACGCCGCGCGGAGGCGGCCGGCCAAGAGCGAACGGGAGTGGGTTGACTTGATCGAGCAGCACGATTCCTCCTGGCCGCCCCTCCACCTCGTCGAACAATGCGGCTGCTTCAAGAATGGTCTGCACATACGCAAACTGCGACAGTCGGAGACTGGCGCCAATCGACCGGGTCCGGTCAAGCCAGGAATAGTCGGCCCCTGTGCGGCTCGAAATGAATTGCTGCAGCGGTTCCGGCTCGTACGGTACTGCCAGCCCGCGCAAGTTGGTGCGATCGACCACAAAGAATGGCGAGGCGCTTGTCGCGCGCCGATAGTAGGCCGCCACGCTCAGTGTCTCATTGGCGGCAGCAGCGACTGGAAGAACCAGAAGCGCGAGCAGTATCCACATCGAATCGCGCCGGGCTCTCACAACCGACTGCCGCCGAAAGTGATCGTACAGCAAAAACGCGACGACAATGCCAAGTGGCATTCCGCGCAACTGTGCGTTCTGCGACAGCACGGCGAGCCCGCCGACGATCAGCGCCCCGACAGCTAGCGGCAGCCGCGGAGGTGCTCGTCCCGACAGCCAGAGCGACACCGCGACCAGCAACAGGGCAGCGTACAGGGAGAGCTCGGTTACATTGGCGGACAGCATGAGCAGCAGCGCGTACGTGTTTGTTCGAACTGCACCGCTCTCGACTGCCGCGAGGACATCCGCGAGATAGGCCCAATTGTAGGGTGCAAATGCGTTTGCCAGGATCAATGCTCCAGCAAGGCCCCATATCGCCCAGCGCGCGCGGATGTGCCTGCATGCCAGGAAGGCGACCACAAGTTCGGCAATGGCCACGGCAAAATAGGTTATCTTGATGTAGTACAAGGCCACGAGCAGCGCGCTGGTGATCGACAGGTCGATCCAGACGAAGTCGGCCAGGCGCCGTGGCGGCATGAAGAGGATGAGAGCAAGAACGCAGATCGCCGCCCAGCCGTAGCTGTTATAGGTCATGGCAAAGGTGAAGTCGTCCGCCAAGTCCCCGACATTGATCGGCATCAACACGAGCTGGCACGTGAACAGCACGAAGACGATTGCGGGCAACAGGGGCAGCCGTCGCGCGCAGGTTACGGTGGCCGCCACGAACAGGGTGGCCGTGATGATTAACTGGCCGACGAAAATGGCAGACACGGCCGGGCCACGAAGCCAGAACCCCACGTCGGTCAACCCGAAGTAGAGACTGCCGAGCGGGTCATGGAAATCGACGTGGGCAATCTGCCCATTATACAGATGCCAGGCGCCGGCGAGATTGAAGAGCAGGTCCCAAGTCATGGTCTTTGACACGATGCGGTCGGGCGACACCAGCAGCCATGCGCTCAACAGCAGCAGCGAGCCTGACAACGCAACGAGCGGCACCAATGGAGCGTCGTCAACCAGAAGCGTCGACCAACGGCTCGTGTTCGGTGGCGCAGCAAGCGGTGGAGCCCGCTGATTCATCTCACCGATCTCGCTCGGACAACATGACGGTGGAAGTAACCGACTGAGGCCTTCTGCTCTCCCTGCCCGATATTTGTGGTTGCCGTCGACCGCGGCGAGGTCTGTGCCATGACCGGAGAAGCAGTCACAACCGCAAGAAGTATCGCTATCTCTCGGTTGGCGAATCTCCTCAAAACCCCCTCCAACTCCACCCGAACCGGAACGCGTTCACGCAGCTATTCCGATCGCATTGTTCTTTCGAATGGTCGCGGCCAACCGGGAGGTGGCGACTGCATCCGATCTTGCCGAAGCCTGACGCGCCGCCACTGTCCCCTCGCGCAGGCGCCTCAGCATGGCCGCTGCCGTCCTGAAGGAGACATTCAATATCTTGCTCAGATGGTGTGGCCGGATCGGCCCAGCGCCGCCCCCGGTGAGGTAGATCGCCTGCAGCCATTTGTGTAGCGGCACATGGCTCGAGGCGAACAATGTGCCGCGCGTGATCGAAAAGGATCTGCGGCAGGAATAGCACTTGTAGGTTCCGAGCCGGATCGTCTTGCCGCTCAGTTTTCCCAGACGGCCGCGGCCACCACAACGCGGACAAGCGACACCGTCCGGCCACAGGATCTTCTCGAGATAGTCATGCGCACTCAGTTCATCCGCGAAATGCGCAAGCGCTTCGCGGCAGCGTGTCTCCGATAGTCCGTTCATTGCTTTAGCGCTCCCCACTCACTCACGCTCCCCAAAGGCAGCGCGCCCACGCCCCACACGTGATGTACAATCATTGCCTTACGCCAACGCTTCTTCTGTGAGATTCCGCACGCAGGCCGACGAGCCGGCATGAATTCGATCTACACCCGGCATTTCGGCCACTGTCATCGCCGCAGCACGAGCGAGTCCGCGGACATCCCGCCACCCCATGACGGAGGAAATCCAAACACGCAGACGCTATTCAATCTCCAGTTCGGTCAAACACTCACAGGCAGCCGCCTGGGCGTCGTCCATTGTCAGTGGGCTAAATTCTCGACTCTCCAACCCCGTCCCGCAGCTACCGCTCCGGCCGGCATGCTCTACCCTCCAGTTCATGCCCATTCTGCGTCCATGGGGACACCGAACAGCCTGACCGGCACTGCCGCACTATGCCCAACGACGAAATGGCCCGCGTCCCCCATTTGGGTGACAAGGCTTGCCACCTCGCGGATAGAGATCAGCACCGTGGAGGCTGGTAGTCGGGAAGAATCCACAGATTCGCGGTCCAATACTCAGCTCGCTATGCGATTATGCCGCCAACGAACTCCACCCCGCGCATCACGCCCACACTTAATGCGAGTGAATAGTACTTGCAGCCTGTATGAACACAAATCAATATAGCGCTACTATGACGTGCAAAGGAATTGTTGTGTCGCGCCCACTTGGCGGGTTGTTGAGAAACATTACGATGGTCCACGCAGTCACTGCGCTTGCTGGCCAGCGTGGTGTCCAAAGCCAACGCCAACGCGAATTCACCGATTGCACTGACGAAGCCTATGCCTCTGAAGCCAGATGGAGGCGGAACTACCCTCTTCATCTCCCGGTCAGGGAGTTTGCGCATTCCTACATCAAGCTTCAGGTCGGCCAGTGTTGCCACGTAAAATAGGGCAATAGCATATGCGACCCGCAGATCCCCGCGAACAGGACCTCGATCATCTGATTGCGGGACTGTATGATATTGCAATCACGCCAGACCTTTGGACGGATTGGCTAGCGTCTGCTGCCAAGTGCTTCGGCAGCAATAGCGGCTTGGCGCTTACTCAAGACAAACGCAGCGGCGCCGTAGACTTGTTGAGCGCTCATCGGTTCAGTGAACACGCTCTCCGCCTTTATGGGGAGTACTACCACAAGTGCGATCTATGGGCCCAGCGGTCAGGCAAGACGCTGATGAAGGCGGCCATAAGTGCCGATATCTGCTCTGACGAGGAGTTCGCAAATAGCGAGATCTACGTGGATTTGAGCAAGCCTCATGCCGACAACCAGTTCTACATGGTGGGCGCTGTATTGCCAGCTGACGATCAGGTTGCTGTCATAGGCTTTCAGAATTCACGGAATGCTGGCGCGTTTTCACGCCGACATGCGCAGGCGCTGGACCTCCTACTGCCGCACCTTCAGCGCATCCTGAAGATTCGAGCACGAGTGAAGGTGGCCGAAAGCGAACGTTCGGCAGCGTACACAGTGTTGGATTCACTTAGCCATGGCGTTCTGCTCGTCACACGTGATGCCAGGATGATTCAGGTGAATCAGGCGGCTCAAGCGATTGCTAACGCACACGACGGCTTCTTCATCGGTGCCAAGGGCATCCTTGCGGCAGCGCGGCCTGCCCAAACCAGCGAGTTGCACCGTTTGATCGCGGGCTGCTCGTTACCTGCTGGAGGCGGGGTACTGTCGCTACCACGGCCGTCCGGCCTTCGCCCTTTCGAACTCATCGTGACGCCGATTGGCTCCCGCGGTCGGGAGGAGGTCGCGCTTCATGCGACGGCGATGGTCTTTCTCCGTGACCCCGAAACTCAGGTGCGGCCTCTACCCGAGGTCTTGAGGGGCCTTTACCGACTGACGCCCGCTGAAGCCGTTCTGGCGGCAGAGCTTCTAGCTAACGAGACTCTGGAAAGTATTGCGGCTTCTAGACGTGTGAGCCGGGAAACTCTGCGCACGCAGCTCAAGGAATTGTTCCGCAAGACTGGTACGAGGCGCCAATCCGAACTGATCGGGTTTCTCACAGCTGGAGTTGCGGTGATCTTACCTGCCCAGCGGATACCTCCTCGCTGACGGGAGGCAATGAGCCTACCAGGCTATTCAGGGCAACGGCCGCACACCGATCTAGTCCGACGACAGGTCCACCGTCGGCGGCTTCAGCTTGATGTTCACTTCCTTGATCTGCCGGAGGCGACACAGCCCGACAACACCCATCCCGGAGTCCTGCTTCCTCCAGCGATAGACTGCCAACTCGCCGATCCCATTTTGCCGATGTCCTCGGCCACCGAGATGCCGGTCTCCGCCGAGTGTAGCGCACAAGCAATCTACTCCGCGCTGGGACGTCCCATCTTCACGGCAATCCTTTCCCTCTGAGGGTCAAAGCGTTGCCGGAAACAAGTGCTTATACCGGAAAAGAAAACATGCGGGATGTCACCAGGTCGTTCAGTCATCACGCGTGTTGGTCCGGATTGAAAGTTGTGTCAGCAGGCGAACCAAAGAGGCCTGCCGATCGGTGTCAGTTTTTTGCAAGATGGATTTCAGCTGGCTACGCAGGGTCGACATCTTTACCGACCGTTCAATGGCGACATCTTCCAGACGGGCGCCCTGTGCCAATAGTTCAGCGAGTTTGGTCTCGGCAATCGTAAGGCCGAACAGATCCCCGAGAATGCGCTCAGGTGGCACAGGTTGGTTGAAACCCTGTATGAGAATGAGAGCCGCAGGCTTCGCAACTCCAAGAAGCGAAGCGTGCCTGCCGACCAATGGTGAAACCAGGAGCATAAGTGGCAGATCGGATGCACGTCGCGTGATCTTCATGGCGCCCGCGGAAGCTATGCGTCGCCCGGTCGCCTCATGAACCAGGAGGTGCAGCTTCTGCGTTTCCATGCGATTTTCTACGCGAAGCGGCTGGTGCGAACGTCCGCCCAGCTTGCCGGTGGCGGACCCCAAACAAGCTTCGGCCACGCGGTTCATCAGCAGCGGCCGGCAAGCTGAATCGACGACCGCCAATCCAAAAGAGAGCGAGTCGAAGGCGGCCAGCGCCGTTTGACGTGCACCATTTTGCGTTGCCAATCGCCGCTCAATTCGCAGCGACTGTTGGATGTACGGTATCAGGCGTTGAAGCAGATGCCGGTCGGCGTGGGAGAAATCTGACGCCATGGAGGGTCGATGAAAGCCCATAACCCCCAGGCTTCCATCTACATCAACGATCGTTCCCAGGCAGAATCGACAATCCGCATGCGGCCTGACGAGGTCGTTGTAGATTTCGGACCCCACATAATGAGCATCTGGCACTATGCTGGAGATGACATAGGCCTTGCCGCGTTCGTGACGGAGGGCGCCCAGTGCCCATGGGTCCTTGGTCCACCAGCCGGTCGCGTATTCTTGGAGAAACTTGGGATCAAGGTTGCTCGCGAGCAGCGACGCATGGCCTTGCGCAGGATCCTGAAGCGTCGCGAGCATTGACTTGGCACCTACAAGGCTACTCATGCCCACATAACACTGCTGCCACGAAGAGGGGTCCAGCGCCGCGTCATATATCGCAACCACGAGATCATCCAGGGTGCTTTTTGGCGACGGCATTTATGTTCCACGATCCGCGACGGGTAGAACCTAACCAGATTGCTGCTGTTTGTAATGGCAGCTAGAGAACTAATTTCTATCGATGATTGTGGCCTAGGGTCCAGACTCATTTGAGCCAGCAAGCGATGGCGGCAGCGCCGAGGGATCCGCGATGGCCACGACCGGTAGCCGGGCGAAGAGCCCGGGCGGAATGTAGTCGCGCCGCGAACTGATCGGTCGGAAATTGCTGCATCGACAGGATTGTAGAAAAATCCCTAACGGTGACGAATTGTACGCTGGAGCGAGCCGCCCGCGCTGCGCACGACGCGGCGATTCAGGGCTGTCCCGAAGGAGCATCGAGGCTTTGCTGCGGAATTGTCCAGGTCTTTGTGATGATTGGGTGAACCTCCGGTGCGGCACGGAGCCGGTGTCTTGCGGCACATTCCATATGCCGCAATTGCTCTTTGCCTAGGTCCGGATCTGATGTCTGCTCAGCTCGTCGCCGAGCCGGCCGCTCAGGAACAGGCCGCACATGCGGTAGTCGCTGATCAGCGACCACAGCGGCGCCTCGAAGGTGGCGGGCTTGTTCTTCTCGACGAAGAAATGGCTGAACCAGGCCGGGCCGTAGCCGAAGAAGGGCACCGCCAGCAGCCACCACCAGTTCTGGGTGACCAGCGCCCAGACCAGGAACGCGGCCGAGCCGATGGTGCCGACGTAGTGGATGGCACGGGTCGACGGCTTGGCGTGTTCCCTAAGATAGAACGGCCAGAACTCGGCATAGGTCTGGAAGCGTGCGGCCATGGCGGCAGTCTAGCACTCCAACCTCATCCTGCGGAACGCCGCAGAACGGTGCGTCTCGAAGGATGGGCAACAACACGACTGGTCCCACCCTTCGAGACGCGCGCTGCGCGCGCTCCTCAGGGTGAGGTGAACTAGAGTCTTTCCGGCTGGTATTGAATCATCCAAACCAGCCGACAGGAAGACCTCGTCCTGAGAGGCTGTAACTCAGCTCTCCCACCCCTCATCCTGAGGAGGCGCGAAGCGCCGTCTCGAAGGGTGAGGAGGCGCGCTCTACCCCAAAGCGCCCGACTTCTTGAGGGCCGCGATGGCGGACTCGTCGAAGCCGGCCTCGCGCAGCACTTCGTCATTGTGCTGGCCGACGGCGGGCGGCGGGCCGGCGGTGCGGGGCGTGGCGAAGCCGAGGCGAATGGGCGTGTTCACGGTGCGCGGGATGTCGGGATTGGTGGTGGCGGCGAAGATGCCGGCATGTTCGGCCTGCGCGTCGTCGATCACATCGGCCAGGCGGCCGATCACGCCGAACGGGATGCCGGTGCCGGCCAGCAGGCGTTCCCACTCCGTATAGGGGCGGGCGGCGAAGACGGGCTTCAGGATGGCGAAGAGTTCCATCGCATGCTGGCGGCGTTCGGGACGCCCGGCGAAGCGCTCGTCGACCAGGAGTTCGGGCCGATCGATCACGGCGCAGAATTTCTCCCACAGCCGGTCGTCGCGCACCACCAGGAGCTGCAGCCAGCGATCGTCGCCGGTGCGGTAGAGATTGGTGAGCGCGTTGCCGGGCTTGTCGGGGCCGCGGCGCGGCGGCAGCCGGGCGCCGATCAGTGCCCCCGCCGCCGACGTGCCGTTCGCCCACACGCCGTTGGCATAGAGCGAGGTGCCGACCCAGCCGCCTTTGCCGGTCTGGTCGCGGCGGCGCAGGCCCATCAGGATGGCGGCGACCAGGGTCATCGCGGTGGCGCGGTCGCCTTGGGCCGGCAGCGAGACGCCGGGCGGGCCGTCCTCGTAGCGCGCCGCATCGAGAATGCCGGAGCGGCCGAAATAGGCGGTGATGTCGAAGCCCGGCCGGTCGCGGTCGGGGCCGGTCTCGCCGTAGCCGGTGAGCGAGCAGTAGACGAGGCGCGGGTTGATCGGCTCGATGTCCTCCCAGCGCAGTTTTAGGCGTTCGCGGGCCGGCGGCGGGAAATTCACGATCATCACGTCGGCGCGCTTCAGCAGGCGTTCGAGGATGGTGCGGGCGCCGTCGGTCTTGAGGTCGAGGGCCAGCGAGCGTTTCAGGCGACCGTCGAGCTGCCACGGGAAATTGTGCTCGCTGGGCGGATAGCTGGCGTTTTTGTAACTGTTGCGGTGCGGGTCGCCGTCGCCGGGCGGTTCGATCTTGATCACGTCGGCGCCGTAGTCGGCCAGCGCCGCGGCGGCCGCGGGGGCTGCGATGAACGAGCTGATGTCGAGCACGACCAGGCCGGCCAGCGGCAGCGGCTCGTCGCTCATTTTACGGCGCCGCTGGCGCGCAGGCCGGCGATCTCTTCCGTCGAAAGGCCGGCCTCGCCCAGGATTTCGTCGCTGTGCTGGCCGAGTTCGGGTGCGGTATGGGCGAGGCGCTGGCTGGCGAAGCTGAGGCGAACCGGATCGGCCAGCGTGCGCGGCATTCCGGGGATCGCGGTGTCGACCACGGCGCCGCAGGCCACCGCCTGCTGGTCGTCGGGCACGTCCTGCGGCCGGCTGATGACGCCGAAGGTGACGCTGTGCGCCGCCAGCGCCTCGCGCCAATGCTCGTAGGGTTTTGTGGCGAAGGTGTCGCTCAGGAGGCCGGCCAGTTCGGGCGCACGGGCGCGCCGCTCGGGCTCTGACGCGAAGCGCGGATCGTCGATCAGCGATTCCAGTCCCATCGCCCGGCAGAGCGGCGCCCACAGCTTGTCGGCGCGCACGATGGTGAGTTGCAGCCAGCGATCGTCCAGGGTGCGGTAGATGTTGCCCAGTGCCGAGCGCGGCCGGTCCGGCGGCGGGCGATGCGGCAGGAAGGCGCCGACGAGGGCTGCCTGGGCGATCACGCCGCACGACCACAGGCCGTTGCCTAGGAGCGACGTGCCGACCCACGAGCCTTCGCCGGTTTTGGTGCGATGCATCAGCGCCATCAGGATGGCCGAGACCAGCGTCATCGCGGTGGCGCGGTCGCCCTGCGCCGGGCCGGGCACGCCCGGCGGTCCGCCCTCGTAGCGCTGGGCGTCCAGAAGGCCCGAACGGGCGAAGTAGGCGGTGGCGTCGAAGCCCGGCCGGTCGCGGTCGGGGCCGCTCTCGCCGTAGCCGGTCAGCGAGGCGTAGATCAGCCTTGGGTTGACCGCCT
>CALDNT010000104.1 GCA_937915145.1 uncultured Reyranella sp.
CCGGGATACGCCTTCAGGACATCCCGCGACCACAGCACGAGAAGTTGATCGCCCCACAGAATACGTCCCTTGCTGTCGATGGCGCCGATCCGGTCACCATCGCCGTCGAAAGCAATACCGAAGTCGCAGCCGCGCTTTTTGACCTCGGCCGCGAGTTGCTCGAGGTTCTTCGGCACCGTCGGGTCGGGGTGATGCGCCGGGAACGTACCGTCGACTTTTTCGTTCAGCACGAAGTGCTCACCGGGCAACCTGTCGACGACGGCGCGGATCGAAACGCCGACGGCGCCATTGCCGGTATCCCAAGCGACCTTGAGCTTCTTGCCCGGCTTTACATCCTTCAAGAGCCGCGCCGCGTAATCGGCCAGAATGTTTAGATCTTCAGTCTTGCCTTGCCCGCTTTCCCAGTCGCCCACGGCCGCCATCTCGCCAAGTTTCTGGATATCTGCGCCGAAGAACGACTTCTTGCCCATCATCATCTTGAAACCGTTGTAGTCTGGCGGATTGTGCGAGCCCGTGATCATGATGCCGCCATCGGCTTCGAGATGGTAGACGCCGAAGTAGAGCATCGGCGTCGCGGCGAGCCCGATATTGGTGACGTCAATGCCGGCCGATGTCAGGCCCTCGATGCAGGCTGCAGCAAGCTCCGGCGAACTGAGGCGGCCGTCATAGCCTAGCACCGCACGCTTGCCGCCCTTGCGGCGGATCATGGTACCGAGCGTTCGCCCGATGGCCCGGGCGTCGGCCGCATGCACGGTGCCCCCCACGATGCCGCGAATATCGTACTCGCGCAGGATGGTTGGGTTGAACTTGTGCGCCGTCTGGCTCATGCAATCGCTCCGGATCTGCCTTGGATTATCAAGTACGCGGCTTGGGACGGCCAATGCCTTCATAGGTGAAGCCGAAGCCGCGCATTTCGTCGGGATCGAAGATGTTACGCAGGTCGACGATGCGCGGCTGGCGCATCACTTCCTTGATGCGTCGCGGATCGAGGCCGCGGAATTCATGCCACTCGGTGATCACGAGCAGCAAGTCGGCGTCGCTGGCCGCGTCATAGGCGGTCTTGGCAAAGGTGACTCCCGACAGCGCACGCGCCGCCTCCTCCATTCCTTCGGGATCGAAGGCCACTATCTTCGCCCCGGCCGCCTGCAACGCCGGCACGATGTCGAGCGAGGGCGCATCGCGCATGTCGTCGGTGTTTGCCTTGAAGGTGAGGCCGAGCACGGCGACCGTCACTCCGGCCACCGACCCACCGCAGAAATTGATGACCTTCTGCGCCATCCGCTTCTTGCGCATATTGTTTACGTCGATCACCTGCTCGACGATAGTCTGCGGCGCACCGACCTCGCGCGCAGTGTAGGCGAGCGCGAGGGTGTCCTTTGGAAAGCACGACCCGCCGAACCCGGGACCGGGATGAAGAAACTTGCGGCCGATGCGGCCGTCCAGCCCGATCCCGCGCGCCACGTCATGCACGTCGGCACCGACTTTTTCGCAAAGATCGGCGATCTCGTTGATGAAGGTGATCTTGGTCGCCAGGAAGGCGTTACCCGCGTACTTGGTTACTTCCGCCGTCTCGATGTTCGTGAACACCATTGGCGTCTGGATCAGGTTGAGCGGCCGGTAGATCGCCGCCATCACGTCGCGCGCGCGCTGGCTTTCGACACCGATCACAACCCGATCGGGCTTCATGAAATCCTCTATCGCCGCGCCTTCGCGGAGGAACTCCGGATTGGACGCGACGTCGAACTCGGTTGCCGGCTGGGCCTCGCGGATTATGCGCGCCACCTCGCGACCGGTGCCGACCGGCACCGTCGATTTGGTGACAATAACGGTGTAGCGGCTGATCGCGTCGGCGATCTCGGCCGCCGCAGCGTAAACGTAACTCAGGTCGGCGTGACCGTCGCCACGGCGGGTCGGCGTACCGACGGCAATGAACACCGCGTCGGCGGCACCAACGGCATCGCCGAGACTGGTGCCGAAGGCGAGCCGGCCGGCGCGCACGTTGTCGGCAACGAGCTTGTCGAGCCCCGGTTCGTAGATCGGCATCTCGCCCCTGAGCAGCCGCGCGATCTTGTCGGCGTCCTTGTCGACGCAGACGACATCGTGGCCGAACTGGGCAAAGCAGGCGCCGGACACGAGCCCAACATAGCCGGAGCCGATCATGGCGATGCGCATGCGATCAACCTTTCAGCAGCCGCGTGAGAAGAGCCCGAGTGTCCGCTCCCGAGTCCGGATCTTGCAGCGCAATCGCTATGTTGGCCTCGAGAAAGCCGAGCCGATTGCCGCAGTCGTAGCGCTGGCCGGCATAGCGCAGCGCATGAAACGGCGTGTGCCCGATCATCTTCGCCATGGCGTCGGTAAGCTGGATTTCGCCTCCGGCGCCGGTCTGATGCTTGGCGAGGTGGTCGAACACTTCCGGCATGACGACGCTACGGCCGATCCAGGCGAGCGTCGACGGCGCTTCTTCAGGTTTGGGCTTCTCCACGATGCCGGTCATTTCGGCCAGTCCGTTCGTCTCGTCCTTGATCTCCACAATGCCGTAGCTCTTGGTCTGCTCCCGGGGAACTTCCATTACCGCCAAGACGTTTCCACCGGTCTTTTCGTGGGCGGCGACCAGTTGAGCGGTGCAGGTCGGCGAACTGACCATCAGCTCGTCGGGTAGCAGGACGGCAAACGGTTCGCGGCCGATCCAGTGCCGCGCGCACCACACGGCATGCCCGAGACCGAGCGGCTTCTGCTGGCGCGTGAAGATCGCATTACCCGCCTTGAGCGTCGCTTCCTGGGATTGCTTCAACTCGGCTCCCTTGCCCCGCTGCTCGAGCGTTGCCTCGAGCTCGTACGCAACGTCGAAGTGATCCTCGAGCGCGCCCTTATTGCGGCCGGTGACGAAGACGAACTCCTCGATACCGGCCGCCAGACATTCCTCGACGGCGTACTGGATGAGCGGCCGATCGACGACCGTCAGCATTTCCTTAGGCATCGCCTTTGTGGCGGGCAGAAAACGTGTGCCCAGTCCAGCGACCGGCAGAACGGCTTTGCGGACTCGTTGCGCCATGCTCATCGACCTCGTTCAGCAGTTGGGTATTGTATGATCAATCCGGCAAATTGACAGGCATCACCTGCGCCGGGACATATGCGTCGCGGTTGATGGCACGACGGTGTTGGCACTGACAAGCTCATCCTCCCAGAAGGATGTCCCTGGCCCGGTTGATGCGGGCCGCCAGATCGGCGCTTCCACCAGCATCGGGGTGCATGCGCTGGATCAGGCGGCGATAGGCGGCGCGGATATCATCGTGGGTGGCGCCGTCGGACAGTCCCAGCACGGCCAGCGCTTCTTCACGCGTCATGTCCGTGCCTGCCCCTGCCGGGGGCGGACTATGGGCGGTCCGCCAATCCGCGCCCAGGCGGCGATCGAGATAGGCCTCAAGCACCTTCAGGGAGTCCGGATCGGCCGCACACTCGCCGTGCAGCGCGATCAGCTCATGGTCAGAAAGTGAATCCAGCGTGCGACCGACGAAACGGCCCGATAGCACCGTGCCGCCAACGTCGCCCGTCGCGTGATCGATCCAGGCCTGCAGATAGACGGTGCGCACCTCGGTCCGCTGTGCCGTCGTTCCTGGCGAACTGAAACCACCGGACGGGCGATGGCGCACCGCCCGGGCAATAAGAGTCGCAATCACGAGGCCGGCAAGACCGAACAGCTCAGGCAGCAGGCCGGGCAGAAACCGCACGGCGAAGATCAGCAGCCCACCAACGCCGATGCCGCCCAGGACGACGAGAATGGGCCGCAGCAGGCGGGCCAGCGACGATGGACTGGCGCGCAGGAACCAGGCGATGCCAAAGGCCACGGCGGCCAGCAGAATGAGTGCCAGAAGGATCGCCGGCATGGCGCACTACCGGCTCGGTGCAGGCGCCGCGGGTGTCGTCGGCTGCGCCGGTGTCTGGCCCTGAGACTGTTCCTGGCGCTCGCGCTGAATTTCGCGCCAGCGCGCGACGTTGCGATTGTGTTCGTTCAGCGTCAGGGCGAACGCATGGCCACCCTGGCCATCGGCAACAAAATACAGGGATCGGTCACGTGCCGGATGGGTCGCGGCGACAATCGAGGCTCGACCCGGGTTGCAGATCGGTCCAGCCGGCAGGCCCGTCACGAAATAGGTGTTATAGGGCGAGTTTGACTGCAGGTCGGCGCGCGTAAGTTCGCGATTGAGCGGCGCCTTGCCGTCGGTAAGTCCATAGATGGTGGTCGGGTCGCTCTCGAGCTTCATCCGGCGCCGGAGGCGATTGATAAACACCGCCGCCACCTTGGCCCGCTCCGCCGGAATGGCGGTCTCCTTTTCGACGATCGACGCCAGTATCAGGGCGGCGCGCCGGTTCGCCAGCGGCAGTCCCGGCGCGCGCTTGCGCCATGCGGCATCGAGAGTCTTGTCCATCGCCTCTTTCATGCGCAGCAACAGGCCGTCGCGGGTGTCGTCGCGCGAGTAGAAGTAGGTTTCAGGCAGGAGGTCGCCCTCCTTGAGATCAAGCGTGATCTCTCCCGCCAACGCCTCGGCCTTGCGCACCAGTTCGACGACCTCGGCCGTCGTCATGCCTTCGGGGATCGTCAGACGGCGCTGCACGACCTTGCCCGACTGCAAAAGCTCGACCAGTGCCCGCATCGAGGTGCGCGCCGGAACTTCATACTCGCCGGCCTTGATCGGCTTGGGCGCGGGATCGATCATCAGTGCGATGCGAAACAGGCGCGTATGGTCAATGATGCCTTCCTCCTGCAGCACCTTGGCCATCGTCATGGGCCCCGCACCGCGCGGGATCACCACTGTCTTGGTAGCCTGAAGCGGCCCGTCGGCCGTGAGCAGCGAATTTCCAAGATACAGGGCACCGCCCATCAGGGTCGCAAACAAGGCGACGAAGAACAGAACCCAACGGAAATAGCTGAGCACCCCTCAGCCTCCGGCGCTCAAACGGGACCGAAAATCAACGACGCGTTGGTGCCGCCGAAACCGAAGGAGTTGCTGAGCGCGTAGCGGACCTTGCGCTGTTTGGCCTGCTTCGGCACCAGGTCGATGTCGCAGCCCTCGTCGGGCTCCTCAAGATTGAGCGTCGGCGGCACGACCTGATCGGCGATCGACTTGATCGCATAGATGGCTTCGATGGCGCCGGCCGCCCCCAGCAGATGGCCGGTGGCCGATTTGGTCGACGACATCGACAGTTTGTAGGCGTCCTGGCCGAAGGTACGCTTGACCGCACCGAGTTCAATAACGTCGGCCATGGTCGAGGTCCCGTGAGCGTTCACATAGTCGATCTGGTCGGTGTTGAGTTTCGCCCGCTTCAGCGCCGCCTTCATGGCGCGCTGGGCTCCGCCGCCGTCCTCGGACGGTGCGGTGATGTGATAGGCGTCTCCGGAAAGTCCGTAACCGACGATCTCGCCATAGATCTTGGCACCACGCTTCCTGGCGTGTTCGTATTCCTCGAGTACGACACAGCCCGCGCCTTCACCCATGACGAAGCCGTCACGCTTCCTGTCCCACGGACGCGACGCCTCGGTCGGAGTGTCGTTGAAGTCCGTCGACAGGGCCTTGCAGGCATTGAATCCGGCGATACCGATGCGGCAAATCGCTGCTTCCGCACCGCCGGCCACCATCACATCGGCATCCTCGAGCTGAATGAGCCGGGCCGCATCGCCGAGTGCGTGCGCCCCGGTCGCACAAGCAGTCACCACGGAGTGGTTGGGGCCCCTGAAACCGTACTTGATCGAAACCTGACCTGAAGCGAGGTTGATCAGCGCCGATGGAATAAAGAAAGGACTGACGCGACGCGGGCCCCTCTCCTTCAACACCAGCGAAGTCTCGTAGATGGTCTGCAGACCACCGATGCCGGCGCCAATCATCACGCCTGTGCGGTCGCGCCCCTCGTCGTCCTGCGGTGTCCAGCCTGAATCCTCGACCGCCTGTTGAGCGGCCGCCATGCCGAACACGATGAACCTGTCGAGTTTGCGCTGATCCTTGGGCGCCATATAGGCGTCGACATTGAAGTGGCCGTTGGCCTTGTCGCCCAGCGGCACCTCGCCGGCAATCCGGGTCGCTAGATCCGACGTGTCGAAGGCCTGGATCGACCGAATTCCCGACTCGGCGGCAAGCAACCGCCGCCAGTTGGTGTCGACGCCGTCACCCAGCGGCGTCACCATCCCCATGCCAGTTACGACAACTCGCCTCATCATCCGCCTTCCCTGCCGCAGGAACTGGCGAAGATCAGGACTTCGCGTTGCTCTGAATGAAGCCGATCGCATCGCCGACGGTCTGGATCTTCTCGGCGGCATCGTCGGGAATTTCGATGGCGAATTCTTCCTCGAAGGCCATCACCAGTTCGACGGTATCGAGGCTGTCGGCGCCCAGATCATCGATGAACTTCGCATCTTCCTTCACCTGCGCCGCTTCGACGCCGAGATGCTCCACCACGATCTTCTTCACGCGCTCGGCAATGTCGCTCATTCTCTTGTCCTTCCCGTATCTTCCAATACCGTCTCGCCGAAGGGGGGTCAGCGATTTCCGGCTCTCCTAACATAGCTCCCCGGGCATTGGCTAGACCCGAAAAGCCCACAGAATCAGACACTTGTGGCCATTATCCAAAACCGGCGCCATCAAATCATCGCCATACCTCCGTTGATATGCAGCGTCTGGCCGGTGACGTAGGCGGCTTCTTCGCTCGCCAGATAGACAACTCCAGCGGCGATCTCGCCGGGCGTGCCGAGCCGGTCGGCGGGAACACGGGAGAGAATGCCCTTCTTCTGGTCGTCGGTCAGTCCGTCGGTCATGGGTGTCGCGATGAAGCCTGGCGCCACGCAATTGACCGTGATGCCGCGCGAGGCGAGTTCCTGGGCCAACGACTTGGACATGCCGATAAGGCCGGCCTTGGCCGCAGCGTAGTTGGCCTGGCCGGGGTTGCCTGTGACGCCGACTATCGACGTGATATTCACGACCCTGCCGAACCGTCGCTTCATCATGCCCCGCATGACTGCCCGGGTCAGACGGAAGGTGCCGGTCAGGTTCACCTGCAGCACTTTTTCCCACTCCTCGTCCTTCATACGCATCGAGATGTTGTCCCGCGTGATGCCGGCGTTGTTCACCAGTATGTCGAGCTTGCCCATCGCCGCCTCGGCTTCCTTGGCGAGACGATCGATATCGGCTGCATCGTCCATCCTTGCGGCAACGACATGCGTGCGCTCAGCCAGTGAATCCTTGAGTTGCTCCAACGCCTCGGCACGCGTGCCTGACAGCGTGACCGTGGCACCCTGGCCGTGCAACGCACGGGCAATTGCCCCGCCAATGCCGCCAGACGCGCCGGTAACGAGGGCAGTCTTGCCACTCAGGTCGAACATGGCTTCCCTCTCTCTAGGCAGTTTTCAGAAACGCTTCGATATCGCCTGGCGTATTCAATGCGAGGCCCGTCATGTCCTTGTCGATGCGCCTAACGAGTCCGGACAGCACCTTGCCGGTGCCGCATTCGACCAGCACCTCGACACCCTTCGCCTTCATGTACTGCACACTCTCGCGCCAGCGCACGAGGCCGGTCACCTGTTCCACCAGCCGTTGCTTGATCGTCGCCGGATCGCTGATCTCCGACGCAACGACGTTGGCCACCAGCGGCACCCTAGGCGGTACGAAGGAGACCTCCTCGAGCGCCGCCTTCATCGCATCGGCGGCCGGCTGCATCAGCGCGCAATGGAAGGGCGCGCTCACCGGCAGCAGCATGCCGCGCTTGCAGCCGCGTGCCTTCGCCGCCTCGATCGCCCGCTCGACGGCGTCCTTGTGGCCGCTCACGACAACCTGACCGCCGCCATTGTCATTGGCAACGGCGACCACTTCGCCAAGTGCTGCCTCCTCGCAGGCCGCCATCGCCGGCTCCAGTTCGATGCCGAGCAAGGCTGCCATTGCACCGACGCCGACCGGAACGGCCTTCTGCATTGACTGTCCACGCAGCTTCAGAAGGCGTGCGGCATCTGCGATTCTCAGCGTGCCGGCCGCGGCCAGCGCCGAATACTCGCCGAGCGAGTGACCGGCCACGTGAGATGCCATTGCCGGCAATGGCTTGCCGCCGTCACTCTCCAGAATGCGCATCACCGCGAGGCTGACGGCCATCAGGGCCGGCTGGGCGTTTTCGGTCAGAACCAGCTCGCTTTCGGGCCCTTCGCGCATCAACCTCGACAGGTTCTGCTTCAGGGCCTCGTCGACTTCACCAAAAACATCCCGGGCCGAAGCAAAGGCCGCGGCCAGGTCGGCGCCCATGCCGACAGCCTGCGATCCCTGGCCCGGAAAGACGAAAGCCCGACTCATGCGCATTTTCCCCCGATTTGATGCGAATTGACGCAGTCATACCGGGGTGTCTGGCCCAGTCAAGCCACGCCGAGAATGGCTTGATTTCGAGCCATGGGCCTGTATAACCCCCGCTCTTCGAGGCCTAAATCGGCCTCGATCTCCTTGCTGGCCCAAGCCTTCCGCGAAGGGCCAGCTAGATCCGGGCGGTTCGACGAACTCCGGGTCACCAACAGCCATAAGGAGCCGAATCTACATGGCACTCTACGAAAACGTCTTCATTGCGCGTCAGGATGTTCCGACGACGCAGGTGGAGGCACTGACCGAGCAGTTCGCCGAAGTGGTCACCGGCCTGGGTGGCACCGTCTCCAAGAAGGAGTACTGGGGCCTGCGTTCGCTTACCTACCGCATCAAGAAGAACCGCAAGGGCCACTACACCCTGCTCAACATCGACGCTCCCTCTGCCGCGGTGAAGGAGATGGAACGCACGATGTCGATCAATGAAGACATCATCCGGTTCCTGACCGTGCGCGTCGACGCCCTCGAGGAAGGTCCGTCGGCCGTCATGCAGCGCAGCGCCGAGAAATCCGACCGTCCGGGCGGCGATCGTGGCGACCGCTGGGGTGATCGCCCGCCGCGGCGCGAGCGTCCGCGCTTCGGCGATGAGGGTGGCGCAGCACCTGTTGCCGCCACTACGGGAGACGAAGAATGAGCGCCCAACGCCGTCCCTTTACGCGCCGCCGCAAGAGCTGCCCGTTCTCCGGCGCCAATGCACCCACGATCGACTACAAGGACGTGCGCCTTCTGCAGCGCTTCGTCTCCGAACGTGGCAAGATCGTGCCGAGCCGCATTTCGGCGGTGTCATCGAAGAAGCAGCGCGAACTCGCCCAGGCGATCAAGCGTGCGCGTTTCCTGGCACTCCTGCCCTACCTCATCGCCTAGCCGGAGGACCACATCATGCCGATGAATGTCATCCTGCTGGAACGCGTGCCCAAACTCGGTCAGATGGGCGACGTTGTGAAGGTGAAGCCCGGCTTCGCCCGCAACTTCCTACTGCCGCAGAAGAAGGCCCTGCGCGCCACCAAGGACAACATCACCTACTTCGAATCGCAGCGTAAGACGCTGGAGGCCCAGAACCTCGAGCGCCGCGGGGAAGCCGAAGCCGTCGGAGCCAAGATGGGCGACCTGCAGGTCATTCTGATCCGCCAGGCGTCGGAAGCCCTGCAGCTCTACGGTTCGGTTACGTCACGTGACATTGCCGACGGCGCCGTAGCCGCCGGAGTCAAGATCGAGCGCGGCCAGGTCGAACTCGACAAGCCGATCAAGATGCTGGGCGCCCACAAGATCAAGATCCACCTCCATCCCGAGGTCACGGTCGAGATCACGGCGGTGGTCGCGCGTTCGCCCGACGAGGCCGAATTCCTCTCGAAGGGCGGCGCCCTGGTCGCCGAAAGCGAGCGGGCCGCCATGGAAGCAGCGGACGCGGCCCAGCGTGCTGCCGATCAGGCGGCGGCGTTGTTCGAGGCCAAGTCAGCCGCGGCTGCGGCTGCCGAGAGCGAAGCAGCCGATGCCCCCGCCGCCAGCGAGGAAGCGCCGGCCGAAGAGAAGTAGTCCGCGTGCCCCAGGGCACCGTATCCAACGTCGAACGCATGCCATCGCCCCGCGGTGGCATGCGTTTTCTTTTGGACCAACCTCAGTGGGCCAGGCCGTGATCTGGCGCCTGGGTACCGCGATCGTCGCCGCGCTGGTCGCCATGCCGTTGCTTGGCGTTGCGTCGAGCCTTCTGTCGCCGCAGGGCGCGTTGTGGCAGCACATCGCCGAAACGCAGCTTTCCGACATTGTCGGCAATACCGTTATCCTGCTTGTGGGCGTCGGTCTCGGCACGACCATCATCGGCACCGGAACCGCGTGGCTGGTAACCATGTGCCGTTTTCCCGGCAGCCGGCCCATGCAATGGGCATTGCTGCTGCCACTCGTCCTTCCGACCTATATCATCGGCTATGCCTATGCCGATTTGCTGGCATTCGCCGGCCCCTTGCAATCGGCGCTGCGGACGGCGACGGGCTGGTCGCATGGCGCCTACTGGTTTCCCGACCTCGGATCGGCCGGCGGCGTCGCCTTACTGTTCACTCTTGTACTCTATCCTTACGCCTACCTCGCCGCGCGTGCAGCATTCCTCGCACAATCGCAGCCCCTGCTCGAGGCCAGCCGTATCCTCGGACACGGCCCCTGGCGAACCTTCATTCGAGTTGGCCTTCCCCTCGCCCGACCAGCTATTGCCGCTGGTGTGGCACTTGCCCTGCTCGAAGCGCTCGCCGACTTCGGAACGGTCCAGTACTATGGCGTCCACACCTTCACGACGGCGATCTATCGGACGTGGTACGGCATGGGCAACCGCGAGGGTGCCGCCCAGATCTCGCTCGTCCTGATCGCCATAGCCACACTGCTGATCCTCCTGGAACGCCGCTCGCGTGGCCGTGCCCGCTTCCATGTCGCGTCCGGGGTGCAGGAACAGGCTGAGCCTATCCAGCTGGCACCGTGGCCCGCGGCAGTCGCGACGATCGCCTGCCTGCTGCCCGTCCTGCTAGGGTTCATCATTCCAAGCGTACACTTGGCACAGCTTGCAATGGGATCCGGCACGAGATTCGACGACCGACGGTTTCTGGGCGAAGCCGCCAACAGTCTGACGCTTGCTGCCGTCGCTGCCGCGATCATCGTCGTACTCTCGCTTTTTCTCAGCTATGCGGGACGCTTGATAAGGCGACGCGCCATCAATCGCACGATCGAATTCATCTCGCTCGGCTATGCCATTCCGGGCGCTGTCATTGCCGTTGGCGTCTTGCTGCCGCTGGCCTGGACCGACCATCTGATCGACCGGCTCTCAAGGGCGCTGTTCGACACGCCGACCGGGCTGGTGTTGAGCGGCACTGCCGTCGCCCTTCTCTTGGCTTACACCGTACGGTTCCTGGCCGTCGGTCTGGCCAATATCGCGCCAGGGCTCGTCGCGGTAGACCCGGCAATGGACGCCAGCGCGCGGATTCTGGGGGCCCGCCCCACCCAGGTTCTGCGTTATATCCACCTTCCGATGCTGCGGGGCCCCGCGCTGACCGCAGGCTTGATAGCCTTCGTCGAAGTCCTGAAGGAATTGCCGGCCACGCTCCTGATCCGGCCTTTCAACTTCGATACCCTTGCGGTCGGGGTCTACCGGTTCGCCTCGGACGAACGCCTCGCCGAGGCGGCCGTCGGCGCCATCGTCATCGTAACCGTATCTCTTGCCCCGGTGATCCTGCTCAGCCGTGCGATCTCCGCGCGCCGGCCTACTTCCAGCCCGCCCGGTCCATGATCTTGAGCGCCTCTGCGTTGTTCTGAGCGAACACCCGCGCATTGAGCTGATCTTCCTTGAATGTTCCGAGTGACTTCAGCTGCGGCGACAGCTCGACACCGGCCACCACCGGGTATTCGGAGTTGCCCTCGGCGAAGTACTTCTGGGCGGCCGGCGACACGAGATACTCCAGGAACTTCACCGCGGCTTCCTTGTTCGGTGCGTATTTGGCAACCGCGCCGCCGCTGATGTTGACATGGGTGCCACGGTTCGCCTGATTGGGGAATACCACCCCTACTTTGGCCGCGATCTCACGGTCCTCGGACTTCTTCGAGCGCATGAGATTGACGTAGTAGTAGGTGTTGGCGACACAGATTTCCGCCTCACCAGCGGCAACGCCCTTGATCTGGTCGGTATCGCCGCCGCGCGACGGGCGCGCCAGGTTGGCGGCAACGCCCTTGGCCCACGTCTCGGTCTTTTCCGGCCCCAGCGCCGCAATGAGCGAACCCACCAATGACTGATTGTAGATGTGGCCCGAGGAGCGGATCAGGAGCTTTCCCTTCCACTTCGGGTCCGCGAGGTCTTCATAGTTCTGTGGCGCGGTCGACGCCTGGAGCTTCTCCTTGTTGAAGAAGATCACCCGAGCGCGCTTCGAAAAGCCGAACCAGTTGTTGCCAGGATCGCGCAGATGCGCCGGCACCGACTTGGTCAGCACCGCCGAGTTCACCGGCTGGAGCAGACCCATCTGCCGGGCGCGCTCGATACGGCCTGCGTCGGTGGTGATCAGGACATCGCACGGGCTCTTGTCGCCTTCCACCCGCAACCGCTCAACCAGCGGATCGGGTTCGGCGTCGATGCGGTTGATCTTGATGCCGCTGAGATCGGCGAAATTTCCGTACAACGCCTCATCGGTGTTGTAGTGCCGGGCCGAATAGAGATTGAGCGTTGCCTGCGCCTGCGAGCGCCCCGGCATGAACAGGCCGACGCCGGTCGTCAGCCCGGCAGCCATGAGAATGCGTCGCTTCACTTCAACCTCCAAATGCGAATAAGTGTTAGTAACTGACTTATTAGCACCGCCGAGTGGCGACTGCAAATCGTTCGCATTTGTCACAGATCAAAGGCTGTGGCTTCTGAAATGCGACCCTTTGCCTTGAAAATGCCATTGGGCGTAACATTTGGGCCTAATGAACGCTCGGACCAACGGGCGGATGCTTAAGCTGCTTGATAGATCGTTGCCTTGGGGACCGACGATGTTGCTCGCAAAAGTGCTCACTCGTCTGCTGGACGAAGGCCAATTGACGATAGTCGATGCAGCCGGACGGTCACATCGCATCGACGGCACCCGGCCAGGCCCCGCCGTCACCATCCGGATTCATTCGTGGTGGACAGCCATTCGTTTGGTGATCCGGCCGCGTCTAGCGTTTGGTGAATCCTACATGAACGGCAAACTCACCGTCGACCAGGGCGATATCTACGGCCTGCTCGATCTTCTGGGCCGCAACATAGCCGCGATAGATTCGACCCCCGTGGTGCGCTTGTCCTTCGCGCTGCAACGGTTCCTGCGCTTCATCGAGCAATACAATCCGATCGGCCGCGCCCAGCGCAACGTTGCCCACCACTATGACCTCAATGATCAGCTCTACGATTTCTTCCTCGACCGCGACCGCCAATATTCCTGCGCATATTTCACGGCGCCGGAGGTGACCCTGGAGCAGGCGCAACTGGACAAAAAGCGCCATATCGCAGCCAAGCTGCTGCTGAAGCCGGGCGACCGCGTGCTCGATATCGGCTCGGGTTGGGGCGGCATGGGCCTTTTCCTCGCCGAGCAGTTCGGCGCCGAAGTCACCGGCGTCACGCTCTCCAAAGAACAGCACGCCGTCTCGAGCCGGCGCGCGCTGGAGGGCGGCGTCGCCGACCGGGTGCGTTTCAAATTGCTCGATTACCGGCAGGAATCCGGCCGATACGACCGCATTGTCTCGGTTGGCATGTTCGAGCATGTCGGCGCTGCCCACTATGTCGAGTACTTCAACAAGGTTAAGGATCTGCTGGCCGACGACGGCGTGATGCTGCTGCATTCGATCGGCCGCATGGAGCCTCCGGGCGGCACGAACACCTGGCTGCGCAAGTACATCTTCCCCGGCGGCTACTCGCCTGCCATGTCCGAGGTCCTGTCGGCAATCGAGACGGCCGGACTGTGGGTAACCGACATCGAGGTGCTTCGTCTCCACTATGCCGAAACCATCCGCCACTGGCGCCAGCGCTTCCAGGCCAACCGGGAGAAGGTCAAGCAGACTGTCGGCTACGACGAACGCTTCTGCCGCATGTGGGAGTTTTATCTCGCCGGCTGCGAAGTCTCGTTCCGGTACATGAACCAGATGGTTTTCCAGATGCAGATTACCAAGCGCCAGGATGCGGTACCGCTGACTCGGGAATATATGGTAGAGAAGGAACGTCCCGAGAACCTGTCGAACTCGATCGCCGCCGAATAGGCACATATCCTCGCTAGACCCGGGATTAAGGAATGTAAGAAGTCGCTCGCCGCCTTTGCCGTGATGACTACCCCTCGCATCCAACGCAAAGAGTTAGGCCATGGAACCGAAGAAAGACGAATCAAACGTCTATGCACTGCCCGGCATAGATCCCGCACTCATCCGCGAACCGCCTCACAACTTCGAGGCGGAGCAGGCTTTGCTCGGATCGATTCTCGTCAACAACGCCGCCTACCATCGAGTAGCGGAGTTTCTCAAAGGCGAGCATTTCGCCGATCCCCTGCATGGCAAGTTGTTCGATTCCCTCGCCCGCTTGATCGAGCGCGGACAGGTCGTGAGCGCCATTACGCTGAAGACCTATGTCGAACAGGACGAGGCAATGAAGGAGGCTGGAGGCGCCGCCTATATTGCAAAGCTCGCCGCCGCATCGGTGCACGTCATCGACGCCGGCGGCTTTGGCCGCCTGGTTCATGACCTCTACCTCCTGAGACAGCTGGTCGACCTGGGACAGGACGTCGTCAACAGCGCCTTCAAACCAACTCTGGAAGAAACGGCGATCGAGCAGATCGAGATCGCCGAGAAGAAGCTCTACGATCTCGCAAGCGTCGGACAAACCGACGGCGGCTTTAAGCCATTTCGAGCCGCGCTGACCGAGGCGATGGTTGCTGCAGAGGCAGCCTACAGCCGCGCCGGGCAGCTTACCGGCGTCGCGACCGGCCTCGTTCAGTTGGACAACCTGCTGGGTGGCCTGCACCGGTCGGACCTCCTCATCCTGGCCGGCCGCCCGTCAATGGGAAAAACCGCTCTTGCAACCAACATCGCGTTCAACGCGGTGAAGGCCTATCGCGAGGAGCACGGAGAGGACGGCAAGCCCAGGGCCGTCGACGGCGCCGTGGTCGGCTTCTTCTCGCTTGAAATGTCGGCCGAGCAGCTGGCCAACCGCATCTTGTCGGAACAGTCCGAGATATCCTCGGAAAAGATTCGCCGCGGCGAGCTGATCAGCAGCGACTTCGACAAGGTTTTGTCGGTGAGCCAGGACTTGGAGCACCTGAACCTGTTCATCGACGATACTCCGGCGCTCTCGATTGCCGCCTTGCGTACCCGTGCCCGCCGCCTGAAGCGCACGCACGGGCTTGGGATGCTGATCGTCGACTATCTGCAGCTCCTCAGCCCCTCCGGCCGCTCGCGTCAGGAGAACCGCGTGCAGGAGGTGTCCGAGATAACGCGCGGCCTGAAGACCCTGGCCAAGGAACTCGATGTGCCGGTTCTGGCGCTGTCCCAGTTGAGCCGCGCCGTCGAACAACGAGAGGACAAGCGCCCGCAACTCTCCGATCTGCGCGAATCCGGGTCGATCGAGCAGGACGCCGACGTCGTCATGTTCGTCTATCGCGAGGAATATTACCTCACGCGCTCCGAACCGACGCGGCGTGCCGAGGAGAACGACCAGCGCTTCAACGAGCGCCACGACGCCTGGAAGCAGCGCTGCGAGCAGACCTACGGCAAGGCCGAGGTCATCGTGGCCAAGCAACGCCACGGCCCGACCGGCATCGTAAGATTGGCCTTCGAAGGCGCGATCACCAAGTTCGACAACCTTCCGGCCGACGATGGTCAGCCGGGCGGTCCGGCCTTCTAGGCCTGCCGGTGCCCTCTCCCGACGACGACGCGGCGCGCCGGGCCGGCGCGATCCTCACTATTGACCTGGGGGCGATCGCCGCCAACTGGCGTGGCCTGCACGATGCCGGACGCGCCAGCGGTCGGCCGGTCGATTGTGCCGCCGTCCTCAAGGCCGATGCCTACGGCACGGGTGCCGCCGCCGTAGGACCTCGCCTCGCGGCCGAAGGCTGCCGGCAATTTTTCGTCGCCCACATCGACGAGGCCATCGCGCTGCGGCGCGTGCTGGCCGAGCATCCGATTTACGTGCTGAACGGCCTGCTCGCTGGCACCGAGGGCGACTTCGTCGAGCACAACCTCACCCCCGTGCTCAATCATCTTGGCCAGCTCAACGCCTGGCGTGCCGCGGCGCAGCGCTTCAACCGGCCACTCGATGCCGTCATCCATCTCGATACCGGCATGAACCGCCTCGGCTTCGGGCCCGACGACGCGCAGGCGCTCATCAACGAACGCGGCCGGCTGCGCGGCCTTCGCCTGGCGTTGTTCATGAGCCACCTGGTGGCCTCGGAAGAAACCGCCAATCCGATCAACGGCGAGCAGCTTTCGCGCTTCCGCAGCTTCGTCAAGGCGATGCCGGGCGCACCGGCCTCGCTGGCAAACTCCTCGGGTATCTTCCTCGGGCCCGATTACCATTTCGACCTCATGCGACCGGGGGCGGCGCTCTATGGCATCAATCCCCTGCCCGGCCAGGCCAATCCGATGTTACCGACTGTAACCCTGCAGGCCCGCATTCTGCAGACCCGCCGCGTTGACGCTCTGCAGACCGTTGGATACGGTGGGGCTTGGCGAGCGGCGAGATCCACGCGTGTCGCCACCATCGGCCTCGGCTACGCCGACGGCTATTTCCGTGCACTGGTCAACCGCAGCGTCGTGTACATCGCCCAACAGCCCGCGCCAGTGATCGGCCGCATCTCGATGGACCTTGTGACAATCGACGTAACCGATGTTGCGGAAGCCGACTCACAGCCGGGCGCGATGGTCGAAGTACTGGGCCCCCACCTGACCCCCGACGACATTGCCAAACAGGCGCACACCAACGGCTACGAGGTCATGACGTCCCTCGGCCGGCGCTATCACCGTGTCTATGTCGAGGGCCGCGACGACCACGCCGACGAAGCCGAGGTCGAAGACGATGCGGCAGGGGACGCGGCGTGAACATACCGCTGCTGACGGTTCTCGGCCGCATGACGCTGGCTTTCTTCGAGGCCACGGGCGCCGTCACGGCGTTCGCCTTCCAGGCCCTGCGCCTTTCTGTGCAACCTCCCTACTATCGCCAGCAGATGGTGCGCCAAATACTGGAGATCGGTTACTACTCGCTGCCCGTCGTCGGGCTGACGGCGATCTTCACCGGCATGGTGCTCGCGTTGCAGAGCTACACCGGCTTCGCCCGCTTCTCGGCCGAAAGCGCAATCCCCAATGTCGTGGTGGTGTCGCTAACCCGCGAATTGGGGCCGGTTCTGGCCGCGCTGATGGTCGCCGGCCGGGTTGGCGCTGCGATGGCAGCCGAGATCGGGACCATGCGCGTTACCGAACAGATCGATGCGCTGACCACCCTCTCGACCAATCCGTTCAAGTACCTGGTCGTGCCGCGCCTGATTGCGGGAGTCGTCACCCTGCCGATTCTCGTGCTCGTGGCCGACATCATCGGTGTACTCGGCGGCTTCCTCGTCGGCGTCTACAAGCTCGATTTCAATGACACCGCCTACTTGCGCAACACCATCGACTTTCTGCAGTTCCAGGATGTGTTCTCAGGCCTCGTGAAGGCGGCGGTGTTTGGCTTCCTGATCACCCTGATGGGCTGTTACCACGGCTATACATCGAAGGGCGGCGCCCAGGGCGTCGGCATGGCGACGACCAACGCAGTGGTCTCGGCCTCCATGCTGATTCTCACCTTCAACTACTTCCTCACCGAAGCCTTCTTCGCCCGCTGAACGGCGTCTCTCCCATGTCCTCCTCCAAGATCTCCCTGCGCGGCGTTACCAAGGCCTTCGACACCAAGAAGGTTCTGCAGGGCATCGACTTCGACGTGGCGCCGGGCGAATCGCTGGTCGTGATCGGCGGCTCCGGCAGCGGCAAGTCGGTGTTGCTGAAATGCATTCTTGGCCTGATGGCACCCGATAGCGGCTCGATCCGCGTCGACGGCGAGGAAACCGTCGACTTCAATGACCACGGCCGCGCGCGCGTCATGCGCAAGTTCGGCATGCTGTTCCAGGGGGGCGCCCTGTTCGATTCGCTGCGGGTCTGGGAAAATGTCGCCTTCGGGCCGATCCAGAGCGATGGCATGAAGCCCGACCAGGCCCGCGAGGTTGCAATCGCCAAGCTGGGTGCCGTCGGCCTGGGGCCGGAGATCGGCGAGCTGTTTCCTTCCGAACTCTCTGGCGGCATGCAGAAGCGCGTGGCGCTGGCCCGCGCCATCGCCCGCGAACCGGAGATCATCTTCTTCGACGAACCCACCACCGGCCTCGACCCCATCATGGCCGATGTCATCAACGACCTGATCGTCAAATGCGTCAGCGACCTCGGTGCCACGGCCATTTCGATCACCCACGACATGGCAAGCGCGCGCAAGATCGGCCATCGCATCGGCATGCTCTACGAGGGCAAACTGATCTGGCAGGGGCCGGTGGCCGAGATCGACCGTTCGGGCAATGCCCATGTCGAGCAGTTCATCCATGGCCGTGCCGAGGGACCGATCCAGATGCAGGTCCGGCGGCTCTGACATGGCCCGCCCACTGAAGCGCTTCGTCTGCCAGTCCTGCGGTGCCGTCGCGAACAAATGGAGCGGCCGCTGCGAATCCTGCGGCGAGTGGAACACCATCACCGAGGAAGCAGCCCCCGCCCCAGGACCTGCAGGCGGTGGACTGGCCAGAGGCGGCCGCGGCCGCACGCTCGAGTTCGCCGGCCTTACGGGATCGACGCCACAGCCTCCGCGCTACAAAAGCGGCATCGCCGAGTTCGACCGCGTATGCGGCGGCGGCCTGGTCGTGGGCTCCGCCCTGCTGATCGGCGGCGATCCAGGCATCGGCAAGTCGACCCTGATGCTGCAGATCGCGGCCGCACTGGCCCGCCAGAACACCGCCTGCGCCTATATTTCCGGCGAAGAGGCGCTCGACCAGGTGCGGTTGCGCGCCGAACGGCTGGGCCTGGGTGACGCGCCGGTGCAACTCACATCGGCCACATCCGTGCGCGACATCGTGGCGACGATGGAGCGACCCGACGCGCCCAAGGTCGCGGTGATCGATTCGATCCAGACGATGTGGCTCGACACCGTCGACAGCACGCCAGGCACCGTCACCCAGGTCCGCGCCTCGTCACAGGCGCTGGTCGAACTTGCCAAGCGTCGCGGCATCGCGGTGCTGCTGGTCGGTCACGTCACCAAGGATGGCGCCATCGCCGGCCCGCGCGTGCTCGAACACATGGTCGACACGGTGCTCTACTTTGAAGGCGAGCGCGGCCACCAGTTCCGCATCCTGCGGACGGTCAAGAACCGCTTCGGACCGACCGACGAGATCGGCGTGTTCGAGATGTCTGACCGCGGCCTGTCGGACGTCGCCAATCCATCGGCACTGTTTCTGGGCGAGCGCCGCGGCAACGTGTCGGGCGCCTGCGTCTTCGCCGGCATCGAGGGCACGCGGCCGCTGCTGGTCGAAATCCAGGCGCTGGTATCGCCCTCCTCGTTCGGCACGCCGCGCCATGCCGTGGTCGGTTGGGATTCGAACCGGCTGGCCATGGTGCTGGCCGTGCTCGAGGCGCGCTGCGGCGTGGCGATCGGCGCCAACGATGTTTATCTCAACGTGGCCGGCGGCCTGAAGATCGGCGAGCCGGCGGCCGACCTTGCCGTCGCCGCGGCGGTCGTTTCGTCGCTGGCCGACGAACCGGTGCCGCCGGAAATGGTGGTCTTCGGCGAAATCGGCCTGGGTGGCGAGGTCCGCCCGGTCGGTCAGCGCGAGGCCCGCTTGCGCGAGGCGGCCAAGCTCGGTTTCCGCAGCGCCCTGGTGCCGCGTGGCCGCGCCGGCACCGCTCCCGCGCCGCGCCCGCCCGCAGGCATCGCCATTGACGAAATCGAGCATCTGACCGACCTTGTGGCTCGGTTTCAACCGGCCGACCGGCCTCCCAAGCGCCCGCGGCGCGAGGGCGCGCCGGACCGCCGGCGCGAATAGCTCACGGGGCGTTGGGGGTCGATGGAACAGCTTGGAATCACCGTTTTTGACGTTGCCGTCATCGCCGTCGCGATTTTTGGCGCGGTCATCGGCATGTCGAGCGGATTTGCCCACTCCATCCTGTTCATTGCTTCCTGGATTGGCGCCGGCTGGATCTCCTGGCGATTCTCCAAGGTGGTGCAGCCCGAGGTCGAGCAGCTCGTCGGCAGCACCGAACTTGCCTATTTCATCTCCATGCTGGCGGTTTTCGTCGCCGCCCTGGTTGTGCTGGTGATGCTGACCAATGCTCTTTCACGCTCGGTCAGGGCCAGTCCGCTAGGCAAACCGGACCGAATTCTGGGTGCCGGCTTCGGCGTGCTGTGTGCCTGGGTAGCGATCGGTTTCGCCTTTCTATTCTATGGCTATCTCGGTCCGCGCACGCTGCCGCCTGCCGTCGAAGCGGCGGCAACCTTCCCGATGATCAAGGAAATGGCGAATTTCGTCGAACCGCACCTGCCTGCGGGCTTCCGGACCCGCCTCCAGCGTCCGGGCATGGACACCGGGGCAGCCACCTCGCCGTCGCCGGCGGCCGCGCCAGCGACCGATGACGCGAAGCCAGCGGCTGAGGGCACCAAACCACCAACAGAAGACGTAAAACCGCCGACAGATGACGCAAAACCGCGGCAGTGAGTTATCCGAGATGGCGCAGCCGGCATGACCCGGATATAACGCCGCCGTGCCCGACACATCGAAGCGCCCCGACCACGACCTCGATAAATTTCACGAGGAATGTGCGTTGTTTGGCATCTACGGCACGGCGGATGCTGCCGCCCATGCCGCGCTGGGCCTGCACGCCCTGCAGCACCGCGGTCAGGAGGCTTCCGGCATCGTCACCTTCGACGGCCGACATTTCCACGATCACCGTGCCGCCGGACTGGTTGGCGACATTTTTGGCGAGCAGCCGGTCATGGCCCGCCTAAAAGGCTATTCGGCGATAGGCCACAATCGTTATGCCACCACCGGCGGCGCGTCGGATCGCAATATCCAGCCGATCTTCGCCGATTTCGACTTCGGCGGCTTGGCGCTTGCCCACAACGGCAATCTGACCAACGCCTATCTGCTTCGCAAGGAGCTGGTGCGCATGGGCTGCCTGTTCCAGTCGACGACCGACACCGAAGTCATCAACCATCTGATCGCCCGTTCCGACTATTCGACGGTGCAGGATCGCCTGATCGACGCGTTGGGCAAGGTCAAGGGCGCCTATTCGCTGCTGCTGCTGACCAACGAGGCGCTGATCGGCGTGCGCGATCCGCTGGGTGTACGGCCGCTGGTCCTGGGCAAACTCGACGATGCCTGGATCCTGACTTCGGAAACCTGTGCCCTCGACATCATCGGTGCGCGCTTCGAGCGCGACGTCGATCCCGGCGAAATCGTCATCGTCGACGGCAACGGCCCGCGTTCGATCAAGCCCTTCACCCAGCAGCCACGGCGCTTCTGCGTCTTCGAGCACATCTACTTCGCCCGCCCCGACTCCCGCCTCGAGGGCATCGGAGTCTACGAAGCCCGCAAGCGCATCGGCATGGAACTCGCCGTGGAAAGTCCGGTGCCGGCCGATGTCGTGGTGCCGGTCCCCGATTCCGGCGTGCCGGCGGCGATCGGCTATGCCCACGGATCGGGCCTGCCGTTCGAACTCGGCATCATCCGCAACCACTATGTCGGCCGCACCTTCATCGAGCCCGCCGACCACATCCGCCATCTCGGCGTGCGGCTCAAGCACAACGCCAACCGTGCTCTGATCGAGGGCAAGCGCGTAATCCTGGTCGACGATTCGATCGTGCGCGGCACCACGTCGAAGAAGATCGTCGAAATGGTGAAACAGGCAGGCGCCCGCGAAGTCCATATGCGCATCGCCGCCCCGCCGACCACCAATCCGTGCTTCTACGGCATCGACACGCCCGAGCGCGACAAGTTGTTGGCTTCCCGCTACGACGTCGCCGGCATGGCCAAGTTCATCGGTGTCGATTCGCTGGCCTTCGTGTCGATCGACGGACTCTACCGCGCGATGGGCCAGCCCGGCCGCGATCCCGGGCAACCCGCCTTCTGCGACGCCTGCTTCACCGGCGACTACCCGATCGCGCTCGACGATCAGATTGGGGTCGAGGATCGCCAACTCTCCTTCCTGGCCGAAGCCGTCTGACTCCATCATGACTGTTGCTCCCAACGGCAGGACCGCCAGCGGCCGTCTCGCCGGCCGCATTGCCCTGATCACCGGCGCCTCGCGCGGCCTGGGCGCCGCCGCGGCGCTGGCCTATGCCGGCGAGGGCGCACACTGCGTGCTGGTTGCGCGGACCGTGGGCGGGCTCGAGGCCCTGGACGACAGGATCAAGGCGCTCGGCGGCATGGCCACCCTGGTGCCGCTCGACGTCACCGACGGGCCCGGCATCGACCGGCTGGGTGCGGCGCTGCATGAACGCTTCGGCCGGCTCGACGTGCTGCTGGGCAACGCCGGCGTGCTGGGCGCGCTCTCGCCGATCGGCCACATCGAGCCGAAACTCTTCGAGCAGGTGATGGCGGTGAACGTCACCGCCAACTGGCGGCTGATCCGCTCGCTCGATCCGCTGCTGCGCGCCTCGGACGCCGGACGGGCGATCTTCGTGACCTCGGGCGTCTCGCGCCGCGTCGTGGCCTATTGGAGCGCCTACGCCGCCAGCAAGGCCGCCCTCGACATGATGGTCGGCGTCTACGCCGCCGAAAGCGCCCACACCAAGGTGCGCGTCAACCTCTACAATCCCGGGCCGATGCCCACCGGCATGCGCGGCGAGGCCTTCCCCGGCGAGGACCAGGCGACGCTGCCGCCGCTCGAGGCCCATACCGAGGGCCTGATCCGGCTGGCGCTGCCGTCCTGCACCATGAACGGCCAATGGGTGGCCGGCGACGAGGCGCTGTCGCGTTGAATCGACCATTTGTGGCACAGCTCGTTGTGCCACGCGGTGTTCCGCTTGCTGTGCCACAAACCCAGGCCAACCCCATGATCGGATGGTGCAATTTCCCCCTGACGAAGTGTGCCACCGGCGCCCGCCACTCGAAGGGATCAGTGTCCGGAAATCTTCGCTGTCTTCGACACGGACAGGATGCAAAAACGCCCAGCGGATTTCCCGCTCAGCGCCCTGCCTTCGCCGGCGCGATTTCAGGCCGCGGTTTGCGGATCACCCGCTCGTTGAGCCGAAGGATCGCCTCGTCGATGCAGCGCTTTCGCCCGGCCAGCGATCTCCAGCGGTCGTCTGGATCGGTCGCCGACGCCATTTGATAGCAGGAGTGGAACGACGTCACATCGCCGGCGACCCCGGTCTTGGCAAGAGCTGCCTCGACTTTCAACTGAAGGTTCGGCGTAGGGTCGCCACCCGAAGTCCAGGAGAGGTAGTTCGACGCCGCCCCCAGCCCGATCAGCACGTGGCCGGTCTCCGCCGGCGAGCCGCCATGGACGACGCGATCGAGGTGGGCGATCGCCAGATTGATACGAGGCTCCCACGCGTCCGGTGCCAGATCCGCGGCCAACTGGTACTTGGCCGCGGCATTGTCGAAGTCGCCCGAAGCGCGCAGCACATTGCCCCAGTCCATGTAGAGCGACTGCGATCGCGAGTTCCTTGCGGCGGCTTGGTAGCGCGCGGCAGCAAGCGCGAGCAACGCAAGCTCCTCGGGCTCGCCGATCGCCACTGCGACCTGGCCCGACCTGGTGCGCCGATGTGCCCGGACCATCCATTGCCTGTAGTACAACGTGCCTTCGAGACGCCCGACCAGCGCGTCGAGCACATCGTTACGGCGCGGCGGAATCCGCGCGAGCTGCCGCCTGGCGTCGAGGAACGTCGCTTCCGCCAGGTACAGGCGCCACTGTATTGGCGATTGCGGATTGTCGTCCCAGGCAAGCCCCGTCGTGCCCTCATGGATCAGGGTTCCCTTCTTCACGTAGGCCTCGAACAGGTGGGCAATGGCGCTGGGCGAACTCTGCATTCGCTGCTGCGCATCGAGGAACCGGCCGATCGCCTGATCGAGCTCTCCGAGTTGTTCCGCCGGGTCGATTCCGGCAAGGGCCGCCCCCCTCGCCAGATGCACCATTCCGTACACAAAGGGAACCCACGGCAGATCCTCAGGACGGCCGCGCTTGAGGGTCTCAGCGATCAAGTCGCGGGTTCTGTCGAAGCGACAGAGTTTGCGCCGGTTGACGATGCGATTCTGTTCACGCAGGACCATGTCGGCCTGCGCTTCGGCAGGCTGGCCGGCGTCGATACCGCCACACTGCTTCTGCTCTTCGTGAAACACATGCGAAGCGGCCACCTTCGGGTCGATCACAGACATCGCGTTGAGCGCGATGCAGCCGATCAGCCGATCCACTCCCGTTGCATCGAGATATTCCTCGCAGGGGCCCACAGCGCCCTCCTCACCGTCGACGCTCACCGACGCCACGAGAGCGGGCGAGGCGCGGCGACTGGTGATGGCCACGCGGAGCGTCGGTGGCTGGAAGCCGAAGAAGGCGCCGATTTCACGCAAGCCGCCGCGCAGGGTGAAGGGCGAGCCGGGGATCTGAAGGTCGATCGGGTTGGGCGCCTGGTCGACATAAAGACGTCGCCACTCGCTGACACCTGCCCGCTGAATCGCGGCGATCTGCCGGGAGATCTTGAGGGCAGCCAATTCCGGCGTCGGACCATCCTTAGGGTCGACGAATTGGACGATCACCGGCTCGATGACGATGCCTTGTTGATAGACGCTGCGGACGATCAGGACGACGGCAAGGAGCACGCCCAGCACGATCGCCAGCGACACAGCGACCCGGCGCAGCAGTCCCAGCCACTTCTCAAGGGCTTCGAAGGCCGCGAACACGATCGCACCGAAGGATTGATTCGCAGGGGCAGCATCGCTCTGCATGTCGTCCGCTGGCATACGGACCTCCCGGATTGATCATCCAGAGCCATCCTAGGGTTGCATGCGCCGCAGGTGCAACCGCGGGATTGCCGGCTACCTCTGCGGTTTCGCCCGGCTGGCGTAGGGATTGTCGGGCTTGCGCATGTTCACGCGGATCGGCACGCCGGGCATCTGGAAGTCGTCGCGCAGACGATTGACCAGGAAGCGCAGGTAATCGTTGCCCAGGCCGTCCGGCTGGCTCACTGAAATCATGTAGGTCGGCGGCCGGATCTTGGTCTGCGTCATGAACCTGAGGCGGACACGGCGGCCCTTGGCGAGCGGCGGCGGGTGCAGCGCTTCCATCTCGCGCAGCCAGCGATTGAGTATCGGTGTGCCGATGCGCTTGTTCCAGATGTCATAGGTTTCGAACACCTTGGGCATCAACCGCTCGACACCGCGGCCGGTCAGCGCCGAGAAGCCCACGATCGGCACGTCCTTCACCTGGGCAAACGATGCTTCCAGCCGGTCGCGCAGCTTCTTCCATGCCTTGGTCGACTGGGCCTGATCGTCGGCCAGCAGATCGGTCTTGTTGACGGCGATCACCAGGGCGCGGCCTTCCTCGATCACGCGGCCGGCGACGGTGAGATCCTGTTTCTCCAGCATGTCGGCGGCATCGAGCACCACGACCACGACGTCGGCCAGGCGGATGGCATCCAGCGTGTCGGCGACCGAGGCGAATTCGAGCCTTGCGTCCATGCGACTGCGGCGGCGCATGCCGGCGGTATCCACCAGGCGGATCGGCCGGCCGCGCCACTGCCATTCGACACGAATCGAGTCGCGTGTGATGCCGGCCTCCGGACCGGTAAGCACGCGTTCGGACCCGACCAGGCGATTGAGCAACGTCGACTTGCCGACGTTGGGTCGGCCAACGATGGTGAGCAGCATCGGCCGCTTGGACGCCTCGGCATCGACCGCCTCGCTGCTCTCGTCGTCGTCGAGCATCGGCTCGACGTGCTGGGCCAGCGCCTCGTGAAGATCGCTCAGCCCCTCGCCATGTTCCGCCGAGACCGGAATGGGCTGACCGAGGCCCAGCCCGTGGGCTTCGGCCAGGCCATTCTGGCCGGCGCGCCCTTCGCACTTGTTGGCGACCAGGATTACCTTGGCCGAGCGCTTGCGCAGCCAGTTGGCGAAGCTCTCGTCGAGCGGCAGGACGCCGGCGCGGGCATCGATCAGGAACAGCACGACATCGGATGCCTCGACGGCACGCTCGGTGAAGCGCCGCATGCGCGCCTCCAGAACCTCGCCACCCACGGTTTCCCAGCCGGCGGTGTCGAGCAGCGTGAAGGCAAGATCGCCAAGCTGCGCCGGCGCCTCGCGAATGTCGCGCGTGACCCCCGGCGTGTCGTCGACCAGCGCATGGCGCCGGCCAACCAGGCGATTGAACAAGGTTGACTTGCCGACATTGGGACGGCCGACGATTGCGACGCGGCGCAGCCGCCGGTCGTCAACGGAGGGCAATGAGCCGGCCCGAGTCGGTCAGGACATAGATGGTACGGTTGGCGATGACCGGCGCAAGCCGGACCGGATCGCGCACATCGATCTTGCCGAGAATTTCGCCGGTATAGGGAGAGATCGCCAGCAAATCGCCGAGCGAACTGCTGACCAGCAGGCGGTCGCCGGCGAGCACCGGCCCGCCCCACAATACCGGCTTGCGGCGCTTGTCGTCGGCGTACTGGGTCAGCGGCGTCACCCACTTCACCTTGCCTTCGTCGCGGGTGAGGGCCGCGACATCGGCGTTGGCCGTGATGACGAACAGGAAGCGGCCCGCCGGCCACGGCGTCTGGTTGCCACCGATACTGCGTTCCCACATGCGTTGACCGCTGCGCAACTCGACCGCGGCAAGCTGGCCCGCCGAGCCCATGGCAAGCACGACGCCACGATCGATCACCGGGCGGCCACGAATATCGGAAAGATTGCCGAATGCGCGAATTTCACTGCGCGAGCCGATCAACGTCTCATTCCAGAGCGGTCGGCCATTATCGAGTCGCAAGCCGACCAGTTCGCCGGACGTGAAAGGCGCCACGATGTACTCGCCCGACCCGGCCGGGCTGGTTCCGCCGACATAGCCCGCGACTTCCTGCAGCGCCGAATACTGCCAGAGATCCGAGCCATCGACAGCGGCCAGTGCCTGAATCCTGTTGTCGATGCCGATGGTGAAGACGCGATCGGAGAACACCAGCGGCGCGCCGCGCACAGGCGCGCTCACCGACGAATTCCAGATCTCCTTGCCATCGGCGGCATCGAGCGAAAAGACGTTGGCAAACCCCGTCGTCACGAACAGCCGTCCGCCGTAATACGCCAGGCCGCCGCCGAATTCGTCGGTGTCACGCGCCTTTTCCGGCGCCAGCGTCACTCGCCAGAGCAACTTGCCGGTTTCGGCATCGAAAGCCGAAACCGTGCCTTGGGCATCCTTGGCGAACACCCGGCCGTCGGCCACGACCGGAGGCGTGGTGAGAATGCGCGACGACGACGATCCCGCACCGACATCCGCCGTCCAGATGATCTGCGGCGAATCGCTGATGGCGACGTGCTGCATCGCGTAGTTGGCGAAGCCACCGGACTGCGGCCAGGAATCGTTGACGGCTGGCGCTGGAAGGACGACCGGAACACCCGCCATGTCCTTGTCGGGTTCGAGTTCGCCGCGTTCGGCGAACACCGACACACGCTCGCCCGGCAGCGGGGTCTTGGAGGAACCGAAGATGTCCATGACGCCGGACAACGAATCGCAACCGGCCAACGAAACCACCAGAACACCGGCGGCAACAAGGCTCCGAAGACTTGACACACCCAGCATGAGTCTACTTCGCCTCCGCGGCGCCGTGGAGATTGAGCATCGCCGAGGCGCGCTGCGCGGCGCCCTGCGGCACTGCGGGATCCTTGGCGACCTCGTTCCAAAGCTCGTTCGCTCGCTTGGTGTCGCCACCGCGCGCGGCAGCGAGCGCCTGGAGTTCGAGAACGCTGATCCGGAACGGCCGCCCGGGCCCGGCCAGAGGCTCCAGCTTCGCCGCCATCTCGGCGGCCTTGGGTGAGCCGACGCTCTTCAGGGCAGCGATCACCGTTGCGAGATCGGTGAGTTCGGCGGAAGGCAACTTGGGCGCCACCGCGGTCAGGGCGGCCACCTGCTCGTCGAGGGTCTCGCGCAATTGCGCGGCGATCAACGCGGCCAGAGAACGATAGGGCTCACGCGCTTCCATCGCCTGCTTTTCAAATTCGGTGCGGGCAGCTGCCAGGTCCGGTCCGATCTTGGCGACCGCCGCCGAATAGGCCGCACTGGCGGCGGCGCGTTGCGCCGTATCGTACTGGCGCCAGCCGACCGCACCGGCCATGGCCACCACAACCACTACCGCCCCGGCAACAACCCAGGTCCCGTAGCGCTCCCACCACACCCTGAGCTCATCCTTCCGAACGGCCTCGTCGACTTCCTGAAAGGCGGCAGAATCGGACACGCTAAGCTCCCGGATTATCGCTAAATATCAACAGCTTCAGCGGCGGTTCATAGCCCCCCATCCGGGCTTTGGCAAACCACGGTCAGGCGGCGTTCGAGTGCTTTACCCTCGCCGGCGCATCTGCAACAATTCACGCTCACGACATGGTTCAAGCCGCGATCGCATGACCAATCTTTACCGTTTGGCAGACCAGCGGGCCCGGCGTCGGATTGTCTCATTCGACCGTCGGGAACTGTCCCGCCTGCTCAGCCTCTACAGTCTCCGGGTCGCGTCGGGAGAATGGCGCGACTACGCCATCGACTTCCGGCCTGGCATGGCGATCTTCTCGATCTTCCGCCACACCTCGGAGCAGCCCCTTTTTGCCATCGCCAAAGTGCCCGGCAGCGCCCAGGGCAGTGGGTATGTCGTCTACAACGGCCCGCGCAAACTCGCGCACGGCGAATCACTCGAAGACGTACTGAGCGTCTTCGACCGCAAGCTCAGGCTTTTGCTGAAGTAACTGGCGGCAGGCCGCTCTAGGTTATTTGGTCTTTTCCGGCGTTGTCGCCGCGCCAATACCGGCACCCAACGCCGTGCCCACAATTGCCGGGCCGAGAAGAGGCCAGCCGGCGATCGCGCCGACTGCAAGGCCGGCGCCAGCGCCGATACCGCCGCCCGTGACAGCGCGCTCGCCCCAGGTGTCGCCACAGGCGGAGACCGAAAGGGCCAAGGGAATAAGGAGAATGGACGCGATCTTGGCAGGCATGATGCGAACCTCAGAGGGAAACAAAGGATTCGAAATATTCTTGGTCGCCCGATCAGGCGGGCGTTTGCAGGCATCTTCGGTCAATTACTGTATGACGTCAAGATAACAATATAACTAGTTGATTTTTATATATAAAATTATGTCGTAAGCTTGACGATCAGGCAAAAACCCGGCCGTAAACCTCAGGCTTGAAGCCAACGACTGTCCGGCCGCCCGCTTCCATGACCGGACGCTTGATCATCGAGGGCTGGGCCAGCATCAGGGCGATGGCCTTGGCCTCGCTGAGCCCTGCCTTGTCGGCATCGGGCAGCTTGCGGAAGGTCGTGCCGGTGCGGTTGAGCAGCGCTTCCCAGCCGACCTTGCCCGCCCAGCTCTCGAGCCGGCCGCGTTCGATGCCGGCTGTCTTGTAATCGTGGAAGGCATAGGCAAGGCCCTGCGCGTCCAGCCAGGCGCGCGCCTTCTTCATGGTATCGCAGTTTTTTATGCCGTAGATCGTGATCATGTGGGTTCCGCCGACAACAGCCCGTGTACGAGCCGCACCATAGCGGCTGGCGTCAATCGGCTGTCAACCGAGGCCGCGCCGTCGTGAGGCGCACGGCCAACGAACCGCTCACATGATAAGGTCATCCCCAGCACGGCAACCTGGGGACGATTGCGATGGGCCGACCATGAGCACGGAACTGCACGGCGCGACTTTTTGGGACGGCATCTCCGACTATCAGGAAAAGGTCCACCCCTTCACATCGCTCTTTGCCGAAAGCGCCTGGAAGCAGGCGGCGTTACCGGCCGGCGCCAGGGTCCTCGACATCGCTGCCGGCACCGGCGCGCTGGCGATCATCGCGGCCGGGGCGGGAGCTCAGGTGTTGGCGACCGACTTCTCGTCGGCAATGGTGAACAGCATCCTGTCGTACCGCCTGCCCAACATCGATGCGCGGGTGATGGACGGCGAGGCGCTCGACCTGCCCGATGCGTCGTTCGATGCGGCCTTTTCGGTTTTCGGCGTCATGCTGTTCACCAACTGGCAGGCCGGGCTGGCCGAAATGGCGCGGGTCGTCCGCCCCGGCGGCATCGCCAGCGTGGCCACCTGGAAGGACCCGAACGGCGCCGCGGCGAACATCCTCATCACCGGGCTTTGCGCCGCGCTGTTTCCGGAAATCCGGCCGGTGTTGCCGTTCGGCGGCGTCGAGGAACTGCGTCACCCCGATCGGCTCGACGCGGCCTTGGTCTCGGCCGGCTTCGCCGACGTGTCGATCGTCGAGGCGACCCACGACTTTCCGATCGACGAGGCCGCGGTCACCGACCCGGACCGCCTGTTCCAGTACTGCCCGATCTGGCAGCAGCTCGACGCCGGGCAGCGCAGCGTGATCCTGACGTCGATTGAGGCTGCACAGTCGGTACGCGGCGGCGTGGTGCCGGTCCCCTCGCCTGCCCTGATCGCCACCGCCCGCCGGGCGTAACCGACGGCTTGCCAGCTCTCCGCACGCCGAAGAGCCGTTATCCTGATCGCGTGTCACACGCGCGCGTGTCACACCAGGTTGTGACAAATGTTGTGACACGCACCTGCCCGCAGTCCGCGGCCGAGCCTGATTCTGCAGGCTTTTCCGACGTCGTTTCTTCTTCTTGTGTCACCAGCCCGGCGCACCCTGTGACAGGTAGCGCGATGCGTCCGTTCCGAGTCTTATCGGTGCTCGGTGGAGACGGGCTAAAACCGGACTCAGTCGGCCTGGCGTGACGTACCATCCGAGGC
>CALDNT010000105.1 GCA_937915145.1 uncultured Reyranella sp.
GAAAACGGCCAGCGCCAGTACCGACCCGGTGGAAACCAGGATGAACCAGCCGAGGATCACCCCTTCCATCTCGAACGCCCAAGAGGCGAGGAGGTCGGCCGGCCACTGGAACCGGAAACTCCTGATGCGAAACGGTGCCAATGCCGGCACCCGCGCCATGCGGCTCAAAATCTCGTCCGTTTCTTTTCCCCCAGGCGTCTTTTCTTGGCGTGCGCGCCGGAGGGTGAGCCAAAATGCGCGTTCACGGTGTCGGCGGCAACGGCCGCTTGGTCATGCCACCCCCCTGCCAAATGGTGGTCAGCGGGAATGCCCCTACGAAATGTAGTAAATTTTGCAGTTTCGGCGTGAATTCTGACGCATCTCGCACTTGCGTTGCCGGCTCGCTCAGCGCAGTGTGAGTGAGATTGTGTGAATGCCGTACAGCGGTGGGATGCTCAACTTGGGGCCGCGCGCGGATTTGACTTGGAGAAGTCCGCAATGAGCGGTGCAGAGAAGCGAACAACCTTTCACTTGGTGCTGATCAAGCCGACGCACTACGACGACGACGGCTATCCCATCACGTGGTTCAAGTCCCACATTCCGTCCAATACGCTCGCGGCCCTCTATGGCCTTGGGGAAGATTGCCTGAAGCGTCAGGTTCTGGGGCCGGACGTCGATATTCTCATCAAGCCGTTTGACGAAACCAACACCCGCGTCCGCCCGGACAAGATCATGGCCGATATCGAGCGGACCGGCGGCAAGGCGCTGATCTGCCTGGTCGGTGTGCAGTCCAATCAATTCCCGCGTGCCGTCGACCTCGCGCGCCATTTCCTCGCCGCCGGCCTGCCGGTGGCGATGGGCGGCTTCCATGCCGCCGGCTGTCTCTCGATGCTTCCGGTCGTGCCGCCCGAGATTCAGGCGGCCATGGACATGGGCATTTCGATCTACGCCGGCGAAGCCGAGGAAGGCCGCCTCGACGAGGTACTGCTCGACGCTTGGCACGAGAGGCTGAAGCCGCTCTACAACTACATGGACGACCTGCCGGGCATCGAGGGTGCGCCGACGCCCCGCCTGCCACCCGCCGCGCTCGCCCGCAACGAGGGGCGCAAGTCGAGCTTCGACCTCGGCCGCGGCTGTCCGTTCCAATGTTCATTCTGCACCATCATCAACGTGCAGGGCCGCAAGAGCCGCTTTCGCACTGCCGACGATCTCGAAGCGATCGTGCGCGAGAACTACAAGCAGGGCATCACGTCGTTCTTCATCACCGACGACAACATGGCCCGCAACAAGCACTGGGAACTCTTCTTCGACCGGCTGATCGAGCTGCGGGAGAACGAAGGCATCGGCGTATCGCTGATCATCCAGGTCGACACCCAGTGCCATCGTATCCCGAACTTCATCAACAAGGCGCGTTGGGCCGGCGTCTACCGCGTGTTCATCGGACTTGAGAACGTCAATCCCGACAATCTTCTGGCCGCCAAGAAGCGCCAGAACAAGATCACCGAATACCGCAAGATGCTGCAGGCCTGGCACACCAGCGGTGCCTCGACCTGGGCCGGCTACATCCTGGGCTTCCCCGGCGACACGCGCGAATCGATCCTGCGCGACATGGAAATCATCAAGAAGGAATTGCCACTCGACATCCTCGAGTTGTTCATGCTGACGCCGCTGCCTGGCTCCGAAGACCATCAGACACTGTGGAAGCAGGGTGTCTGGATGGATCCGGATCTCAACAAGTACGACCTCCATCACCGGGTCGTGCATCATCCCAAGATGAGCGATGCCGAGTACGAGCAGACCTATCGCGATGCCTGGCGCACCTATTATACGCCAGAGCACATCGAGACCGTGGCCCGCCGTCATGGCTCGATCCCCGGTCGAAATCCGGCCGAGCCTGCGCAGTTCATGACCATGTTCAAGATCATGTTCGAGGCCGAGGGCATCCATCCGCTGGAAGGCGGCGTCGTGCGCATGAAGTATCGCCGCGACCGCCGCTACGGCATGAAGATCGAGCCGATCGGCGTGTTCCATTGGAAACTGGCACTCGAGACGTGGCGCAAGCTCAAGATCTACGGCCGGCTGGCCTGGCAGGGCTGGCGCATTGGTCAGAAGGTCAGGTTCGACCCCAAGCGCCACGAATACACCGACCTCGCACTGGAGCCGGTGGCCGAGGACGAGATGGACAAGCTGTCGCTATTCGCCGACACGGCCGGCGGCGGCGCAGCCGTGACCAAGAAGCGTGGCGAGGATCTCGCCCGCGCCAAGGTTGCCGCCGCCCACAACCAGCAGCGTCTCGAAGCTGCGGAATAGCCTGCGGCTCCCACGGCCCCGATCTGCGGGCTAGTGGAGGACCGGCGGCTTCACCTCGTCGAGGCCGTCGGCCAGCGTAGCCGAAATGGTGGTCCGCACCATTGAGCGTTCCTTGTTGTAGTCCCATGGCCGGCCGCGATGGAGCATGGCCCGGTTGTCCCACATCACGGCATCGCCGGTGCGCCACTTATGGGTGTAGACGAACTCGCGTCGCGTCGCCTCGTCGAGCAGCTGCGCCAGCATCTGGCGTGCATCGCGGTCATCCATGCCGTCGATCGCATAGGCATGGCTTGCAACATAGAGCGCGCGGCGGTCGTTGGTTGGATTGCGCCAATTGAGCCGCCAGCGCACCGGCGGCAGCGCCTTGCGCTCCTCGGCGTTGGCGAGGTCGGGGTGAATCTGGTCGCGACTGTTGGCGTAGGAATGAGTTGCCACCGCATTCTGCAGGCGGGCCTGCAGGTCGGAGGGCAGGCGCTCCCAGGCCAGCCGCGTCGAGGTGAATTCGGTGTCGCCATCCTCGCCCGGCAATACGCGCGCGGTCAGCACCGAGGCCAGCGCCGGTGTCTTCTTGAACGACGAATCGGTGTGCCACAACGCATTGGCCTTGGCGACCAGCACCTGGCGGTCGGTCTGCGGCAGGATCTCGCCCTTTTGTCCGACGTTGGTCAGGCGTGAATAGAAGCTGTTGGCGCCCAGTGACGCCACCTTGGTCAGCTCGAGCGGGCCGAAGGCGCGGCTGAAGGCAACCTGGATGTCGTCGGCGATCGGCTGGTCGCGAAACACCAGCAGCGAATGGGTTTCGAAAGCCTCGCGCACGGCCTTGTAGGCGTCGGCATCGGTGGCGACATCGAGCAGGGAGGCGCCTTTTACTTCGACGCCAAACCCCAGTCCCAGCGGAACCAGCTCCATCGCGTTTCTCCCCGCGGTTCTCTTGCCGCCGGGATTTTATCGCACGAAGCCATCCTGCGGCTATAGTGCGATTCTTGCTTTGGAGGCATTGCAGCATCCCGATGGCCGCTTCTTCCGCCCACCCGCTCCTCGCTTTCGTATCGGCCTCGACGCCGGCTGCGCGGGCAGCCCGTATCCGCCTGGAGAAACGCTATGGTGCGGTGAAGCCCGCCCAGGCCGACATCATCGTGGCGCTGGGCGGCGACGGACTGATGCTGCAGACGCTGCACCGCTACATGCGGCGCAAAGTCCCGATCTACGGCATGAATCTCGGCACCGTCGGGTTCCTGCTCAACACCTATAGGGAAACCGGCCTGCTGCAGCGCCTGAAAAGAGCCCGCGAGGTCACGCTGACGCCATTGCGCATGATCGCCACGAACACCCGAGGCCGAGCCTTCGAGGTGATGGCCATCAACGAGGTGTCGCTGTTGCGCTCCAGCCGGCAGACCGCCCGCATCGCCGTGGCGGTCGACGGCAAGACCCGGTTGAACGAACTCTCCTGCGACGGTGCACTCGTCGCCACGCCCGCCGGCTCCACTGCCTACAACCTCTCTGCCCATGGCCCGATCCTGCCACTGGGGGCCGGCCTGCTGGCGCTGACGCCGATCAACGCCTTCCGGCCGCGGCGCTGGCGCGGCGCGCTGTTGCCACGCACTTCCCGGGTCGACCTTACCATCCTCGATCCGCGCAAGCGGCCGGTGGCGGCAGCGGCAGACTCCGTCGAGATCGCCAACGTGGCGAAGGTGGCCGTAACCGAAGCCACCGACATCGAACTCACGCTGCTGTTCGATCCCGAGCACGACCTCGAGGAACGCATCCTCAAGGAGCAGTTCGCGCCTTGAGTGGCAAGCCGATCTCCTTCAAGCCCGAGAAGAAGCGCATCATCGGCCACGATGGCCTCGGCCCCCTGGCCCTCGCCCTCGTCATCGGCACCATCGGCGGCTTCGTCTTCAACTGGCTCAAGATGCCGCTGGCCTGGATGCTGGGCGCCTGCGTCTTCTCCACGGTCGCCGCCTTCTTCGGCCTACGCATCGGCATGCGAGTGCGGCTGCGCCAGGGCATGATCATCGTCATGGGCGTGCTTCTGGGCGCCGGCTTCACACCCGACCTGGTGCAGCGACTCGGCCAATGGGCAGTCAGTCTCTGCGTGCTAAGCGGCATGACCATGACCGGCGCAGCGCTGTGCTATCTCTGGCTGCGCCGCGTCACCGGCTGGGACAAGCCGACCTGCTACTTCGCCGCCATGCCCGGCGGCCTGAACGACATGACCATCATGGGCGGTGCCATGGGCGGCGACGAGCGCTCCATCGCGCTCGCCCATGCGCTGCGCATCCTGACTGTCGTGCTCACCATTCCGATCTGGTACCGGCTGGTGAACGGCGCACAGACCAGCGTGCTTACTATGGTCCATGGGCCGAGCGGCAACGACTACCGCGACTACGCCATCCTGATCGCCTGCGGCATCGTCGGTGCCGTCGGCGGTCGCCTGCTGCGTCTTCCCGCCGGCTTCATGATGGGACCGATGATCGTAAGCGCGATCGTCCATTTGGCCGGCTTCACCGATTCGAAACCACCGGGCGAGTTGGTGGCGGCAGCGCAGGTCGTGGTCGGAACCGCTATCGGATGCCGCTTCGTCGGCGCCGCGCTCGATCAGCTTCACAAGGAAATGGCGGCCTCGATTGGCGCAGCGGTCATTCTGATCGCCTGCGCCGTGGTATTCGCCAAGATCACCGTGGCGCTGACCGGACTCAATCTCGACGCCACGGTGCTGAGCTACGCCCCCGGCGGTTTCGCCGAAATGAGCCTGATCGGCCTGGCGTTGGGCATAGAAGTGGCGATGGTGGCTACCCACCATCTCTTCCGCCTGTTCCTGATCATTTTTACCGGACCGTTGGTCTTCAGGTTCTGGCTCAGGCGCGGACCGTAATCCCACCGTCGACCACCAGCAGATGGCCGTTGACGTAGGCCGCCTCGTCCGAGGCCAGGAACAGCGCGGCATTGGCGGTATCCCATCCCGTGCCCATCTTGCCGGTCGGCGAGGCGCGGTCGCGCAGCGCGATCATCTTGTCGTAGGCTTGATTGTGATCCTTCTCGCCCTTGGCGTACTGCTCGGCGAGAAAGTCGATCATCGGCGTGTGCATCAGCCCCGGCAGGATGGCGTTGCAGCGGATGCCCTTCTCCGCATACTGCGAGGAAATGGCCAGCGTCAGAGAGTTCACAGCTCCCTTGCTGGCATTGTAGGCAAGGTAGGCGATACCCTTGGGACTGCGGATCGAGGCGATCGAACTCACGTTCACGATCGCGCCCTTGCCCTGCTTCTCCATGACCGGAATGACGTGCTTGGCGGTCAGGAAGAAGCTCTTCACATTGACATCGAAGACGCGGTCCCATTCGTCCTCGCTGAGATCGACAGGTCCGCCGGTCGACCCGATGCCGACATTATTATCGAGGATGTCGATCCGTCCCCACTTGGCAAGGCACGCGTCGACCATCGCCTTCACATCGGCATTTTTCGAAGCATCGGCCTCGAAAGCCATCGCCTCGCCGCCCTCCTTGGCGATGAGACCGACCGTTTCCTCGGCCGCGGCGCGTTTGCGATCGACGCAGAAAACCCTGGCACCCTGGCGCGCGAAAGTGACGGCCGTGCATTTGCCGTTGCCCCAGCCCGGGCCGCTCGAACCCGCGCCGACCACGATCGCCACTCTGTCCTTCAGTCTGCCCGTCATGTCGTTGTCTCCCTGGGCAGGGAGCCTAGCATGGGCCTGAGCCCCAGCATCACCAGGCGCGACCCGGCCGTATCGCCCCACGGACCTTGGTCGCTGACGTCCAGCCGGCCGCCGACGAGATGGACCACCGAGCGTCGGTCGGCCGAGTCGGCGAAGCGTACGATGCCCTTGGCCCGAAGGACTCCACCCCGCGCTTCGCGGAGCATCGCCAGCAAGGCGTCCCGCTCCACGGGTTCGGACCACTCGTAGGACCAACTGGCGAAAGCCTCGGCACTGGACTCATCGCTCGAGCCGCCGGCGCGGTCGAGCCCGAACAGCAGGTCGAGCGGTACGTCGGCATGTTTGGACTCGAGAAGCGGCGCCGCGGTCTGCATGGAAATCCAACACCGTACGGCTGCAAGATCGACAGCCAGATCAATCTTGTTCAGCAGCAGGAGATCGGCCGCCTGAAGCTGACGCATCACCGTGTCGCGGAGACGCCGGTCGGAAGCGCGCTCACGCACATCGACGGCGTCGACGACCACAACCACGCCGTCGCGGACGAGCCGCGGCTCCAGGACGGCGAGATCGGCGATACGGCCTGGATCGGCCACGCCCGAGGCTTCGACCACGATGTGGTCGAACCGCTCCGGCCGTTCCAGCAGGCCCAGCAGGGTCGTCACCAGCGAATCGCCGATCGTGCAGCAGAGGCAGCCGTTGGCGAGGGCGACGGTGTCGCCGTCATGCGCTGCCACGAGGCCACCGTCGATATCGAGGGCGCCGAAGTCGTTCACCAGCACCGCGAAGCGACGACGGCCGGCGTCCCGCAACAACCGGTTTAGCAGCGTCGTCTTGCCTGCCCCCAGGAAGCCGCCAATGACGGTGAAGGGGACCGGATCGGTCATCTGCGCGGCGCCTCGAACACCTTGCCGCCCAACACGGTGCCCCAGACGCCGATATCCTTCAGTTTCTCAGGCGGCACCAAAAGCGGATCGTCGTCGAGGATGGCGAAGTCGGCGCGTTTGCCGACGTCGATGCTGCCCAACTCCTCGTCGAGTTTCAGTGTATAGGCAGCGCCCAGCGTGATGGCGCGCAGTGCCTCGGCCACAGGGATCTTCTCCGCCTCGCCCAGCGTGCGGCCCGAGGCCGTCAGCCGGTTGACCGCACACCAGGCGGTAAACAGCGGCCCGATCGGCGTCACCGGCGCATCGCAATGGATGGCGAAGGGCACGCCCGTCGCCAATGCTGTGGCGCAGGCATCCATGCGCTCGGCGCGTTCCGGTCCCAGCGTCTTGGCGTAGTGGACATCGCCCCAATAATAGAGATGGTTGGCGAACAGGTTGGCGCACATGCCAAGCGCTTTCATGCGGCGGAACTGGCCGGCATCAGCCATCTGCGCGTGCTGCAACGTGTGGCGGTGATCCCAGCGCGGCGCCACAGCCAGCGCCCGCTCCACTGCTTCGATGCCCACCTCCGAGGCCTCGTCGCCATTGGTGTGGATATGCACCTGGAAACCTTCGCGATGATAAGCCAGCAGGACACGGTCGAGGTCGTCGGGACCGACGTTCCACACGCCGTTGGGCGTGCCGTCGTAGTAGCCCGGCCAGCGCATCCGCGCCGACAAGCCCTGGATCGAGCCGTCGGTGACGATCTTGACGAGCTGAAAGCGCAGCTTTTCATTGTTCCTCTTCACCAGCGCCTGCAGGCGCGGCACACCCTCGGCCGGCGAGATCGCGGTGGCGGCGAAGGCTGGCAGCAGCCGGATCGGGAAATCGTCGGAGGCCGTCGCCTTGAGGTAGCCGTCGACCGTACTGTCCGGCAGCTCGTTGTGCAGGTCGGTGGCGGTGGTGACGCCGGCAAGCTGCGCCACCCTGGCGAAGCGCCACACCGCCTGCTCGTCGCTCAACACCGCGGCGATCTCGACGCCAGCTGCGCGATAGGCCATGTATTTGGCCGCCATCTCCTGCAACTCACCGGTCGGCTCGCCCTTGGCATCCTTCACGATGCCATGAACGTTGGTCGTCCGCGTGATACCCGCCTTGGCCAGGACAGCGGTGTTGGCATTGGCGACGTGGAAGTTGGAATGAATGATCACCACCGCCCGATCCGTCGAAATCTTGTCGACGTCGGCCAGATCCATCCGCCGGCCGCCGAAATAGATCGGATCGAACCCCCAGGCGAGTAACGAGGCGCCCTTGGGTAGGGTCTTCTCGTGCGCCGAAAGCGCCGCCACCACCTCGTCGATACTCTTCAATCCCGGCGCACGGCTTCCATCTGGGTTCGTGCGATCGAAGTAGCCGACGTAGGGAAACTTCCAGACCCCTCCCTCGAAGGCGTGGCTGTGGCCTTCGACGAAACCTGGCAGGACCACCTTGTCGGCAAAGCGGCTGTCGAGCTCGACCTTGCCCCAACCCTTCAGCTCCTCCAGCGAGCCGGCCCCCAGAATGCGACCGTCCCGCACCGCCACATGGGTGGCGAAGGGCCGGTTAGGATTCATCGTGATGATGCGGCGAGTGGAATAGACGGTGATGGTCATGCGGTCTTCGCGGCCTTCTTTCTGGCGTGATGCGTGAGTGCGAGGGCGAGGCAATGGCGAAGCGCGCGGACCGGCACGCGGCCCTTCGTGCCAAAGACAAGCGCACGTTTGCCTTCGTAAGAAAACGTGTCGGGATAGATCGTTTGGAAAGTCCCGATCAGGCCGCTCTGGCAGTGGAAATAGACCGCATAGGCGTCGTCCCGTCCCTTCAGGCGGTCGATGCGAACCGTGGTACCGCTACCGCTCTCGGCCGTGAGATAGCTCGGCTGGCCCCATTTCAGGGTCTCGCTGAGCCGGCCGACGCCGGCCGTTCGGGCCGCCGTGTCGAAGACCAGTTCGCGCAACGCCATCAGTCGCGCCCGCAAACCCGGCGGATACGCCCTGAACACCGCCGCCACACGGGCATCGTCAAACCGTCGCATGCGCCGATCCTAGCATACCGCTGCCAGCCCGTGACGCTTGAGACGTGTCTCAACTCTTCTGGCGCTCCATGAACATCCGGTCAGTTTCGGCCGCCAGGACACCGCCCAGCAGCAGCCCGCTGTAGAACGGCGACGCCTCGGCGACAGCTCTGGCGGTGATGTTTATCTGTTCGATACCGGCCCGCCGGATGCCGTCGATCGACGAGGCGAAAACGACTCCGCCGATCCCGGCCCACACCAGCGCGCTCATGCACATCGAACAGGGCTCGCCGGTTGTATAGAGAACCATCTGTCCCCAGTCCCGATTGCCGTTGAGCCGGACGTAGTCGTTCATGCAGGCGATCTCGCCATGCAGGATCGGATTGTCGCGTGAATTGTTGACGCCGCGGGCGATGACTTGGCCGCTGCCGGCCCGCACGATGACCGCGCCGAACGGATAGACCGGATTGCGCCTGGCCTCTTCGATCGCCTGGCGCATCGCCTGCTCATGGCGCGCCAGCGAGATCGGCGGCAGCGCGGCGCGAGCCGGTCGTGCACCCGCCACACAGACCAGCGCCCCGGCGCCGACGATCAACCTTCGCTTCGAGATCATGTGTCGAGCTCTCCATCCTGTTGGTTCACGACGATGACGCCCGCGAGCAGCATGACGTAGAAGCGGAACGCGGCGGGCTGCGGGCGAACCGTCCGATCTCCTCGAGAACCTCGCCATGTTGCACTTCTCGTACTCCGAAAGTATCACGAAACCATGCCCGATCAGCCACCCTCTCACGCCGAGTGCGACGACATCGCGTGGAGTATGCCGCCTCCAAGCAGCTCCCGTTCTGCCTCGTCGTGGAGGCGCCGACGCTGTTCCGTCTCGCCGGCGACGTCCATGGACTGTCCGTTCTCGACCTGCCGTGCGGCGACGGCACTTACTCGCGTGCCCTCGCCCGGCGCGGCGCCGCCTCGGTACTGGGTGTCGATTTGTCGGGAGCGATGGTGGAACGGGCGCGCTCGATCGAACGCGAGGAGCCGCTCGGTCTTGAGCATCGGATCGGCGACGCCGCCACTCTTGGCAAGATCAGTGCCTTCGACCTGATCGTCGCCTGCTACCTGTTCAACTATGCGCGTATCGCCGACGAACTGCTGGCCTTCACCCGTAGCATCCATGCCAACCTGAGACGGAGAGGCCGCCTGGTCGGTATCAACGACAATCCACGCACTTCGCCGGAGCGCTACGGCTCCTACGACGCTTTCGGATTCTCGCGCGACATCGACCGGCCGCGACGCGAGGGCTCGCGCATCCGCTACACCTTCCCGAAACCGGATGGAACGAATCTCGGTTTCGACAATTTCTGGCTGGCACCCGAGACCTATGCAGAGGTCTTCGCCACAGCCGGTTTGCATGGTTTCCAATTCGTCGATCCCGAAGTCGGATCGCCCCGACAGCCGGGACTCCACTCTGTGGCGAGACTTCGTGCAGGACTGCCCGATCACCGGTCTCGTTGCGTATCGCTAGTGCGTGGCGGACCAGGCGCGCGGCCATAGGCAGGAGAGCAGCAACGCCACCAACAGACCGCCGCCGGCCACCATGAAGGCGAATTGGTAGCCGGCGAGGAAACCCGCCGCGCCGGCAAAGCCCTCGGCGCCGTACGCCTGCAACGCCGTCAGCACCGAGGCGCCGCTCACTGTGCCCAAGGTGCGCGTAAGCAGCGACAGGCTGCCGGCCACGCCACGGTCGCGCGGCGGCAGAGTCGCCGTCACGATGTCGGTGTAGGCAACCACCAGCAAACCCTGCCCGATTCCTTGCAGCACCAGCAGCGCTGCCACCAGCAGCACGGCCGTGTCGATGCCGGTGAAGGCGAGCGGCAAGAGGCCGAGACCGACGAAAGCCACGCCCGCGAACACGGTTGGGCGCTGGCCGATGCGGCGCACCAGGAACGCCGAGAGCGGCGCGCCCGTCAGGCTGCCGCCGAACGTCATCGCCAGCACGATCCCGATGCCGAGCGGCGTCAGCTTCAGCACGTTCGCCAAGTAGTACGGCGTCAGCAGCAGGATCGAAAAGCTCGCAAGGTTGGCAAGCACGTTCAACATGTTGGGAATCGCGAACCGCGCATCGGCGAACAGCGCCGGCCGGATGATCGGCTCGGGTACGCGGTTGGCGCGCCAGACATAGCTCGCCAGCAACAGGAGCGCCACGACGAGCAGAACGACCGCCCAGATTCCGGCGACATCCCGGCGCTGCGACAGAACCAGCGACAGCAACAAGGTGCTCATGCAGGCGGCGAGCAGCAGTGCGCCTGGAGCGTCGAACGGTCGCGATTCCGTCCTGGGTGTCGGCAGCAGGCCGGAGAACGCCAGAGTGACAAGCGCGAGCGGCACCCGCACCCAGTAGACCGCGGGCCAGCCCCAGAGTTCCACGAGCACGCCACCCAGAAGCGGTCCGACCGCTGCCGCGAGTGCCATGGAACTCGCATAGGCCGCCAGCGCCCTGGTGCGCTGGCCCTCGGAAAACAGCGAGGTGGCAAGGGCCGGCGTGCAGGAGAGGGCCAAGGCGGTGCCGACACCCTGGCACGCCCGTGCCCACAGGAAGAGCGGCCAGTCCGGCGCGGCGGCGCAGGCCGCACACCCCACGGCGGAGATCGCAAGGCCAATCTGGAAGATCAGGCGATGGCCGAACAAATCGCCCAGCTTGCCACACACCAGCATCAGCGAACCGTAGACCAGCACGTAGCAGATCACGATCCACTGCACGTCGACCAGCGCCAGCCCGAAGTGCCCGCTGATCGCGGGCAGCGCCACATTCACGGCGATATCGAGTGGCGCCAGAGACGCGCCCAACCCGACGACGGCCAGGCCGAGCGCCGGGCGTGAGATCAGAGGTGCATCCCCAGGAACGCCAGCATGCGGTCCCACGCCTGGGTGGCGCAGGCGAGGTCGTAGGCGGCGCTGCGTTCGTTGGCAAAGGCATGCGCGGCGTCGTAGCGGTGAATCTCGGCCTTGTGGCCGGCGTCGGCCATCGCCTTCTCGAATCCGTCCACGACCGCCGGCGTGCACCAGTCGTCCGTGTTGGCGAAGTGACCCTGGATCGGAATGGTGATCCTGGCCGGATCGGCGAGCTGTGCCGGCGGCACGCCGTAAAACGGCACCCCGCAGGCGATGCCCGGCACCCGCGCCGCCGCCGCGATGGTAAGGGCGCCGCCCATGCAGAAGCCCATGACGCCGACCTTGCGGCTCATGCCGGCGAGATGGCCGACGGCGCCGGCGATGTCCTGGTCGGACGCGCCGACGAAATCGAGGCCGCTCATCATGTGATTGGCTTCGTCCGGCTTCTGCGTCACGCGGCCCTTGTAGAGGTCAGGTGCCAGCGCATTGTAGCCGGCGCGCGCGAAGCGGTCGACGACGCCACAGATCTGGTCGTTCAGCCCCCACCATTCCTGGATCACCACGATGCCGGGCTTTCCCTTACGCACCTTGGCCAGATAGCCCTTGCAGGTGGTGCCGTCCGGACGCTTGAACTTGATCATGCTGCCCATGGTTTCCTCCTCGTTTCAGGGGTGAGCTTAAAGCTTCGAACGCAGGTCCGTCTTGAGAATCTTGCCGTAGTTGTTCTTGGGCAGGGCATCGACGAACTTGTAATCCTTCGGCCGCTTGAAGCGGGCGATATTGTCGAGACAGAGCCGATCGAGTTCGGCCGGCGCCACACTGACGCCCGGCCGCGCCACCACGAAGGCCACGACATCCTCACCCCATTCGGGATGCGGCCGGCCGACCACCGAGCACTCCGCAACGCCTGGATGCAGGTTCAGCACGTCCTCGATCTCGCGCGGATAGATGTTGGAGCCGCCGGAAATGATCATGTCCTTGGAACGGTCCTTCAGAGTCAAAAAGCCTTCCTCGTCGAGGGCGCCGACGTCACCGGTCCACAGCCAGCCCTTGCGCAGCGAACGCGCTGTAGCCTCGGGGTTGTTCCAGTAGCCAGCCATCACGGGATCGCCCTTGCAGATGATCTCGCCCACTTCGCCGGCCGGCAACTGGCGCCCGTCCTCGTCGACGACGCGGACCTCCATGCAGGTGTCCGCAACGCCCGCCGACGCAAGCCTTGCCTCCCAGCGTGGATGATCCTTCTGGGCGTGGAACTCGCGGCTGAGATGGGTGATCGTCATCGGGCTCTCACCCTGACCGTAGAGCTGGGTCAGTACATTGCCGAGCGTTTCCATGGCGCGCTTGAGATCGCTCACATACATCGGCGCACCGCCGTAGGTGATCAGCCTGATCGCGCCGGGTTGCAAGTCGGAGACGCTGCCGTGCTCGATCAGGCGCTTCACCATGGTCGGCGCCAGGAAGATGCTGCAGTCGGGCCAGCGGTTCATCAGCTCGACCGTCTCCGCTACCTCGTACTTGCCGCTTTCGGGAAACACCTGCACGGCGCCGCGCGCCAGCATCGGGAAATTCCACAGACCCGAGCCGTGGCTGATAGGTGCTGCATGCACGATCGAGCCGCCCGGGGCGGGGCGATCGACATCGGCGTAGTAGTTGAGCGTCATCGCCAACAGATTGCGGTGCGTCAGCATCGCGCCCTTGGGCCGGCCTGTCGTGCCCGAAGTATAGAACAACCAGGCGAGGTCGGTCGGCTCGCAGTCGGCGATCGGGCCCGGGTCACCTACCTCCATGAAGCTGTAGGCCCGTGTCGTGGTGTCGACGATTTCCTTCAGATCGGGCGCTTCGCGCGCAGCCTCGGCGATGGTGCCGGCAAGATCGGGCGTGACGAAACACAGCCTGGCGCCGGAATTCTCCAGGATGAAGGCGAATTCCTTGGCGTGCAGCTTGGCGTTCATCGGCACGGCACAGAGACCGGCGTGCCAGATGGCATACATGACTTCGATCGACTCGACGCAATTGGTCATGGCGAAGGCGACACGATCGCCGCGCTGCAGCCCGAAGCGGACGCGCAGGTGCGTGCTCATGACTGAGACCTTGCGCCACAGGTCGCGGTAGCCGAGATGGGGTGTCGTGCCCCGCGCCAGCGCGGGCAGATCGCGGAATTCCTGGGCCGACCCCAGCAGCAGATGGGCGATGTTCATGGCGGCAACTATTGCAGCGGTGGCATCGACCTTGCAATGTGCAGCCCATGCAGCATTTCGATTTCGCCATCGTCGGCGCCGGCATTGCCGGCGTCTCCGTTGCCTACCATCTCGCACCGCACGCCCGGGTGATCGTCCTGGAGCGCGAACATGTCGCGGCCTATCACACCACCGGGCGTTCGGCGGCGCTGCATTCGGAGACCTACGGCAGTGCCGAGATCCGCGCTATCACTGTGGCCTCGGGCCGCTTTTACCGCCATCCACCGCCCGGCTTCTCCGACCATCCCCTGCTCACCCCGCGCGGCGCGCTGGTCGCCGGCCGCATCGACCAGGAAGCCAGCCTCAAGGCGGCAGCGGCCGACTATGCCCGTCTGGTGCCGAGCGTGCGCTGGCTCGATCCGGACGAGACGCTGCGCCTGCAGCCGTTGCTGAAACCCGAGGCGGCGGCGGGTGGCGCGATCTTCGAGCCCGAGGCCGACGACATGGACGTGGCTGCAATCCACAGCGGATTCCTGAAGGGTGCGCGGGCGGGCGGCTGCGTGCTGCGCCTCAACGCCGAAGTCGCCAGTCTCGACCGCAAGAGCGGGCGCTGGCAAATCTGCCTGCGCGATGGCGATACGGTCACCGCCGCTACGGTTGTGAATGCCGCGGGCGCCTGGGCCGATATCATCGCGGAACTCGCGGGTGCCAGGCCGGTCGGACTTGTTCCCAAACGCCGGACCGCCTTCACCTTCGATTCACCGGCTGGAATCGACCCGGCGCCGCTGCCCATGGTGATCGACTTTGACGAAAGCTGGTACTTCAAGCCGGAGGTCGGGCAGTTCCTGGGATCGCTCGCCGACGAGACGCCATCGCCGCCCTGCGACGCCCAGCCCGAGGAAATCGACGTCGCCACCGCGGTCGAGCGTATCGAAGCAGCGACAACGTTGCAGATCCGCCGCATCAAGAGCAAATGGGCCGGACTCCGGAGCTTCGTCGCCGACAAGAATCTCGTGGTCGGCTTTGACTCGCGAACGGATGGCTTCTTCTGGTTGGCGGGACAGGGCGGTTACGGCATCCAGACCGCCGCCGCCGCCGGCCGGCTGGCGGCGAGCTTGGCGTTGGGCCATGGATTGCCGGCCGACATCGCCCAGCTCGGCGTCGAAGAACCAGCACTGTCTCCTGCCCGCCTCACGCACAGGTGATCTGGCGATCACGCCGTCTCGCCAAGCCCTGACTTCCCTGCGAGGCCGGCGCCGGGCATGGTCGCGGCGCGGGGTGCCCCCGCGCCTCCGCAAGAGATCTCAACAAGGGAGTGACACATGACCACGAAGACCCTCATCGCCACCGCCGCCGCGATTTTCGCCGCTGGCGCCTTCGCATCGAGCGCTCACGCCGCTGGCGTGAAGTGCGCCGGGGCCAACTCCTGCAAGGGCACCAGCGCCTGCAAGACCGCTTCGTCGGCCTGCAAGGGCATGAATGCCTGCAAGGGCCAGGGCTGGACCGAGGCCGCTGACGCCGGCGCCTGCACCAAGGCCGGCGGCAAAGTGATGTAAGATCGTCGATCGATCGACGATCCAGGGGCGCCGCGGGGAATCGCGGCGCCCTTCTCTTTTTGATCGCAGCCATCTCACCAAACTGTGAAACGGCCGTACCAGGCAGACGCTCGCACACTTGGTAGAGTAGAATTCGCCCATGAGTGCCGCCATCAGTGCCAACAACATCGGATTCGGGCTGGGACTTCGGCCCGAGCACTATGAAGAGATCGCCGCCAACCCCGGCCGGGTCGGCTGGTTCGAGGCGCTGTCGGAGAACTACATGGTGCCCGGCGGGCGGCCGATGCATTGGCTCGACAGTATCCGCCGCGACTATCCGATGGCCTTGCACGGCGTGTCGCTGTCGATCGGCTCGATCGATCCGCTCGACGACCGCTACCTCGCCGACCTCAAGGCGCTGGCCGACCGCGTGCAACCGATGTGGATATCGGATCACCTCTGCTTCACCGGCCTGCGCGGCACCAACATGCACGACCTGTTGCCGCTGCCCTACACCGAGGAAGCGCTGGGTCACGTCGCCGAGCGGGTGAGCCGTGTGCAGGACCGACTCGGCCGCCGCCTGGTGCTGGAGAATGTGTCAAGCTACGTCACCTACGCCGCCTCCGAACTCAGCGAATGGGACTTCATCGCCGAACTCAGCCGCCGCGCCGACTGCGAGATCCTGCTCGACGTCAACAATGTCTATGTCAGCTCCTTCAATCACGAATTCGACGCACTCGCCTTCCTGCGCGCCATGCCGCGCGAGCGCGTACGCCAGTTCCATCTGGCCGGCCACACCCACAAGGGCAGCCACATCATCGACACGCACGACCATCCGATCGTGCCCGATGTCTGGTCGCTATATGCCGAGGCGGTGAAGCTCTTCCCCGGCGTGCCGACCATGATCGAGCGCGACGCCGACATCCCGCCCTACGAGGAGCTTCTGGCCGAACTCGACATCGCGCGTCGCATCGCCGCTGGCGCACAACGCGAGGTGGCGGCATGAGCCGCGGCGCCAACACAGGCTCCCTGGGCGACCTCCAGCGCGCCTTCCAGGACTATCTGCTTGTCGCCAACGACGCCTTTCAGGCCGCGGTTCGCGACACGAACAAGGCCGATCGCGTCACCCTGCTCGACGTCTATCGCGACGGCTATGCCCTACGCCTGATCGAGGTGCTGACGACCGACTATCCCGGCCTTATGGCGATGGCCGGCCCCGCCGATTTCGACCACCTGGCGCGCGCCTATATCGCCGCCCATCCGTCGCACCATCCCTCGGTGCGCTGGTTCGGCAAGGATGTCGCCGATTTCATGGGCCGCACCCCACCCTACAACGGTGCGCCGGCCGCGGTCGAAATGGCGCGTTTCGAATGGGCACTGGGCGAAGCCTTCGACTCGCCCGACGTGCCGCCGGTGATGGCCGATGCGCTGATGGCCTTGCCTCCGGAGGCCTGGGAGACGCTTTCCTTCACCGTCCTGCCGTCGCTGCGCCGGTTCACCTTTGCCTTCGAGGTGGCGCAGGCTTGGCAGCGCCGCGAAGATGTCGAACCCGGCAATCTCGAGGTCGATGCAGCACCCGAACCTGTCGCCTGGGCGATCTGGCGGCCCGCGCTTCTCACCAGCTACCGCTCGCTCGATCCGGATGAAGCGGCGATGCTCGACGCCCTGACCGCGGGCCGATCCTTCCCCGAACTCTGCGAGACGCTCGCTCCTTTCACCGGCAGCGAGCAGGCACCTGCCCGCGCCGCTGGCCTGCTGCGCGCCTGGGTCGAAGGCGGCATGATCGCGGGTTTCAGCCGTTAAGGCGCCGGCGAAATCCCGTCGGGCGATACCAACGCTACAATCTTGAAAGCGCCAGCGGCACCCGGCTTGATGAACGCGCCCTGCCCCTCGGAAAGCTCGATACCGGCCGCTCGCTTGAACGGCGGGGCATGGCCGACCAGCACGGCATTGCCGGAAGCCGGCGTTCGGGCGAGACGCGCCTTCAGTGCGGCGGTACCCGCCGCAATCTGCTCAGGCGACTGGCTCACGTGATAGAAAAGGACGTCGTCGATCTTTGGAGGGTGACCGAACATCAGCTCCGCCGTCTGAATCGCCCGGCAGAAAGGGCTGGCCTCGATCGTCGTGAATGTCACACCGTCGGCGCGCAGCACATCGCCAAGAGCTGTCGCCTGCCGCCGGCCCGCCTCGTTGAGGTTGCGCTGCCATTGGCAGTCAGCCAGATCGCGCACCTGCGGTTCGGGTGTCGCCGCCGTCTCGGCGTGGCGCACGTAGAGGACATAGCCACCCCGGCGCAACTCGGCGATCAGGGCCGCCCGCGCAGTATCCTGCGCCTGGACCGGGACCGGAGCCACGGCAGCGGCGAAGCAGAACCATAACAGGGAGCGACGGTGCGTCATCATGCACCGGCAGGATAGCGCAACTCGGGGGCGCCAATGCCCCCTCCACAATCAATCGTGATTCGATGTGTTCACCGTTCGCGAGCGCGACAGGCACTGGTCCGGCGGCTAATATCCGCCGCTGCCCGCTTGATGGAACTGGTAGACATACGGGACTTAAAATCCCGAGGCCGCGAGGCCGTGCCGGTTCGAGTCCGGCAGCGGGTACCAGCCCCTATCCCCTGTAGTGACACGACACCCAGTGGCCGGGCTTGCTTTCGCGCAGTTCGGGCACACGCGTGGCGCAGTCGGGCTTGGCGATCGGGCAGCGGGTATGGAAATGGCAACCCGATGGCGGGCGGATCGGGTTGGGCACATCGCCCTGCAGCATGATGCGCTGGCGCTTCACCGTCGGATCCGGAATCGGCACGGCCGACAGCAGCGCCTCGGAATAGGGATGCAGCGGCGTGTCGTAGAGTTCGCGCGACGGCGCGATCTCGACCACGCGGCCAAGATACATCACCGCGATGCGTGTCGAGATGTGCTCGACGACGCTGAGGTCGTGGGCAATGAAAAGATAGGTGAGGCCGAACTTCTCCTGCAGATCCTCCAGCAGATTGATCACCTGGGCCTGGATCGACACATCAAGGGCGGAGACGGGTTCGTCGCACACGATCAGCTTGGGTTCGACGGCCAGTGCGCGGGCGATACCGATGCGCTGGCGCTGGCCGCCGGAGAATTCGTGCGGAAAGCGCCGCAAGTGATCGGGCTGCAGTCCGACCGTTTCGAGGAGCTGGACCACGCGCTCCTCGTGCTCGCGCCGCGACTTCGCAAGATTGTGGATCGTAAGCGCCTCGCCGACGATCGCCCCCACGGTGAGACGTGGATTGAGAGAAGCGTAGGGGTCCTGGAAGATGATCTGCATGTCGCGCCGCAGAGCGCGCAGCGCCGTCCCGCCCATCTTCCGCACGTCGGTGCCCTTGAACCAGACCTCGCCCGAGCTCGGTTCGATCAGCCGCAGGATGCAGCGCCCAGTGGTCGACTTGCCGCAGCCCGATTCGCCGACCAGGCCCAGTGTCTCGCCGGCGGCAATGTCGAAGCTGACGCCATCGACGGCATAGACGCGATCGACCTCGCGCGAAAAGATGCCGCCACTCACGGCAAAATGCTTCTTGAGATCGCGAACGGAAAGCAGCGCTTCTTCTTCGCTCATAGTACGCACGCCACCCTGTGTCCGGGCGCCACTTCCTTGAGCGGCGGTATTGCCTGGGTGCAGATTTCCATGGCGTACTTGCACCGCGCAGCGAAGCGGCAACCGGGCGGCGGGTCGAGCAGGCTCGGCACCGTACCGGGAATCGACTCGAGCCGCGCCTGCTGGCCGGCGCTGCGGTCGACGCGCGGGATCGAGCGGATCAGGCCTTGCGTATAGGGATGCCGGGGATCGCCGAACAGGGCGCCAACCGGCGCTTCCTCGACCACCTTGCCCGCATACATCACGACGACGCGCTGGGCGGTTTCGGCGACAACTCCCATGGCATGGGTGATCAGCATGATCGCCATGCCAAAACGTTCCTTCATCTCCTGCATCAGCTCCAGGATCTGCGCCTGGATGGTGACGTCGAGGGCGGTGGTCGGCTCGTCGGCAATAAGGAGCTTGGGTTGGCAGGAGAGCGCCATGGCGATCATCACACGCTGGCGCATGCCGCCGGAGAACTGGTGCGGATAGTCGTGCACGCGGCGTTCCGGATTGGGAATGTTGACCAGCTTCAGCATGTCCGCGGCACCGACCAGTGCCTGCTTGCGCGAGAGATTCTGATGCAACTCGATCACCTCGGCGATCTGCTCGCCGACGGAATAGACCGGGTTGAGCGAGGTCATCGGTTCCTGGAAGATGATGGCGATCTCGCGCGACCGGATCTTGTTCATCTCCGCGTCGTCGAGCGGAATCAGATCGCGGCCCTGCCAAAGGATCCGGCCGGCCTCGAAGCGCCCCGGCGGCATGTCGATCAGCTTCAGCACCGAGCGCGCCGTCACGGTCTTGCCGCAGCCCGACTCGCCCACAACGCCCACGGTCTCGCCGCGGTCGATCCTGAGGTCGACGCCGTCGACCGCCCGGACCAGGCCGTCGTCGGTCTTGAACCAGGTCTTCAGCCCTTGAATGTCCAACAGGGGTTCGGCCACGCTACGCTTGCCTCACAGGACGCGACGCGGGTCGAGCGCGTCGCGCAGGCCGTCGCCGATGAAGTTGATGGTGATCACGGCCAGGAAGATCGCCGCGCCCGGAAACAGCACCCAGTGCGGCGCGATGTCGAGATAGTCCTTGGCGTCGCGCAGCACGCTGCCCCAGGTCGGGATGTCGGAGGGAAACCCGAGGCCAAGGAAGGACAACGTGGACTCGGCGATGATGGCGGCGGCGACGTCGATCGTGCCGGCGACGATCACCGGTCCCAGCGCGTTCGGCAGGATGTGGTGCAACACCAGGCGCGGCTTGGAGGCGCCCAGCGCCCGCGCCGCCTCGACGAATTCCTTTTCGCGCAGGCTGAGAAACTGGGCTCGCACCAGACGGGCGACCTGCATCCAGCGCAGGCCCCCGATCACCACCACGATCAGCACGAAGGCGCCGCCCTCGGGTCCGAGCACGCTCTTGACTGAGTCGCGAAACAGGTAGGTCAGCAGCAGCAGCAACGGCAGCAGCGGCAGCGACAGGAACAGGTCGGTCACCCACATCAGCACGGCATCGACCCGGCCGCTCGCCATGCCGGATATCGCCCCGACCAGGATACCGACCACCACCGCCACGATCATGGCGGCGAGGCCGACGGCGAGCGAGATGCGCCCGCCGTAGATCAGCCGCGCCAGGAGGTCCTGGCCGAGATCGTCCGTCCCCAGCGGGTGCGCCCAGGACGGGCCCTGCAGTTTGGCGCTGAAGTCGATTTCGTTGATCGGCACTGGCCAGAGGAACGGCCCCAGCGCGACAATTGCAAACAGCGCAAGCAGGATGACGGCGCTGGCCACCGCGAGACGGTGGTGGCGAAACCGGCGCCACGCCTCCCCGGCCGGCGTAGTCGGCCGGCTCTTGCGTGGCTGGGCGGCGGCAGGGGCCGCGGCGTCAGCGGAAAGCGATACGGGGGTCGAGCCAGCCATACAGGATATCGGCAATCAGGTTGAAGAGGACGACGAGACAGGCAAACACGAAAGTCACCGCCATCACGACCGGCGTGTCGTTGGCGAGCATGGCCGAAATCAGCAGCGAGCCGATCCCGGGGACCCGGAAGATCTGTTCGGTGACGATGGCGCCGCCGAACACGATCGGCATCTGCAGCGCGACCAACGTCACAACCGGGATCAGGGCATTGCGCACCACATGCTTGGTGATGACCTTGCGCTCGCCAATACCCTTGGACCGCGCCGTGGTGACGTAGTCGAGCTTGATGACATCGAGCACAGAGGAGCGGACATAACGCACCAGCGAGGCGCCCTGGAACAGGCCCAGCACCATGACCGGCATGATCGCCTGCTTGATATGCTCCCAGTAGAACTGCCAGCCCGTGGCGTCGATGTCGGCACGGTAGACGAAGGGCAGCCAGTCGAGCTGGATCGAGAACACCAGGATGAACAGCAGGCCGGTAAAGAAGGTCGGCAACGAGAAGCCTATGAAGGCGAAGGTGTTGGCGACCTGGTCGAACAGCGAATAGGGCCGCGTCGCGGCCAGCACGCCAACCGGCAGTGCCACCAGGATGGCGATGATCTGCGAGGAGCCGATCACAATCAGCGTAACCGGCAGGCGCTGCAGGATTAGAGTGTCAACGTCCATGCGGCTGACAAAGGAAAAGCCCCAGTCGCCCTGCAGCATGGCCGTGATCCAGTGCAGGTAGCGGGCCCACACCGGATCATCGAGACCGAACTTCGCGCGCAAGGCCGCACGCACTTCGGGCGGCACGGCCGGATTGGTCGCCAGTTCCTCGAACGGGTCGCCGGGTGCCAGCGCCAGGATCGTGAACAGGACGAGGCTGATCCCGAGCAAGCTCGGAATCGCAATCAAAAGGCGTCGGATGATGTACTGGCGGCTCACGCGGTTTCCCTGCAGTCAGCCCCTTCCCGCCTCGAGGCGGGAAGGGGCGTTCGCTTCGGCAGCCTTACGCCTTCTTGTACCAGTCGGACAGGTCCCAGGTGTTGTTGTCCCAGCCGCTGATCGTGGCCACGAGGTTGTTGCCCAAAGCAGCCACGCCAGGACGCATAACGACGGGGATCACCACCTGGTCGCCAACGACCATGTCGTTCATCTTGATGAACAGGGCGGCGCGCTTGACCGGGTCGAGTTCCGACTCGGTCTCGCGGAAAAGCTTGTCGTACTCGGCGTTCTGCCAGCGCGTGATGTTGCGGCCCTGCCACTTGTTCGCCTTGGTGGCGACCTCCCACGAATTGAACTGGTTCATGAAGAGTTGCGGATCGGGCTGCGACATGGTCGTCGTGTACATCTGAAGATCGCAGTAGAACTTGGTGTAGGTATCGGGATTGGCGACATCCGACGAGAAGAACACCGACGCCGTCACCGACTTTAGTTCGAGGTCGATACCGGCCTTCTGGGCGGCCTGCTTGACGATCGCCTGGGTCTTCTGGCGCGGCTGGTTGATCGAGGTCTGGTAGACCAGCTTCAGCTTCTTGCCGCCCTTCTCGCGAATGCCATCGGAGCCCTTCTTCCAGCCGGCCTTCTCGAGGATGTCGGCAGCCTTGTCGATGTTGAACTCGAACTTCATCGTCTTGGAGCGGAAGCGCTCCGGATTGTTGAGGAAGTTCGGCGTTGCCGGACCGGTGCGGCCGTAGATGTGTTTCTCGATCGAATCCTTGTCGACCAGGACGGAAAGCGCCTGGCGAACCGCCGGGTCGCTCAGGATCGGATGCTTGGTCTTGATGCTCGAGCGCTCGCCATCGACCTCGACCCAGGGGTCGGTGGTGTTGAGCTGGATGTGCTCGATATTGCCAGTCGGCGTCACCTCAACCCGGCCCTTGCCGCTTTTTTCCAGGCGCGCGAGGATTTCGTCCTCGACCTGCATGTTCCAGGCGAAATCGAATTCGCCGGTCTGCAGCACCGCGCGCGCCGCCGACACCGCGTCGCCGCCGCCTTTCATTTCGATGGCGTCGAAATACGGCTTATTGGCCTGGTGATAGTTCGGATTGATCGTCCCCCTGACCAAGTCACCCGGCTTGAAGTCCTTGAACAGATATGGCCCGGTGCCGACCGGCGCGAGGTTGGTCGGCGCCTCGCGCGATTTGCCGCCCATGTAATCTTGGAACAGATGCTTCGGAATGAGCATCCCGCGCGTACCGACCAGGGCGTCGGCCCAGAACGGCGCCGCCTTGGCAAACTTGACGACCACCGTGTACGGATCGATCTTTTCGATCACCACATCCTTGTAGGTCGCGATGGTCACTGCCGCGGTCGCAGGGTCCCTGGCGTATTCCCAGTTGAACACGACGTCGGCGGCGGTAAACGGCTTGCCGTCGTGCCACTTCACGTCCTGCTTCAGTTTCCAGGTCACCGTCTTTCCGTCGGCTGACAGCCCACCGTTCTCGCGGGTCGGAATCGTTGCCGCAAGCTTGGGCTTGAGCTCGCCGTTGGGATCCCAGCCGGCCAGCGGCTCGTAGAACAGACGCGAGCCGTCCTGATCCTTGGTGCCGACCGCGAAGTGCGGATTGAGCAACGTCGGGCCCTGCCACCACAGCACCTTCAGGATGCCGCCGCCGCCGCGCTTGGTCGGCGCGTAGGTGTCCTTGGCCTGGGCCATGGCGACGCCTGAATGGACCAGAAGCTGGGTGGCGAACGGCGCGGCGATCCCCACCGCCATCATCCGCTGCACAAAGCCGCGTCGCGACAATTTCCCGATCTTCACCTTCCCGATCAGACCGCGCAGTTCATGTTCGTTCATGTCAAACCCCATTCTTAGAAGCTTCCCCTCCAGCTGCTCTCGCTATCTAGCAAGATGCATGCAATCCTTGATCAGAACAGGCCGCGACGCCGTCGTCAACGATGGCCCGGCCCTTCGGGGGAGAGATACATGGCATGGGCTTACCTTGTTCTCGCTGGGTTTTTTGAGATCGGCTGGCCGGTGGGGCTCAAACTCGGCTGGACCGCCGATGGCGCCCGTCCGTTGTGGCTCATTTTCGCCATTCTGTGCATGGCGATCAGCGGCGCGCTGCTTTTGTGGGCACAACGCGTCATTCCGATGGGCACCGCTTACGCCGTATGGACCGGCATCGGCGCCGTCGGGGCCTTTACGGTCGGCGTACTGATGTTTGGCGACTCGGCTTCGACGATCCGCTTGGTCTCCATCGCCCTGATCGTGGCCGGCATCGTCGGCCTCAAACTCGCGTGAACGAGGTTGCCATGCGCATGAAGGACAAGGTTGCGTTGATCAGCGGTGCCGCGGGCGGCATGGGGGCGGCCACCGCCCGACTGTTTGCTCGCGAGGGCGCCCGAGCCGTCGTAGTGGCCGACATCCTCGACAAGGAAGGTGCCGCCACGGTGGCCGAAATCGAGAAGGCAGGCGGGCACGCCTCCTACATCCATCTCGACGTCACCGATGAGGCACAATGGCAGGCGGCGGTCGAAAAGACCGTGACGTCGTACGGCCGCCTCGACGTACTGGTCAACAACGCCGGCATCAGCGGCTCGGCGGAGACCGACCTCTACGATACCGCTGCGTGGGACCGGCTGATGGGCATCAACGCCACGGGCGTGTTCCTCGGCATGAAGTACGGCATCGCGGCAATGAAGAAGAGCGGCGGCGGTTCGGTGATCAACCTGTCATCGATCTCGGGCATCGTCGGCCAGGGCTATCTCCATGTCGGTTACAACGCCTCCAAGGGTGCTGTGCGGCTGATCACCAAGGCCGGCGCCGCGCAGCACGGCAGGGACGGCGTCCGCGTCAACTCGGTGCATCCTGGCCTGATGCCGCCGATGCGCACTTCGGGCCGCACCGCCGATCCGGCGATGCGGGCCAAGACCCTGAAAGGGGTGCCGATGGGTCGTGCCGGCGAGGTCGACGAGGTCGCCCACGCCATCCTGTTCCTGGCCTCCGACGACGCGTCCTACATCACCGGCACCGAGCTGGTGGTCGACGGCGGCTGGACCGCGGTCTGACATGGCGGACGGCGGCAAGACCATCGCTCCATGGAAAGTCATCGAGTCGAAATACGCCTACCGCGACCGCTGGCTGGCGCTGCGCTCCGACACCGTGGAACTGCCCAACGGGAGTGTGTTGTCGCCCTTCCATGTCATCGAGCAGCCCGACTGGGTGACCGCCGTCGCGCTCACCCACGACGGCAATGTTCTGCTGGTCGAGGAGTATCGCCACGGCGTGCGGCAGACCGTGATCGAGCTGCCGAGCGGCATTCATGACAAGCCCGAGGAGGAACCGCTGGCGGCGATGAAGCGCGAACTCCGCGAGGAGACCGGCTTTGCCAGCGAGGAATGGGTGCCGCTCGGCAGTTTCTTCGCCAATGCGCCGCGGCTCGACAACACGGTGCACTGCTTCGCCGCACTCGACGCCCGCAAGGTGGCCGAACCCGATCCCGACGACAGCGAGCTGCTGATCACCCATGAGGTCCCCCTTGCCGACTTCCTGGCCGAGTTGAGCGACGGGCGCCGCACGTTTCATGGCTTTCAGCTGGGCGCCCTGTGGCTGCTGGCGAATCATGCCCGGCGCACCGCCGACCCGCGCCTCGCCGCGATGCGACACTATGGATGAACTGAACCCTTGAGGCGGCATCGCACGGCTGCCTAGACTTGCGCATGATACGCAAACGCTCCGAATCGGACTGGCGCGTCGCCTCGCTGGCGGCGGCGCTGTTTGCGATCACACTCAATTTTATCCAGCCGCTCGCTCATGCTGCGCTGATGCGCGACGGCGGTCCCGCCGCCGCCGCGCGGACTTGGGGTGCATTCTGCGCGCCGTCCGCCGGCCAGGACGAGGGCGGCGCGCCGGCGACGGTTGCCGCCCACGACTGCTGCCTCGGGCTTGCGCATGCACCTGCAATTGCCCCGCCGTCGACTGCCTTCGCCCTCATCGAGCACGTCGTCGCGGCGATCCGCGTGGAGGCCGACTTTGACGCCCTCTCGCCCGTCGGTATCCGCGACGGGCCAAGCCAGCCCCGCGCACCGCCCGTCCTCGCCTGACCTTGAACCGTCCGTGCGCCTCGTGCGCGCGTTCCGTCCCGTCAGCAAAGGATGTTGCCATGCCGCCGATCCGCCTTTCCGTTTCCGTCATCTCCATTCTGGCCATCGCCGGATTGCTGCTGCCCGTCCTCGCCCGTGCCCACGACTACAAACTGGGTGCTCTCGAGATCGTCCAACCCTGGACGCGCGCCACGCCGGCCACCGCGCCGTCCGGCGGCGGCTTCGTCACCATTACCAACACCGGCACGACGCCCGACCGGCTGATCGCAGTGCGCAGCGCTGCTGCTGACAAAACCAAAATCCACGAGATGAAAATGGAAGGCAACATCATGCGCATGCGCGAGCTCGAAAACGGCCTCGAGATCGCGCCCGGAGCCACCGTGGTACTGAAGCCCGGCGGCTATCACATCATGTTCATGGGGCTGAAGGCGCCCTTTGCCAGGGACGCCAAGGTAACGGCGACGCTGGTATTCGAGAAAGCCGGCAGCATCGACGTCGAACTCGACGTCGCCGCGATGGGCGCCGGCGCGCCCAAGCACTAAGTCCGGGCGGGCGCTACATCGCCTGCAGCAGTTCGAAGGCGATGATCGCCATGCCGATCACCGACACGAACCACGCCGCGGTGCGCAGCCAGGCGATACCGGCGACGTAGATCACGGCATAGGCGAGGCGCGCCCAAAAGAAGATCGCGGCGCCCAGCGCCGTCATGGCGCTGTTCTTGTCTTCGACTTCGGCGAGCAGCACCAGCACGGCGAACAGCACCAGGTTCTCGACCATGTTGAGATGGGCGCGCCGGGCGCGACCGGCCCAGCCGGTGAGTTCGGGAAGGCCCTCGCGGTTGCCCGCCAGCGTCGCCAGCCCCACCTTCTGGTTGGCGCCGGTAGCCGCGATCAGCATTTGGACGAAACATAGCAGGACGGAGAGCAGCAGATACTTGAGATCGGGCGTCAGCATGGTCTTTCCCCCTTATCGTTACTTCGTCCCGAACAGGCGGTCGCCCGCGTCGCCCAGGCCGGGAACAATATACCCGTGATCGTTGAGCTTTGCATCGATTGCGGCGGCGAACACCGGGACATCGGGATGGACCTCGGCAAAGGCCCGCGCACCGGTTTCCGAGGCCAGGATGCAGATGAACTTCAACCGCTTGGCGCCCTGCTCCTTCAAACGATCCACAGCAGCGATCGCCGAATGGGCCGTCGCCAGCATCGGATCGCACACCAGCACATCGCGATCGGAGATGTCGGCGGGAATCTTGAAATAGTATTCGACCGCCTGCAGCGTGCGCGGGTCGCGGTAGAGGCCGACATGACCCTGTCGCGCCAGCGGCATCAACTCGAGCAGCCCTTCGGCCAGGCCGAGACCGGCGCGCAGGATCGGCACCACCACCAGTTTCTTGCCGTCGAGCAGCGGCGCATCCATGGCGGCGATCGGCGTCTCAATGCGCTCGTCGGCCAGCGGCAGATCCTTGGTCGCGTCATAACCCAGCAGCAGCCCGATCTCGCGCAGCAGCCGGCGGAAGTTGGCGCTGGAGGTTTCCTTGTCGCGCATCTTGGTCAGCTTGTGCTGCACCAGCGGGTGCGACACGACGTGGATCGAGTGCGGCAACGACATTTCTCTATCTCCTCAACAGGGTCGTCAAAATACCGTGCCGTCGCTCTCGACCGCGATCGGCGGGCCACCGTCCTTGCGGCGCTTGGCGGCAAGATCGCGGCCGGCGAACCAGGTGCCGGCTTCAAGTACCTTGGCCAGCGGCAGGCTCGCGGCATCCATCTTGAGATGAACGCGCATCTGTGTCGCGATCCGGTCGAGCAGCGCCAAGGTCAGGGCGCGCCATTCGACGATCGCCTCGTCCGACGGCGCAAACACCTTCTCCAGCAGCGCTTTCTGCTTGGGCTTCAAGGCGCCGGAATCGACCAGCAGTCCGCCGTTGCGATATTCCGGCAGGCCGGTCAACTCGTCGAGTTCGACCACCTCCAGGCCGGCACCCTGCAGCGGTTCGACCAGCGAATAGCTCAGCCACTGCGACAGCTTGTGGAACGGCACCAGCCCGACCGCCGGATGCGGCCACACGTCGCCCATCGGGTTGGGCCAGATTGGCGAGAGTTTTTCCAGCACCGCAGCCAGGATCGCCCCCGCCTTCACCTCGCCGCCGCTCGCCAGCAAGTCGAACAGGGCGCCCGGCCGTTCCAACTCGACGCCACCCAGCTTGCGCAACAGTTCGGCTCGGCCTTCGAGGCCCAGCAGCGAATTGTGGCCACGAACCTGGAACCCCATCGCGACCTCGTTCGGCGTCACCCGGGCGAGCCGCTCGGCATCGACGCGCAGCGGATCGTTCTTCGAATCGCGGCTGAAGGCGCCGTTGGCGAACATGTTGAAGCTGGCGACCGCCAGTCCTTCGGATCGCATAAAGGTCTTGCCGGTCGCGGACTCGCGGTACGACCACAGTCCGCCGGCACCGGCATCGAGCAGCACCGACACCACCGCGAGATCGATGCGGCGGCGCGCCACCTCTTGCGGCGCCAGATCCTTCATCCGTTCGGCAAGCAGCACCCAACGGTCGACGCCGCCGGCCTCGAAATGCCGCCAGCGCGAATGGAAGGGGATCTTCGACGGATCGGCGAAGCGCCGGCGCGTCACGGCAAGCGTCGCCTGCACCGCCGCCTCGAGCCCCGCCGCGTCGAGCGCGAACCAGGCCGAGCGGCCGTCCTCGACGTACTTCAAAATCTGTCCGGCACGCTCGCGGATCGCCGCGGGGGTGCGGAGCCAGGCGATCGAGTCGGTCATTGGCTGCGCTCCGACGACGGTCCTGCGCAACAGCTACTCATCCAATCCCCTCCCCTTCGGCCGTGCGAGTTCATTCGAGCTCGGCCTGGTGGCGCTGAAGTAGCCGGCGGCCTTCTTGGCATCCATTTCGACCTGGGCGTCGGCAGGAATCAACTCGTCGGGGATCGCCACCTGCTCCACGATTTCTACACCCTGTTCGCGCAGCGCGTCGGACTTCAGGTTGCTCATCGAGGCGAAGCGGTCGATGCGTGCGATACCCAGCCAATGGAACAGGTCGGGCATCAATTCCTGGAAGCGCATGTCCTGAACGCCGGCCACGCATTCGGTGCGGTTGAAATACTGCGCCGCCGAATCGCCGCCGACCTGACGCTTGCGTGCGTTGTAGACGAGGAACTTCGTCACTTCGCCCAAGGCGCGGCCTTCCTTGCGATTGTAAATGACGACGCCCAGCCCGCCCTGCTGCGCCATCTCGATACAGATTTCGATTCCGTGTGCGAGGTAGGGCCTGCAGGTGCAGATGTCGGAACTGAAGACGTCGGAGCCATTGCACTCGTCATGGAGGCGGCAGGCGATCTTCGTGTCTGCTTTGCCGATCTTCAGCATGTCGCCAAAGAAATAGACCGTGGCGCCGCCGATCGGCGGCAGGAACAGTTCCAAGTCCGGCCGCGTCACCAGTTCGGTGTACATGCCGCCGGTCTGCTCGAACAGCGTGCGGCGCAGATCGACTTCAGGCACGCCAAAGCGCTCGGCGATGCCGGGCAACCACCACACCGGCTCGACCGCGGCCTTGGTGACCCGCACCTCGCCGTTGGCCTTCAGGATCGAGCCGTCCGGCTTCAGTCGCCCCGCCGCCATGGCGTCCTTGATCTCCGGCATCGAGATGTGCGCCTTGGTGACGGCGATGGTGGGGCGGATGTCCCAACCGGCCTTCAGTTGCTCGGCGAACACCGAGGCCACCAGATGGCCCCAAGGATCGAGCGACACAATTTTTTTGGGATCGAACCAGCTCTCGAACGGTCCGATCAACTCGGCCGGCGAAGTGTCGGTGAAGTCGGGCCGGTGATCGGCCTTGAGTTCATGGCCGGCAATCGCCAGCGCGCGATAGATACCGTAGCTGCCGGAATGCACGCCTATCGCATTGCGCCGCGCCGGCGCGGCCACAGTGCCGACGACCGGTCCACGAACAGCCGGATCGCGCGCGCCCCACACCACCGGCGGCGCCTTCACGCCGCCCTGGGAGGGATGGGTATTCAGTCTGATGTGAGCCATATGCTTTCCGGGCCTCGAACAGCGGGAAAGCGAGGCAGCCTACAGCGCCGCGGATAGGAAAGGAAGGTCCGCGAAGTAGGGTCGGGAGATGCCGCTACCCCCGAACCGCTACCGCCACGAGCCGCCGCCCCTGCTGCACGATCCCTTCCGGCGTCATAATCACAGCCAGCTTCTCCGCCATCGCCGCACGCGCGTCAGGCCGCAGCTCCGGCGGCAGATGGCCCAGCAGATTGCCGAACGAACTCGCTTCGACATAGCGCACCGCCGCTTCGGGCGTGGGAAAGGCCTGCACGCTGGGGCGCAGCTCGATCACGCCGGGCACGAAGCCCGCCGCCTCCAGCAACAGGCGCATCCCGGCGACGTCGATATTGAAGATGGATCCGGTATATGGCCGAGGATGGCGGTCGAACGGCGGTTCGGCCATCGCCTCGGCCATCGCCTCGCGCATCGGCGAGCGAATGCCGCCGCTGTCCTGGGGTGGTCGCGTCGTGAGGCCGATCCGTCCGCCCGGCCGCAGCGCGCGCGCGAACTGGCCGAGTGCGCGCGGCTTGTCGGGCAGCCAGTGGAATACCGCGCTCAGGATCACGACGTCGAAGCCCGCTTCGGGCAAGGCGCCGAGATCGTTGGCATCACCCACCTCGAAGGCGAGGTTGGCGCGCGCGCGCGACCGCGCCATCTCGATGCGCAGTGGCAGCGGGACGCGACGGCGATCTACCAGAAGATCGACGGT